>JAISCN010000028.1 GCA_031265515.1 Clostridiales bacterium | reverse complement strand
GCGGTTATTTAAAGTTTTTAAAAATATATTGCACAACTTCTATTAGTGTTTTTTCTAAAACATTGACTAGAATTTGTAGCAGTATTTTTTTTATACACTCACCTCCAATCTTGGAGGCTAACCGCCTGTTCGTCAATTTTTAATATCACACAATAGATAATTAAAAATCTTCGACAAAAGCCACAAAAAAACATTCTAGCAATAAAAATAAATTTAGCAACTATGTTTTTTTAAATTAAAAATAAATTAAAAAACTTGACCAGAAATAATTTTAAATAATGATTTATTTATATAAGTCCGCTGATTGAACTAAATTTCAGTAATTTTTTTATATATTGATCATGAAATTTTAAAATTTTATATTATTTATAAAAATTAATATAATTTTTTAGTTTTGCTGTTATAATTAAAATAAGTTATTGAAGTGATAAAAGAGGGAAAAATATGCAACTAACTAGAGAAAGTGTTTATCAACAGTTTTTAGATATAAAAAATAATTTGAGATTTGGATCTGACAGGTACATTAATTACGATATTGATTCATCTTACGCAAAGTCTAAACGTTTTCAATGCGAATTACCAGGAATACTTAATGAAAAAAGTTCAGTTATTGGTGAGAGTTTAGATCATGTTGCTATATTTCAAGCAAACGATGCTTTAATTAATGAAAATATATCTCAGGCAAGAGATATAGTTTCGCTTATAAGAGAAGTTTTTAGCGAGGATAGTGGTTTATCTTTTATAGCGGAGATTGTAGAAAATTATATTGCAAAACCTGAAGAGTGGATTAAAAGTCTTAAACGAGTGTATCTTCCAAGTTTGGGACATGTAGATGTTGATCAGTTTATTTTCCCGCGCGAAGCTGCTATTATTTTATTTGGTCTAGCAATTGATAGTCTTAAGAAACATCCAACTATTCCTGAATCTGATACTTATGTATCTGAAACAACAAGACATCAATATTCAGCTCCTCATTATCGAGAGCAGAAATATTCTGGTCGAAATTATTTTGATATGTGGAATAATGGTTATATAAAAGCCGTTTGTTTGTTGCTTAAAGGTGTCGAAGAGAAAGAAATAAAAAAACAACTTCTTAACAATCAAGAATTTTACGATTACATATTGTATATACACAAAGAAAAAGCCATAGAAAATGTCCTTTGCTATAGCATCCGTCATTGGCTTTCACTAATTCCTGTTCTATCACTTACACTGGTTTCAGGTGAAATAATTTTTAATTTGTTAGTCAGACAAACTAAAAATGCATTTACTGAATTTGATGGTTGTGGACTTATTCATTTGAATACGCTTGGTTGTGCAATGCCTTGGATTATTTTGTTTGTAAGTTAATTATTAATATAACAATTTGTAGCGTTTATGAATCGAAATTGTGCTCATTACGATATGAAAAAATCAAAGAAAAGTACCGAGAATGCGAGCAGTGGTTAGAAGGATGTCGTCTACAACAGGATGAAATTTAGAATTAATGATATTAAAAAACAGTAACACGATTAGTCAAATATAACACCATTACACTATTTAGAAAAAATTTAAAAAAAATAAGATACAAATATGTTGGTAATTTTGTTTTTAGTAATTTTTTTGGTAAATATTATTTTGTTTTAATTAAACTATCTATTCAGGATAAGCGAGGTTTCTTTGAATAAAATTTTTGATTTAAATTCTATAAGAAAATTATTTTTAGATTTTTTTAAAAACAAAGATCATAAAACGTTTAATTCTTTGTCTTTAGTTCCGCAAAATGACGATAGTCTTTTATTAATAAATTCTGGAATGGCGCCGTATAAAAAATATTTTTCTGGTGAAGAAGTAGCTGTTTATAAACGTATAGTTTCTTGTCAAAAATGTATAAGAACAAATGATATTGACAATGTTGGAAAAACTTCACGTCATGCAACTTTTTTTGAAATGTTAGGAAATTTTTCATTTGGTGATTATTTTAAACGTGAAGCAATTCACTTTGCATGGGAATTTTTAACAAAAATTTTAGAAATAGACAAAAGAAAGTTATTTGTAACTGTTTTTAAAGATGATTTAGAAGCATATGAAATCTGGTGCGAAATTTTAGATAGAAAAAAAATTTTTAGATTAGATAAAAAAGATAATTTTTGGGAAATTGACAAAGGTCCGTGCGGTCCATGTAGTGAGATTTATTATTATCGTGGCGATGAATTTAATATTAAATGCGAAAATAGAAATTGTGGTCCTGGGTGTAATTGTGATAATTATATTGAAATCTGGAATCTTGTTTTTACACAATTTAATAAGATTAGTGATGATGAATATTTAAATTTAAGCCAAAAAAATATCGATACCGGAATGGGTCTCGAACGGATTGTTGCTGTATTACAAAAAGTTAATTATATTTTTGATATAGAAGAAAATAAAATTATTAGCAACGAAATTTTTGGTAATTTAAATTTTAATTATGGGAATAGCAAAAAAGTTGATGTGGCTGTAAGAATTATTATGGATCATATAAAAGCCGCGGTTTTTATGATCAGTGATGATATTTATCCTTCGAATGATGGCCGTGGATATGTTTTAAGAAAATTGCTTAGAAGAGCTATGTGTAAGATAAAAATTTTAGATATCAAAAATAATATTTTGGAAAGTATAGCTATAAAATATATGGAATTTTACTGTGATTGTTATGGCGAAATTGAGAATAAAAAGAGTAAAATTTTAGATTTAATTAAACAAGAAAAAAATAAATTTGATGAAACGTTAAATCTTGGAATAGAAAAAATAAAAAGTATAATATTTGATATAAATAGCGATGATAAAAAAAATAGAATAATTTCCGGAGAAGAAGCGTTTAGGTTATATGATACACATGGATTTCCGCTTGAGATTGTTCAAGAATTTGCTGATGATAGTAATTGCGAGATAGATTCAGAAAGTTTTTATAAAAAAGTAAATGAACAACGTGAAAAGTCTAGATCTAATAATAAAAAAAATGAAGATAAGATCAATCAAGTATTGATTGATTTGCTAAAAAGTTTTGGAGAAACTAAATTTTTGTATGATACAGAATATTTGGAGAGCTCTGTTGTGGCTATTATTGATGAAAATATCTTAGTAAAAAAAATTAATATTATTGATAAAAAAATCCTTATAGTTTTAAGAGAAAGCATTTTTTTTGCTGAGAGTGCTGGGCAAACTTTTGATACTGGAATTTTAAGATCAAAAACTGGAGAAATTAAAATAGTTGCTTGTTATAGAATTGGAAATAAATTTTTACATGAATGTGTGTTAATTAACGGAGAAATTTTTGAAAATCAAGATGTTGAGATGATTTTAGATAAATATCGTAGAAAATCTATTTCTAGAAACCATACTGCAACACATTTACTTCACAGAGCTTTAAAAAAAATTTTAAATAAAAATATAAGACAGATGGGTTCAAGTGTTGATGAAAAAAAATTAAGATTTGATTTTAATTATGAAAAAGAATTAAATAATATTGATTTAATCGAGATAGAAGATTTTGTTAATAAAAAAATTAGTAAATGTGCGAACGTTGATATATTTTATAAAAACATCGATGAAGCTAAAAAAAGTGGTGCAATAGCTCTTTTTGATAATAAGTATGGAGATGTCGTTAGAGTAGTTAATATAGATGACTTTAGTATGGAAATGTGTAGTGGTACTCATGTTAAAAATACGAGCGAAATTTTAGGTTTTAAAATTATAAATAAAAAAAATATTTCTGTGGGTATTAAAAGAATAGAAGCTATAACTGGAGACTCAGTTAGAAATTATTATATTGGTGCGGAAAAAAAATTGTTGGAAAAAATTAATTATTTAGAGATAAAAGAAAAAAAAACTAATGAAGAGATTAAGAAATTTAAATCAAAAGAAATAAAAATAGTGGCTAATAATTTAATAAATAATTGCGAAACTTTTAAAAATAAAATTAGCTTTATTTTTTATCTGAATAAAGAAATAGATCAAAATAAATTTAAATTATTAATCGATAATATGAAAAACAAAAAAGATAATTGCGTAATATTTTTATTTAACGATGATAATTTAACAGCTTTGAGTAATATAAATAATTTTGATATTAATGATTTAATTTTAAATTTGTCTCGTGAGTTTAATTTTAAGGGTGGCGGAAACAAAAATTATGCAAAAGCAGGAGGAATTGATATTAGTTTGCATGACAGAATAATAAATAAAACCAGAGAAGTTTTGAAGAACTTAAATATTAAATTTTAGTTATATGTTTTTATATGATTAACTTAAAAAATTTGTTGATAATTATAACTATAAATATTTTTACATAAAAATAAAACTCGAGATAAAGATATTAAAAAATTTTTTGGAGTTGAATATTTTAAATTGGCAAATTTTAAAATAATATGTGATTCATGTTCTGATTTGGATTTAGAAACTGCATCGAAATATGATATAGAAATTATTAGTTTTTACTGTAGTCTTGATAGAATTAATTATTTGCGTGAACATATTGATATAAGCAATGAAGAATTTTATGAGAAATTAATAAGTGATAAGACGCTTTATCCAAAAACATCATTTCCGTCGGAAAAAGATTATCTTGATAAATTTAATTATTTTTTAAATGATGGTATTGATATTTTGTATATATCTATGAGTTCGAAACTAAGTGGTGCTTATCAAAGTGTTGTTAATATAAGCAAAGGTCTCTCTGAAAAATTTCCAGATAGAAAAATTGTTGTAGTCGATTCTAAAAGTGGTTCTATGGGCGAAGGTTTGCTCGCTATTCAAGCTGCAAAAGCTCGCGATGCCAATAAAAATATATTTGAAACCAAAGATTTTATAGAAAGTATAAAAAAAGATACAAAAATATTTTTGACTGTTGATTCTCTCGAACATTTAAAAAGAGGCGGTCGAATAGGCAAAGCTGCCGCAGCCGCTGCAAATATTTTAAATATAAAACCAATTATCGGAATTGTTGATGGAGAGATAATTGCACATTCAAAAACTTTTGGTAGAAAGAATGCGATTAAAAAAATAATTGAGTTGACATTGTTAAGCACAGATGAAAAAAAATATGATTATGCATACGGAGTTATCCACTCGAAATCAAACACAGAAGCTATAGAATTAATAAATACGATAAAAAACAAATATAATTTAGATATAGAAATTAAACCTTTTGATATCGGAATTGTAATTGGAAGTCACGTTGGTCCAACGACTGTTGGTATTGTTTTAGTTAAAAAGTTTTCGTTTTCTACTTGATGTATGAATTAAGGTCAATT
The DNA here is from genome assembly GCA_031265515.1 of Clostridiales bacterium. Taxonomy (GTDB): domain Bacteria; phylum Bacillota; class Clostridia; order Lachnospirales; family CAMVHY01; genus JAISCN01. The sequence continues at coordinate 55,297 of JAISCN010000028.1, read as the reverse complement.
TTTTTAATGGTAGAATATTTGATATTAATAAAGATAATTGTATAATCAAAGTATAATTAGAAATGGTGAACCGTTAATATTTTTTAAAAAATCTATCAAAAAAAGTTGATGAAAGTTATGCAATCTAGAAGAAGAAAACCCATACCTGTCATAGGAGAAACAACCTTTGAACAAATGAAATTAAGTATTCAAAAATTTTTAAAATTTAAGCTTATAGGAAATACAAGTGCACCTTACCGGGTACCAGGTATTGACGTAACAACGGAAGATGATGATGAAATCAATGCTGTATCGAACGTTACTCACCCTGGAATGAATTTAATTATCCATGATACCGGAGTTATTTTTTCACATTTGATAAACTCGGGTTATAGTGATTTTAATCTAAAGAGAATGATAGACAGTTCTGAATTTATCAGACAAAGAAGTATCGAAATTGAAACTTCATCCCTAGAATTGTCACCAGTTGACACAAAATCACTTGGTATAGGATATACTCAGCAATGTCTTGATTTTTTTATTGGATTGTATGTAATCAGTTTGGGTGAAAGACAATATACAGAATACAGGACAACAGATCTATTTAAATTAATTAATTATGATTGTATTATTTATAGATTAACTGAAGCAATATTTTCATTACCATTTCCTTTACATGAAGACGGTATATTAACAGATTTTGGTTTTGATTTTTTTTATCTTCTTTATGAAAAAATTGATTTTTTTACTTTCGAACTTTACATTCCGATGCAACACTATCGTGAATATTACGTTAAAAAGAAAAAAAATCAAATGAGAGTTCTGCAAGAATTGGAAAAAAAATTGATAACCGCTTTACATGCCGAAACACACTTAGAAATAAAATGTGCAGAAGAGGAAGGCAATTCAGAAAAATTACGCAAAGAATTAGGCGCTATTTTTATAGCTGTTTCAAATGTTAGATTATCAATTGAAAAAGTGATTTATACGCCTCAAACACCAATAGATTTAAATTTAGGACTAACACCAAGTTCTGTACTGACGAGTATAGATTCTGTACAATCTGTCATGGATACTTGTAATTTGATCGAAAGTTTTTGTGACCCATTATACAAAAAAATATCAGAAATATTTGAAGCTGAATTAGAATTAATTAGTCATGTAGGGGTCCTTAGATGCACTTACAGCGTTGAGGATAGTTTAGCAACAAAACTTAGAGTGCTTTCTAAAAGATTAACAGAATTACAAAATGCTGATGACGCAAATAAAGAACAACTTAAATATTTAAGTACGCAAAATTCTGAATTAATTTCAGAATTGGAGAGTCGCTTATCTAAAATAGAAGAATTGGAACATGAATTAGAAACCGCTGTTTCTGAAACACGGGGTTTAACTGATGAGTGTGAATTACTAAAAACTAGAGAAGTAAAATCTCAACAAGAGACTCAAGATCTTAGTAAAAGAAATTTGGAATTAGAAAGACTAAATGCAGAATTATCAGCATGTGAAGAAAAGATGAGAGAAGATCTGCATAAATCTCGTGAAACAATAGATGAGCTAGGACAAGAAATTCAAAGGATTAGTCTTGTTGTTGTTGAAGAAAGTGAGAAAAAAAGTAAATTAAGAGAAAACTTATCAACACAACGTCAAGAGATATCTAGGTTAACGCAAAGATTAAAAATTCTTGAAGAAGAAATCAATCAAAGACCGCCGGCATTAATTGCTCATCTTCAAAATGTTAGAGAAAAAAATAAACGGTTATTAGAAGAATTAGATGCAATTCCCACAAGTAGAAAAGATACTACTTTATTGAAATTATCACGTAAAATCTCAAGAGATAGAAGTGCCCTCGCAAGGAGTTTACCTGAAGAACAAGAAGACATAGAAAAAATAGAAGACAGTATAATTGCAGAACATTCTATTGAAAGAAGATTATACGAAAAAAAAATTAAAGCATATGAGAGCAGAATTGAACAATTAGAGCTAATTGATAGAGATTTAAATAGAAAATTAGCTGAGATAAAACGAGATCACTCAAAATTAGCCACGGAATATGAAAGTACTAAGTTCACAAGAGAAAGTGTTAAAAGTGAATTTGAAAAGCTAAGAAAAGCTATTTCTGAGTTGAATTCAAGGCTTGAAGCAGAAAGAAAAAATCATGCAGAAATTCTGGATCGAGCTGCTGAGTCAAAAATGAGAGAATCAGAACAGTCCAAAAAAACTATTTCAGATTTGGAAACGCGTTTGAAAATAGAACTTGAAACTTCATCACGTTCTAAAGGAGAAATAGAAAATTTAAAAGCAGAACTGCAAGAATTTAGAGAAATTAATCAAAGATTAGAATCTTGTTCCGGAGTAAAAGCAAAAGAATATGAAAGTTTAAATCAAACAGTTGCTGTTTTAAGATCAAAAATAGAAGTTTTACAAGCAGAACGTGTTACTCACGTCAAAGATATCAAAAGCGCCAGAGAGGATTTAGCAAGAAGAGAAAAAGATTTAGCACAAGCTAATTCGACAATACAAAATTTGACTACTCAATTGGATGATCTAACTGCAAGACTTAAAGATAATTCTCAAGAATCATCTGCAACTAAAAAAACTTTGAAAGAAAAAGAAAGTAAACTTAGTTCACTAAAAGAAAATTTAGATAAAATATTACATGAAATAGATGAACTTAGAGATAGAGAAAAAGAATTAAGAGAATCAAATGATAAACAAACTTTAGAATTAAAAACGTATCAAGATTCACTTGAAGAACTAAACTCTAAAATTGTAAGTGTGACAGAAGCTGCAATGGAACGATCAGAAATAATAAAAACGCAGTTAAATCAGATAAAAAAATTAGAAGGAGAATTAGAAGGTACACGAACTGAGATAATCGACACGCAAAATCGAGAAAAATCATTAAAAGATCGATTAGAAGAACAAAGAGTTGTTGCTGGGGATGCTTGTACACTTAAAGAACAATTAACAGCAGAAAACAAACAATTAATAGCAGAAATGGAAGATCTTAGATCTGAACAACAAGGAATTCAGGAAAATATTAAACGAAGAGAAACTGAAGTTAGAGAACGTGAAATTAAATTTCAGGAAGATTTAGAACGAACTAGATTAGATTTGAATACTGCAAGAGAAGAAAATAGTGCTCAACAGGAAGAATTACAATCGCTTCGCGAAAGATTGAGACAACAGAATGACGAAATGGAACAAAAAAGTACAGAAATTACATCTTTAGAAACACAATTCTCAGAAAGAGCGGGAATATATCAACAAGATATAAGTGAAAAGACAGTTGAATTAGAAAAAATAGAAAAAGGTTTAGAAAGTTCAAATCAAAAAATCATGGAACTGTATAAAAAAGAAAGATTAATCGGAGGATCGACCGCTACTATTTTTGCCTCATCTTGTATTATTTTTGGCAGCTTATCTATTAATATTGCTAACTTATCAGCGATATGTGTTGCTGTTTCGTGTGGCGCTATGGGATCTATTGCTATAATCGGAGCGTTGATTGCAGTTTTTGCAATTTTTAATTTAAGAAAAAGATCTGTCGAAAGACAATCTGTTCGAGAATAAAAAACTTTTTTTTGATATTTAAAATGGTGGAAAAAATTATAAATATTTTAGAAATAGTTGCAAAAAAACGAGATGGCTACGAACTCAACGAAAAAGAAATATTTTTTTTTATTGATTGTGTTATTAAAAATAAAATCAAAGATTATCAAACTTCTGCAATGTTGATGGCAATTTTTATAAATGGAATGTCTGAGAAAGAAGTTTTTGATTTTACAAGAGCTATGATAAATTCAGGAAAGGTTTTAGATTTATCTGATATACCTGGGATAAAAATTGATAAACATAGCACTGGTGGTATTGGTGATACTGTTACATTAATAGTAGCGCCATGGGTTGCTTCGTGTGGTCTGCCTGTGATTAAAATGTCAGGACGTGGTTTAGGATACACTGGTGGAACAATCGATAAATTAAATTCTATTAATATAAAAACAAATTTAAGCGATAAACAAGCAATAGGATTAGCAAAAAAAACAGGTTTAGCCATAATAGAACAAACGGATGAAATTGCTGTAGCAGACAAAAAAATTTATGAATTAAGAGATGTTACTTCTACTGTAGAAAGTTTGCCGTTAATAGCGTCTAGTATAATGAGCAAAAAAATTGCTACTGGCGCCGACGGTTTTGTATTAGATGTTAAATTTGGAAATGGCGCTTTAATTCAAGATTTGAATTCTGCTTTAAAATTAGCAAATATAATGATTTTAATTGGAAAGAAATTTAAAAAAAAAATTGTCGCAATTATTAGTGACATGAATGAACCGCTGGGAAGTCATGTTGGAAATTTATTAGAAATTCAAGAAGCCATTATGATTTTAAAAAATCAGGTAAACAAAAATTCTTTAAGATTATTAAAATTATCGTATGAGATAGCTTCTAATATGCTGATTTTATCTGGAATTATTAATGATAAAAAATCCGCTTATGAATTATTAAAAAATAAATTAGAAAATTTTGATGCATATAAAAAATTTTTAGATTTTACAAAAAACCAATCTGATGAAATTTTTGATTATAATAAAATAATTAAAAAACAAGCTAAATATAAATTAAAAATATATAGTGACAAAGAAGGTTTTGTAAATAAAATAAATGCCAGAACAATTGGTCAAGCAGCTTTTGAATTGGGCGCAGGAAGAACTAAAAAAAGCGAAATAATAGATTATGAAGCAGGAATTATTATAAAAACAAAAATTAACGATTTTATAAAAAAAAGAGAGATATTATTCGAAATTTTTTGTAACGATAACAAAAAAATAGATCGTGCAGTCGATATTTTAAAAGATGCAATTGTTCTTAGCGATAAAAAAATAAAGAAAAATAAAATTATTTATAAAGTTATACACGGCTAAAAAGCATATTTTAGTTTTAGAGTTTTTATAAACTTAACTTTATTTATAATAATAAAGAACAGAGGTGTCTTGAAAATTTTTTTTGAAAATATATCAAATAAATTTCAGAAAATATTTGAATCGATAAATAAAAAGACTAGATTAAGCGAAAAAGATATCGAACAAACTTTAAACGATGTTAAAAACACTTTTTTGGATGCTGATGTAAATTTAGAAGTTGCTAGAAATTTTATCAAAAAAATAAAAGAAAAAATAATTAATCAAAATATTATTAATAGTCTTACTCCGTCACAGCATATAATTAAATTCGTAAATGACGAACTAGTAAATGATTTGGGCTCTATTCAATCAAAATTAAGTTTTTCGAATAATTTAACTATATACATGATGGTTGGATTGCAGGGTTCTGGTAAAACTACTCATGCTTGTAAACTTGCTGTTTATTTAAAAAAAATAAATAAAAAAGTTATGTTAGTTGCTTGTGATATTTATAGACCAGCAGCCGTAAATCAATTAAAAATACTTGGTGAAAATAATAATGTTTTTGTTTTTTTTAAAGAGAACAAAAGTCCAGTAGAAATTGCTGAACTTAGTACAGAATACGCTTTAAAAAACAATTTTGATTGTGTGTTAATAGATACTGCGGGTAGATTAAATGTCGATGAAAATATGATGAATGAATTAAAAGAAATTAAAAGAAAAGTTTGGCCTCAAGAAATTTTTTTAGTAGTAGATTCAATGATGGGCCAAGAAGCTGCTAATGTTGCTAAAGATTTTAATAACACTGTAGGAATTGATAGTGTTATAATGACTAAATTAGATAGCGATACAAAAGGCGGTTCGATTTTATCGATAACATCTGTTACAAAAAAACCAATTAAATTTATAGGCACTGGTGAAAAAGTTAGTGACCTAGAAGAATTTTTTCCAGACAGAATAGCATCACGAATACTTGGAATGGGTGATGTAGTCGGTGTTATCGAAAAAATAGAAAAAAACATAGATATAAAAAAGACAGTTAAAACTTTTACTAAAAAAGATTTTGATTTACAAGATTTTTACGACCAAATGCAAAGCCTAAAAAAACTAGGATCATCTAAAAATTTTATGAGTATGATACCTGGTTTTTCTCAAATGATAGGTAAATCACAACTTGATGATAAAGCTTTTTTTAGAAACAGCGCCATAATTTTGTCTATGACTCCAAAAGAAAGAGCCAATCCTGATATTATTAACGGTCCTAGAAAAAAGAGAATTTCGCTTGGATCCGGACAAAAAATTAACGATGTTAATATTTTACTAAAAAAATTTAATGATTTTAAAAAAATTTTAAAAATGTTTGGAAATAATAAAAAATCTATTTTTGATATGTTTGGAAAATAAAAAAATATAGATAAAATATTTTGTTTATGTTGAACGCTAAAAAATAAATAAAAAGTGTGATGATTTTATAAATATAATAGAAATAAAGCGCAAACTTAAAAGTATTTATAAAATAAAAAAAACTACTGATGCTATGAGCATTATATCAATGACAAAGTTGAGAAAAGAACAAGTTTATTTTGAAAAATATAAAGATTTTATTTACGTTTTGGATAATTTAAAAAAAGATTTTGATTTTAATAAATATAATTTTAGAAAAAAACTTAAAGATATAATAATAATAACTAGCAACAAAGGTCTGTGTGGTGCTTTTAATTTAAATCTTTTTAAATTTGCAAAAGATATTTATGATAAAAGTGAAAATTCTAATGTGATTATTTTTGGCGATCAGGGATTTAAAATCTCAAAAAAATATAAAGTTAACGTCTATAAGTTTTTTAATGATTTGTCAAAATTAGATTATATTATAGAAAAGCTATTAAATGATTTTGACAAAGATCGTGAAATATATCTTGTTTATAATAAATTTTTTTCTGCAACAAATTTAAAACCATATTGCGAAAAACTATTGCCATTTGATGAGTATAACAAAAGACAAATAATATATGATTCAAACAAAGATGACGTTTTATTTTTTTTCGTAAAAAATTATATAAAAGAAAAAATTTATTTTTCTATCGTAGAATCCAATATTTGCGAGAATAGCGCTCGAATGCTATTCATGAAATCAGCATCGGATAGTGCAAAAGAAATTATAAGCAATTTAAAGTTAAATTATAATCGAGAAAGACAAAATAAAATTACTCAACAGATGGTAGAAATTATAAATAACTGATTTTTTTAATATTAATTTTTTTATTTAGGATTAAAAAATGATTAACAAAAAAAAAAATATTGGATCAGTAATTCAGATTGTTGGTCCTGTAATAGATATAAAATTTTTAGATAATTTGCCTAAAATAAAAAATTCAGTAGAAATTTTTCTAGAAAATAAAAATATTGATAAAAATGTTAGTTCTCGAAAAATAGTTGCTGAGGTTGTTCAACACGTTGGTGATAACATAATAAGATGTATAGCAATGAGTTTTACTGATGGTTTACGACGAGGAGCAAAAGCCATAGATACAGAGGGTCCAATAAAAGTTCCTGTAGGCGAAGAAATTCTAGGAAGAATTTTTAATGTCATTGGAGAGACAATAGATAATAACTCTGAAATTAATAAAAATGTTAAACAATGGTCTATTCATAGACAGAGTCCAAACTATTTTGATCAATCTAATAAAACAGAAATTTTAGAAACGGGAATAAAAGCGATTGATTTATTATGTCCTTATATTAGAGGTGGAAAAATAGGACTATTCGGAGGAGCAGGTGTAGGTAAAACGGTTCTAATAATGGAACTAATAAGAAATATAGCTAGCGAACATAATGGATATTCTGTATTTGCAGGTGTTGGAGAAAGAACAAGAGAAGGCAATGACTTATATAACGATATGAAAAAGACAGGAGTAATAAATAAAACTGCTCTTGTTTTTGGACAAATGAATGAACCACCAGGAGCTAGAATGCGAGTGGCCTTATCTGCTTTAACAATGGCTGAATATTTTCGCGATGAATTAAAACAAGATGTATTATTATTTATAGATAATATATTTAGATTTATACAAGCAGGTTCTGAAGTATCAGCATTATTAGGAAGAATGCCAAGTGCCGTTGGTTATCAACCAACTTTGGCAAATGAATTAGGGGCGCTCCAAGAACGTATAACTTCTACACAAAATGGTTCAATAACTTCTATACAGGCTGTTTATGTTCCGGCTGATGATTTAACAGATCCAGCTCCTGCAGCCACTTTTTCTCATTTAGATGCAACAACAGTATTATCTCGAAACATTGTAGAACTAGGAATTTATCCAGCAATAGATCCGCTCGAATCTACTTCAAGAATTTTAGATCCTAATATTGTTGGAAAAGAACATTATTATGTGGCTAGAGAAGTAAAATCGATTTTGCAAAGATACAATGAACTTAAAGATATTATAGCAATTTTAGGCATGGATGAACTTTCAGAAAGCGATAAAACTATTGTAAATCGTGCTAGAAAAATACAGAGATTTTTATCTCAGCCTTTTTTTGTTGCTGAGAAGTTCACTAATTATTCAGGAAAATATGTGAGTATTAAAGATACTGTTTTTGGTTTTAAAGAAATTATTAATGGTCATTACGACAAAATTCCCGAAAGTTATTTTTTTAACATTGGCAGTATTAGTGATATAGAAACAAAAAAATAATAAAATAAAATTTTATTTTGTATTTATATGTTTTTTTATTTTATTTTGATGTTTCAAAATAAATTATATTTATGAGGAGATTGCGTGATTCGAACGAGATCAAGAATAGAAACAGATGATAAATTTAAGTGGGCATTAGAAGATTTAGTAGGGTCAGACGAAATTTGTCAAGTTGGTTTTAGAAAGATTAAAAAAAGTCTTTTAGATATTAAAAAATTTAAAGGTCAATTAAATAATTTAGAAAAATTAGAACAGGCACTCGAGTTATTTTTAGAATTAAGTCAAAAATTTGAAAAATTTTTAGTGTATTCTAATATGCGTTTGCATCAAGACACGCAAAATAGATATTATCAAGCATTAAGTGGTGAAGCAGACATATTAAAAGTCGAATTTAATGCTGCAATTTCTTTTATTGAACCAGAATTACTTAGCTTAGAAGAAAGTTATTTAAGAAATCTATCAGAAAAAAACGTCAAGTATAAGCATTACATAGATAATTTAATTAGACTAAAAGGACATGTTTTGAGTCCTGAGATAGAAAAAATTTTAGCAAACGCTGGGGATTATGCTAGTTCTTATGACAATATTTTTAGTATGTTGAACAATGCTGATATTAAATTTGATCCAGTAATTGATTATAAAGACAATAATATAAAGCATAAATTAACACACGGTAATTTTTTAACTTTTTTAGAAAATCACGATAGAGAAATTCGAGAGCAGGCATATAATAATTATTATAATCCTTTTTTATCGAGAAAATATGCTATTACTGCTATATTTAGCTCTAGTATAAAGTCTGATGTATTCTTTTCAAGAACTAGAAAATTCAATTCTTCGCTTTCTTCTGAATTATTCTCTTTTAACTTACCAGACAATATTTATAAAGATTTAATAAAGAAAGTAAATAATCGTCTTGACATCTTACATAGATATCTCGAATTTAGAAGAGAAAAATTAGGTTTAGAAAAATTAAAAGCTTTTGATCTATATGTGCCAATTTTTAAAAAAATAAAGTTAGAAATTGGCTACGAAGAGGCGAAAAGTATAGTTATCGAGGCTCTTAAACCACTTGGCGACGACTATGCTGTAAAGTTATCAGATGCATTTAATAAAAGTTGGATAGATGTATACGAAAATAAAAATAAAAGATCTGGCGCATATTCTTGGGGTGCATATGGTTGTCATCCATTTGTTTTGTTAAATTATAACAATAAATTAAACGATGTTTTCACGTTAGCACATGAATTAGGTCATGCAATGCATAGCTCTTATTCTTGGTCAAATCAAGATTATCTATATTCTCATTATACTATATTTTTAGCTGAAATAGCTTCTACTGTAAACGAAATATTATTGATTAATTATTTTTTAGATAAATATAAAAATGATAATGATATGACGGATTATTTAAAAAATCATTTTTGTGAAGAATTTAGACGCACAATTTATCGTCAAACTATGTTTGCTGAATTTGAATTAAAAATACACGAATTAGCAGAAGAAGGTGAACCATTAACTTTTGAATATATAAACAAAATATATAGAAAATTAAATAAAAAATATCATGGCGAAGCAGTTGAGTTTGATGATAAATCAGATTTTGAATGGGCTCGAGTACCACACTTTTATAACTCTTTTTATGTTTATCAATATGCAACTGGCTTTTCTATTGCTTATGGTTTTGCAGAAAGGATTTTATCTGGAGATAAAGATTTTTATTTAGAATTTTTAAAAAGTGGCTCAAAAGATTATACGCATGAAATAATAAAAAAAACCGGTTTTGATTTATCAAATCCTGATTTTATTGATAAAACTTTGGATAAATATAACGATCTAGTAATAGAGTTAAAAAAATAGGTTTCTGATTTTTTCAAAAAATATCTAGAATAAAATTGTTATTATTGTGAATGGACTAAGAAAATATTGATATATAGACCAGAATAGATAATTATTATTGAAAATAAATTTAATCCGAACGAAAAAATTACACGTGCTGAATTTTCTCAATTAATTTTTAATGTTTTGAATAACTATGCTGATAAAAATAAAATTTTAATTTTAGGAAAATACGATACGAACTTCGAAGATATCGAAAATAATTTTGCAGAAAAATCTATAAAACAACTCGCATCGAATAATTTTATAAACGGATATGATTTTAAAAACTTTAAACCTCAGGATAATATCACAAGAGCCGAATCTATCGTTATGATTACGAAAGTTTTTAAAAGAGATATAAACGATAAAGAAAATATTTTTATAGATTTAGATAAAAATCATTGGGCGTATAAATTTATTGTAAGTTGTGTAATCGTTTAGTTTTTAATTTTAGATTTTATATTTAAAAAAACATCTCGAACGATTGAGATGTTTTAATTTTTTATTTTTGTTTTTATAATTTTTTTAGTCAAGTGAGAAAATTTGGTAGATATTTATTTTAATTTAACTCTCTAGAGTTGTTAGAATATTGCTAGGGTTGATGCTGTTATCTTTATGAATGACTTTAAAACCCAAGTGCGTTCCTAGCAAAACACTGTATTTAGTCGGTTTATTTATACCACCAATTATTTGACTACGTTTTACTAAATCTCCTTGTTTAACTAAAATACCATCTTGTAATTGAGAATATACTGTCGACCAATCATTGCCGTGATCAATAACGATTAAATTTCCATCTTCATCTGTTTTAGAAATTAATTTTACAATACCATCTGCGACACATTTTACTTGATCTCCAAATTGCGATGAAATACTAATAGATTCGTTTGTACGATACTGTTCAAGCGTTTTATCATAAATTAAACTATTTTTACTAAAATTCATTATGATTTTTCCGTTTATTGGCCAACTCATCTTGTTTATTTTATCATCAAAACTTACAAATAATTTTTTATTTTGTTGTTCATCTTGATTAATATTTTTATTTTCTAAGTTATCTTTTATAAAAAAATCATTTGTTTCTACATCAGTACGTAAAATTATTTTGTTTTTTTCGCTTGTGTTATTTTTATATTTTTTTTTATCGCTTGGAGCTATATAATCGTATGTCGTGTCTTTAAGCACCGGAATTGCATCGGATTTTTGTACTTCGTTTTTTTCTGCTATAATTTTTTTTTCATTTATTTTTTTTGTCTTAATATTGTTTATAGTAATAACACATAAAATACTGATGACGATAAAAGAAGCAATGTATATCGTTGTGTTTATTTTTTTCTCTTTATTTATATTTGTCATTAAAACACTCTCCCGAAAGTGATTTTTGACTCAAAAAAATCCTGTATACAAAAAAAATATACATGTTAGTGATTTAAATTTTTAATAAAACAGAATAAAAAATTAAATATGCTAAAATCTTGGTTTTCGATATGTGTTTAATATAATTTAATCTAGTTTGAAGGAATCAAATCTGGTACACGAAAAATTGGATTGATTATTTCTTCTTTTAGGGCTATATTTATCGAATTAATTCTTTCAAATTCCTTTTGCAATTTTATAGTCTCATAATTTTTTATATTTATTAAGCAACATAAGATTAGATTAGATAATAAACTAAAAAAAATTGACGCAACAAACAAAACAAACAGCAATTTTACTTTGCTTTTTGTTTTTGTTTTTGCTTTTTTATCTTGATCTTCAAAGATATCTAACTTATATTCTTCTATATCATATGTATAATTATTTATTTTTCGAGCGTTAGAATCATATTGATAATAATTTTTTTGTTTTCTTTTAATCAATAACATCCCCAAAAATTTTTAAAAATTATTTTTTTTCTAGAACACGGAGTTTGGCGCTATGTGATCTCGAATTAGAATTTATTTCTTCAAGGCAAGGATATATTGCTTTTTTTGTCACGATATCAAAATTTTTATCATCAAGACATATCTTTTTAAAACTATGCTTGATAATTCTATCTTCTAAAGAATGAAATGTTATTACACAAATTTTTCCCTGATTATTTAAAATACTGCTAGATTTTATTATAGATTCTTCAAGAATGCTCAATTCATAGTTAACAAAAATTCTGATTGCTTGAAAAGTTTTTTTTGCTGGATTTGATTTATATAAAATTTTCTTTGGCACAGCATTTTTGATAATATCAGCAAATTCTAATGTACTTTCAATTTTCTTTTTACTACGATAATCTAAAATTTTTTTAACTATAAGTTTATAAAATCTTTCTTCGCCATATTCTTTTATTATTTTATTAAGTGCTTTTTCCGGAAAATTATTGATAATTTCAAAGGCTGTTACTCTATCTCTTTTATCCATTCTCATGTCTAATGGACCATCATTTATATAAGAAAACCCTCGATTGCAGTCGCTAATTTGCAAAGAGCAAATACCTAAATCAAATAAAATCCCATCTGCACAACAGCAAATGTTACTTATATTATAAAAATTGTCATGAAAAAAATAAATTTCACAATTAAAATTAACTAGTTTTTTTTTAGCTTCTTTTATTGCGATTTCATCTCTGTCTACACAAATTAATTTTCCCTGTCTTGAAAGTTTAGATGCAATAACTTCTGCATGACCACCGCATCCGACTGTACTGTCCACATATATGCCATCAGGTTTAATTTTCAAATTATCAATAGATTCTTTAAGCAATACCGGGATATGTTTCATTTTTAAATTATACGATAAATCAAAATTTGTTTTAAAAAAATAATTGACAATAAATAATTTAATAATTTATTATAAATAAGTTGGGAGTAATCAGTAATCGTGATTTGTTTTCGTGCAATTATGCCGATGTAGCTCAACTGGTAGAGCAGCTGATTTGTAATCAGCAGGTTATCGGTTCGAGTCCGGTTATCGGCTGTTTATGTTTTTCTTTTAATTGTTTATGTAATATGTGTTTTTGTTTTGGTTTAGAGCTTTTTTTGTTTTTTTTAATACCGCGGGGTGGAGCAGTCTGGTAGCTCGTCGGGCTCATAACCCGAAGGTCATAGGTTCGAATCCTATCCCCGCAATTTTTTTTGGGCTTTTAGCTCAGTTGGTCAGAGCAGTCGGCTCATAACCGATCGGTCCGGGGTTCGAGTCCCTGAAAGCCCACTACTTAATTATGTCAGTTATGTTTTTATATGAAGTTTTTGATATTGCATAATATACATTTGCTGAGAAGTATTATATTAAAAAGAGAGAAAAAAGTTTTCGAGTTGTAATTTGATATAAAGCTTTTTTATTGATTTTTTGTTATATTGACTTAATTATAATAGCGCTGTATAAGTTTATTTCTGTGTTTAATACTTTGTCACAACAAAGAAAGTCTTTATGATTGGTTTTAAAGTTATTATCAAAAACACAAATTATTTTTTTAAATTTATTATTTTTTAATAATTAAGATAAATTTTTGTTAGTTTTTTTCTGTTTTGTCACTAGATAAGTGATTCATTTTTTTAGAAAAGTTGTTTAATTAAATTTTTTTATAAACATGTTCAAAAAATTTTTTAAAATCATTTCGTGGTTCGTATATTTCGAATATAAAAATGATTTGAAAAATAATATAAATAAACGATATGTTAAAAAAATAAAAGCCATGCTCCAAGTATTATCATTATTACTGCTAAAACATACTCGCACGACGGAACTACAAGCGAAATAAACATTCCCAGTCCCGTAAAAAATAACATCATACCTATAATTATAAATTTATTTCTATCTCTATGACACATATAAGATACTATTCAATTTTAATAATTCTGCTACTACTATGTGCAAATTATGAGTGAAAATTTAATTGAAATCAATTTTGATCAATTTTTTTTACATCTATAATTCGTTCTTTGCATCTTTTGTAATTATTCATGATACTTTTATCATTAGCATGCAAATTTAAAAAATTAATTACTATATCTTTTAAATTTCCTATTGTTAAAACATTTTTATCGTCATAATTAATATCATAATTGTCACCTTTGTTTGCCAAGAAATAAGAAGTTGCTAAACTATAATATTTTTCAGGATCAATATTTTCATTTGTTTTGTTAAAAACTATTTTTAATATCTTTTCTTTATTTTCTTTTTCAGGATCAAAATAAGTTTTTGCACCTGCTATATGCGCAAACGAACCATCTGGCTTTGGGTAATGACTGATACCATTCTCTAATGCTTTTGATATTTCAGAACCTTTAACTTTAATGACCACTATATCATCACTGTAAGGCAGCGCATCTTTTATGTTAGATTCATACACTTCTCCAGCATTAATATTTTCTCTAAAATTACCAGCATTTAATAAAACCAAATCAGCTTGAGATTTCTTTAAAATTATATCAGTAATTAAATTAGTCAAATTCGTATCGTGTGTTCTTACATCTTTTCTTGTTCCAATTAATTGAAAATCAATTTTGCAAACAAGTTTTTCGTGATTAGAGTTTTTTACCGTAGTTTGATCCATTTTTTTTAAAACATTTTCCTCTGGATTTATTTTTATTTTTTCGGTTTTTATTACTTTTGCTTTTTTAATTATTTTATTTTTCTTTAATTTTAAATTTACTTCTCCTATATTTTCTCCGTGTTCCCCAGTTTGAACTATCAAAGTATTATCTATTTCTATGCCATTACTTAGATTAGTATGGCTATGCGCGTCTATTATCAAATCAATATTTTTAGTTTCGCTAACAAATTTTTTTCTATAGTTTGGATCTATATCTAAACCTAGATGAGATACAGCAATTATTATATCAGCATTCTTGGATTTTAATTCTCTTATCATCTCTTTTGAAACATCGATTGGATCCAAAAAAAGTAAATTTTTTGGGCTATCACCGTTGCTTAAATTAGTTTTTATTGGTGTATCAACAGTTGTAAGGCCGAATATTCCTATTTTAATTCCGTTTATTTCAACTAAATCATATGGTTCAAATAGATAATTATTATCTTTATCTTTTATATTTGCAGATAGAAATTTAAAATTTGCTTCACTAATTAATTTTTTTAAATTTTTTAATCCAAAATCAAATTCGTGATTACCAGGAGTCAAATAGTCATATCCTACATCATTAAATATATCTACAATATTTTTTCCTTTTGAATCAACTGAAACTGGATGTCCTGCAATTGCATCTCCTGCAGATATCGTTATAACGTTTTCTCCATCAGTTTTTTTTTGCTTTATTAAACTAGCTAAAACAGCTTCGTTTTTTATATGCGCGTGTGTGTCATTCGTATGATATATAGTTAATTCAAAATTAGATTGATTATTAAAAAATTGTTTTAAGTCAAGAAAACTAAGAATGCTAAGTACGAATAACGCGGCGATCAAGGCGCTAGTTATTCGTAAAAATATTTTTTTCTTAAACATGCTTACTCCTTTTTATTAATTAATCAAAGTAATAATAGCATATTTTTTAAATTTTATATTTTTTAAAACTAAAAATAAAAGTTAAAATAATTGACAAGCTTATCACTAATTAATCGACATAAAACATTAAGACTGATTTAAAATTTAGAAAAATATTACGTATTTCAAAGTGATAATAGTTTTATTAATTTCTTTACTTATTTTCATCTGAGTCATATCTTAAATTCATGAAACTTTTTAATTTTAATTTTGAAAAATATCTCAAATATCTAGAAATTTTTTGTCATTAATTTTTATTTTTTTATCTATTGATTTTGTCATTATGATATACAAATTTCTGAAGGAGATAGATCTAAATCAGTAACGATTTAAATTTAAATTTAAAAATTTTACGTCATTCATGTTCGCATATAATGGCTCATGCTGTTAAAAGGCTTTATCCTGAAGTCAAACTCGCAATAGGTCCTTCGACGGATGATGGATTTTATTATGATTTTGATGGAAAAAATTTCGAGTTGAGTGATTTAGAAAAAATAGAAAAAGTTATGAGAGATATAATTTTAGAATCACATAAGATAGAGAGATTTACTCTAGGTCGCGAAAAAGCGTTTGAAATCATGTATAATGAGCCATATAAAGTAGAACTAATAAACAATTTGCCAGAAGATTCAGAAATTATTTTTTATCGTCAAGATAGTTTTATAGATTTATGTAGTGGACCACATCTAAACAGCACGAATGACGTTGATCCTAATTCTTTTAAATTAATAAATTTAGCCGGTGCGTATTGGCGTGGCGATGAAAAAAACAAAATGCTTACTAGAATTTATGGAACGGCTTTTTTCAATGAAAACGATTTAAAAAAATATCTTGAATTCTTAGAACAGTCAAAATTACGTGATCATCGCAAATTAGGAAAAAAACTTGAACTTTTTATGTTAAGCGATGAAAGCATCGGTATGCCATTTTTTTTACCTAACGGTCAAATAATTAAAAATAATTTAGTAAATTTTTGGCGCGAAATTCACGAAAAAAATAATTATCAAGAAATTTCTACACCCTTGATACTAAATAAAAATTTGTGGATAAGATCAGGTCATTGGGATCACTACAAAAATAATATGTATTTTACTAAGATAGATGACTTAGAAAATGCTGTTAAACCTATGAATTGTCCAGGCAGCATATTAGTATATAAATTAAACTCTAAATCATACAGAGATTTGCCGATTAGATTAGCCGAATTGGGATTGGTTCACAGACATGAAAAATCCGGAACTTTACACGGATTAATGCGAGCAAGGTGTTTTACTCAAGATGATGCACACATTTTTGTTTCTCAAGAACAAATTCAAGAAGAGATAAAAAAGATTATAGATATAATATCAAAAGTTTATAAAATTTTTGGATTTAATTTTTTTATTGAGTTATCTACGAGACCGGAAAATTCCATGGGCGACGACTTAACTTGGGAAGAGGCTACGAAAGCACTAGAAATTTCGCTAAGAGAAAAAAAGTTAGATTTTAAAATAAATGAAGGCGATGGAGCTTTTTATGGACCTAAGATAGACTTTCACATAAAAGATTGTATTAATAGAAATTGGCAGTGTGGAACTATACAACTCGATTTTCAGATGCCAGAGAAATTTGATTTGGAATATATTGGTAATGACAATAAAAAACATAGACCAATAATGATACATAGAGTTATTTTTGGAAGTGTAGAGAGATTCATTGGAATATTAATTGAGCATTATGGAGGAAATTTTCCGTTATGGATATCGCCTATGCAAGTAAAAATTTTAACTATTTCTGAAAAATTTAATAGTTATGCACAAAGTATTCAAGAAAATTTAAAAAAAAATAACATAAGATCAGAATTAGATATCAGACAAGAAAAAATTGGATATAAAATTCGTGAAGCTATTTTAAAAAAAGTTAATTATATCGTGATTATAGGAGATAACGAAGAAAAAAATAATATTATTTCTATTAGAACGCGTGATAAAATTAATAAAGAATTTAAAATAGATGATTTTTTAAATAAATTAAAAAAAGAAATTCTTGAGAGATTATGATATATTTTTGTGTTGTATTTTTATTGTTTGCTATAGATTTTTTGTCAAAAGAAACTGTTTTGAGATTTCTAAAATTCTCGAAAAAAATATCTTTTGGATTAATAAATTTGACTTATGTAGAGAACAGCGGAGCGGCCTTTGGTTTTTTTAAAGGACAAAAAATTTTTTTATCTTTGCTAAGTATAACTGCGATATTTCTTTTAAGTTATCATATCATCAAAAAAAAAAGTAAACTAAGAACTATAGAAACTGTTATTATTTCGGGAATTTTGGGAAATCTTTTCGATAGATTGTTTAGAGGTTATATAATAGATTTCATAGAACTTAGTTTTGTCAAATTTCCGGTTTTTAATTTAGCAGATATTTTTATTATAGTTGGTTCGGTTTTTTTATTTTTTTATTTATATTAGATTTTCTTATGGTTATTTTAACATTTTAATTAGTTTTACATGTCTAATTATCCTAATGTACATGTAACACCAATTCCATAAGATTCTTCGAATGATTGGCTAGTCGCTTTGAGAAGTTGTTGTTCAGTCATGCCATGTAATCTTTTATCAACAATAAAATTTACAATTCCTACAATCGCTGCGACCAATACGAAACTAATAGCGGTAATAAGTGGCAAAAGCTGACCTAGCGTTGTGAAACACGCATAGCCAAAACGGTCTGTAACAAAAATTGGATATGTTATACCATAATTTATATTAAAGGATAGCAGGGACGCCAGAAGAAACTCACATACTAAAAAAATAAAAACACCCGAAAGCAACGAAATATCCAACCATTGGATAAGAGTTTGAATATTTGGTTGTTCATTTTTTAATTTATTAAATTTCTGTAAGCAAAGATAATCACCAAAAACTGAATCGTTGCGTATCAATGCTTTTCTTTCTTCAATTTCGAGACTATCTTTAAGACTCGAATAATACAAATAATGCTCTGTAATTAAGAATGATGCTCGTAAATTCTCAATATCCACGATATCTGTTTTAAGTTCATTTCTAAAGAATGTCAGAGTCAAAAAAACAGAAAAACTATAAGCATCGACAATACGTTTCATATTCTTATCTTCATATACCAAATTTTCATTAGGTGTATCAATATAAAAATCTACAATTTTTCTAAAAGTTTCTACTTTTTTTGGAAAATTTTCTTCAAAAACACTACTAATTTCGTTACACAATTGTCTTGCAAGTGATTCTTGTTTGCTATCTATTTCATGAGGTTCAGAAAGAGCTTTGCTAACAACATAAAAACCTGAATTGCCGAGTTTTAAATAACACATAGAACTATCATTTGTGTTACAAGTGGTAGGTTGCAGATGATGTAGAACATTTTCGACTTTGTAATTTATATTATTCAAATCAATTTCTGACATACTTAGTTACCTCTTCGGATAATTTATTTAATATCTTATGTTTAAAGTATAATTAAGAAAATAAAACTTTCAAGATTTTTTAAAAAAATCCAAATAATTTTTAATGTTTTTTAGAAAATAATCTAATAAATAATTCTTATGAGATGTTTTATATATTGATTATTTTTAATATCTCAGAAATTTTTTTAATGAATTATTAGTTATTATTTTTTTTATTAATTTTTTTATGGATATCGTCATGAAGAAAAATCACAGAGAAAATTTGATGGGAGATTTTTAAACTTGCTTGTTATTATATCAGGTCCATCGGGTTCAGGCAAAGGCACTCTGGTAAAAAAATTATTGCCTGAAAATAATTTTGCTCTTTCGATTTCTATGACAACTAGAAAAAAACGTGATGGAGAAAAAAACGGTATAGATTATTTTTTTTGCAATGAAAAAGAATTTGTCATTGCGCGTGACTCAGGAAAATTATTAGAACATGCTCAGTTCTGTGGAAATTTTTATGGAACACCAAAATTTTACGTTGAGCAGCAAATTAAAAAAAAAAAATATGTTGTTTTAGAAATAGACGTTATAGGCGCGCTTCAAGTAAAAGAAAAATTTGACAACTGTATTTTAATATTTTTAATAACTCCGGATTATAAAGAACTCTCTAAAAGATTGATAGAAAGAAAAACAGATAGTCCTGAAACAATTGAAAACAGATTGTTTCGTGCTCGAGAAGAAATTAAATTAATAAATAAATATGATTATTTAGTCGTAAACGATGATATTGAAAAATCAGTAGAAAAAGTAAATTGCATAGTAAAAGCCGAGAGTTTACGACCAAAAAGAAATTTGAAATTTATAAAAAATTTTTAATAGAATTTTGTATTTTTAATGATAAATCGATCTGCAAAAATTTAAATAATAATTAAGAAAATAAAATTAAAAAAATTTTCTTATATTTGGGACGTAGTTTTTTCTCTTAGTCATTTTTGTTATTTTTTTTTAATTTTTTTCGTTATGACATTTGTTGATAATGCTATCGACAATAATTAATTAAACTATGCAATTTCTTACAGCTTAAAAACAGGAAAGTAGCAATAAATACGAGTGAATTATTAAAAGATATTCAACACTTGTACGCATTTCAAGACAACATTGAAAAGTATTGTTTTAAAAAGAGAGAAAAAGGTTTTCGGATTTGCGAATTTATATAAAGCTTTTCTGTTGATTTTTTATTATACTGACTTAATTATAATAGCGCTGTGTGAGTTTATTTCTATGTTTAGTAATTTGTCGCAATAAAACAAGTCTTTACGATTGGTTTTAAAGTTATTATCAAAAACAGAAATTATTTTTTTAAAAGATATTATGCGAAAAAGAGAAAGAAAAATTTTTGGAGTTGTAAGTTAAAATTTATTTACTAAATCTTTAAAAATATTTCCACGTTGCTCATAATTATCAAACATATCCCAGCTCGCACATGCTGGAGACAATAAAACACAATCCTTGCTAATTGCTAAATCAAAAGATTTTTTGATAGCTTGTTCAAAACTTTCACAAAGTAAATAATTTTTAAAATTTAATTCTTCACATTGATTTTTTATTTTATTTTTTGTTTCACCTATTAATATTAAGTACTTAACTTTTATTTCTTTAATTTTATTAATCCAATCATAAAAATCTACATGTTTATCATATCCTCCACCAATTAAAATTATATTTTTATCTCTGAAAGCTTCAAGAGCTGTACAAGCTGAATCTATATTCGTCGCTTTAGAGTCGTTATAAAATTTAATTTTATTTATTTTTCTAACAAATTCTAATCTATGTTCTATATTTTTAAATTTTTTAATAGCATTACAAATAATTTTTATATCTATATTGGCGCAAAAGCAAATAGCTATAGCAGCGCATATGTTAGAAATATTATGCATTCCTAGTAAATTTATTTCATCGCATGATAAAATTTTTTTCTCTTTAAAATAGATATAATTATCTAAAAAATAAACCCCATCATTGATTACTTTTTTTGTGCTGAAAAAAACAATCTTTGATTTGCTTTCGTGATTATCGTAAATTTTTCTACACTCAAAATCATCATAGTTGATTACTAAAAAATCATTTTTATCTTGATTTTTAAATACTTTTTTTTTTTCTCTTGCATAATTTTCAAAAGTTTTATGTCTATCTAAATGATCTGGTGTTATATTTAATATTGCACTTATTTTTGGTTTAAATTTTTCTATGCTTTCAAGTTGAAAACTGCTTATCTCAGCGACAATAAAACTTTTTTTGTTTTTTATATTTAAAATACTTTTTGAAAGTGCAACGCCTATATTTCCTGCAATCTGAGAATTTATATCTATATTTTTTATTATTTTGCCAACTACACTTGTTGTGGTTGTTTTTCCGTTTGTTCCTGTGATAGCAATAAAATTATTCTCGCACATATTGTATGCTAATTCTATTTCAGACCATATTTTAATTTTTTTTTCTTTTGCTGTTTTAAAAAAAACGTTATCTAAACTAATTCCTGGACTTACGATAATCAAATCTAATGAATTTAATAAACTAATTAAAAAATCTATTTTTTTTATGATTTTTATATTTTTAAACTTATCGATCTTATTGTCATATAAAAAAATATTCGAGTTTTGTGATTTAATTAAATCAAATGCTGCTTTGCCAGAAACGCCTAACCCGTATATTAAAATGTTTTTATTTTTTAGATTTAAACCTCGCAAAAAAACACCTGTTGTTAATTTTTATATCTAATATATTTTTTATTTATTTTTATTAATACTCATTAATTGTGCTGACAATTCATAATATCTTTTTCAAATTAAATAAAAAACATACTAGATAGAAATTAAATCTAATATTCAAGTTTTTTTAAAAATATATTAATTTATCTCAAATATTTTTTGCTATAATCTTTTTATATTATTTAGCGTTTGAAAGAGGTGATCGTTATTTTAAAAACAAATTTGCAAAATTATATTCAAGAAAGTCGGTTAAATCTTTTTTTTAATGTTCACAAAGAATATAATTGCCTTGAATTTATATCAGAGTTATGTGACTTTTTCGAAAAAAATCAAATAAAAATAAATAGTTTTATAGATTCGGAAAAAGCTAAATCTGATTCTCTTATTATTTATCACATAAAGCCTGATATAGAATACGTAATTTCGCAAATAAACGCTACAACACCAGATCTTGATGATAAAATTAAAGAAGAAATCGCACATTATTATTGTTTTTTAATTTTTATACTACAATTAGCATCGTATATCAATACTAATTGTGATATCATTGACGAACTCAGTGCTAAAACACAAATGTGTACTTATAGTATGTTAGGTTGGTTAGATGCATTGAATTATCAGATTAATTTGATGTTCTATAGTCACATTTCCAAAAGCGAATTATCGATGCTCCAAATATATTTCAATCTTAATGATGCTCAAGAACAAATTAAAAATCCGAAAACAGATGACATCACATATTTACCTGAAAATTATTCAATTCGTTTGATTTATAATAATTTTAAGAATATGTATGGTTATTCTATACCAAACTTATATAAAGACTCGCGCTGTTTATCTCAACAAAAAAAAGAAAATCCAAAGAAGAAAAATTCAATTGATAAAAGATTGGTTATTGATATATCAATTTTAGTTTTGATCATTACGGGATTAATATCAAGTTTATCTTGGTATTTTATTATGTCAAAATTTTCAATACCGATTATTATACCTATTTGTGTATGTGTTTTTTTAGCAGCATCATTACTTATCACAAAAAAAACTATTTTTAAAGATCCAGAAATGAACACCTAATATAATAGATAAAAAGTGCAAAATAACTTTATATACAAATATCTTTTAATTATTTTGATTTAAAAGTACTAGATTTAAAATTAACGTTGTATTTAAAACTATTGAATCTAACTATAATTCTTTCTAGATTGTCTTTATCAAAAATGACTAGTTTAATAGGATTGAGTGTTTTATTATCTATGAATAATTTTTCTGAATTTAAATAATTATTTTCTTGTGGGATTTTTGTTTCAAGTACAGTGCACATTTTCTTTTCTATATTACAATGACTAACAGATGAATCCATCGAATGATTATAATTTTTAATAAAATTGCTTAAAAATATTTCACTTCTTTCAGAAGTTTCTTTTGTAATTGTTTTAATACATGAATTAATCTTAGAATTATATTGATAAATATATTTTCCATCGAATACAGTTGTGTTTCCAGCGGAATTTTCAGGTGACAAAACTTTTATCTTATATGGTCCATTAACATCACAATACATATCAACTTCGTAAGTATTTATATTTTTGTTGGATATATATTTCAGATCAGCCTGTGCTTCGTATGTTTTCATTTTTATCAATCGCGAATTTATTTTTCTATAAATATTTTCGCTCTTATTAAATTTTATTGAGCAACCACTACTAAGAAATATAATAAAAACTAAAAAACATATGATTTTTTTCACTATGTCACCCAATAAAATTTATCTATTTTTATTTTCATATTTTTTTTTTATGTCAAATTTATTAAAAAAATTAAATTTCTCTAAATCAAAAAACTTTTTTATTTTTATATTTTTTTTGTGACAAACTTGAGTTATAAAAAATTTCATATAAAATCAAAAAGAGGTATTCGCCTTGAAAAGAACTTTTCAACCAAATAATCGTCATAGAAAAAGAGTTCATGGTTT
This sequence comes from Clostridiales bacterium, assembly GCA_031265515.1. GTDB lineage: Bacteria > Bacillota > Clostridia > Lachnospirales > CAMVHY01 > JAISCN01. The sequence continues at coordinate 31,217 of JAISCN010000028.1, read as the reverse complement.
CTTAAAACGAATGCGAACTCCTGGAGGACGAAGAGTTTTACGCAATAGACGTCTTAAGCACAGAAAAAAAATATCTGTTTAAAAATTTAGTTGTTTCAAATTTGAGTAAAAAAATTAAGAAAAAAATTATAGACGAAATTAACTAAATAATACAGTGTCAAGTTTTGAGGTTTTATTTTGATACTTTATGCTTTGGATATAGCAAAAAAAATAAAAGATAAATCAAAAAAAGAAATAGAAAAAAAAAAATTAAAGATTTTATTATCAGTTATTTTGATTGGTGATAATTACGCTTCTAAGGTTTATATAAAAAATAAAAAAATAGCCTGCGATTATGTCGGAATCGATTTTAAGCTATTCAAGCTTGATGAAAATATTTCGCAAGAAAAATTATTAAATTTAATTAATAATTTAAATTTAGATGATAAAATAACAGGCATACTTGTGCAATTGCCTTTGCCTGATCACATCGATAAAACTATAATAATGCAAAACATAGATCCAAAAAAGGATGTCGATGGATTTAATCCATTTAATATTGGTGCTTTAATATTAGAAAAACCGAAATTAATTCCATGTACAGCGTTAGGAATTTTAGAGTTAATAAAATTTTATAATATAAAAATCAGCGGAACATATTGTGCTGTTTTGGGACGTAGTATCGACGTTGGAAAACCTGTTGCGGCTTTAATGCTAAATGCAAATTCTACAGTTGCTGTTTGTCATTCTAAAACCGAAAATCTTATTGAAATAACTCGCAAATCAGATATAATCATTTCTTCAATAGGAAAAGCAAAGTTTATAAAAAAAGATTTTATAAAACGCAATTCCGTATTAATAGACGTAGGAATAAATCGAGATGAAAATAACAAACTATGCGGAGACATAGATTTTGACTCATGTATAGAAAAAGCACATAGTATATCGCCTGTTCCGAAAGGCGTAGGGGCAATGACAATTGCGATGTTGATAAACAATTGCATTAAAGCAAAGTTAATTCAATTAAATATCATTGAATGAGATAATACTAAAAAATACACGCAAAGAAGTTAAGTGATTTATCTAATGATTTTAAATATTTAATAAGTAATATTATCTCGAAAGCATTATAATAATTGATTATTAGGAGTGCTTGGCCATTCATAGGATAAATCTAATTTATATTACAATTTTGAGTTTTATAATAAATTTAATTATATCACCATTATTTATAAAATATTTACGAATTTTAAAATTTGGTCAATCCATAAGAGATTGTGGCCCCAAATCTCACTTGAAAAAAACAAATACCCCCACAATGGGTGGCTTGATATTTTTATTAAGTCTTTTTTTATCAACAATATTTTTTTTGCGAAAAAATCCAGAAAATATTTTAATTTTATTAACTACTCTTAGTTTTGGATTGATAGGCTTTCTTGATGATTTTATCAAAATTACAAAAAAGAGATCTCTTGGTCTTCGTGCTTATCAAAAACTTTTAATGCAAATAATATTTTCTGTAATTTTTATAATTTTATCTAATTTGCTCCTACCAGAAAAAAATTTAAGATTAATCAAAATTCCATTTACAAATTTTTTTTGGAACTCAAAATATTTTTTTGTGCCAATAATAATTTTTATATTAATCGGATCTTCAAATGCAGTTAATTTAACAGATGGTTTAGATGGTTTAGCAGCAGGTATAACTGTTTTATTATCAATATTCTTTACATACGCAGCTTTAAAATTAAATTCTCCGATCTATTTGATGACAAGCGCATTAACAGGCAGTTTATTAAGTTTTTTATTATTTAATTTTTATCCTGCAAAAGTTTTTATGGGTGATGCCGGATCACTAGCATTAGGTGCATTTTTAGCGTCAGCATCAATAATATTAAACTTAGAAATTTTTTTAGCAATCTCAGGAATAGTCTTCGTTACGGAAACTTTGTCTGTTATAATTCAGGTATTATTTTTTAAAATAACGCATGGCAAAAGAATTTTTAAGATGACGCCACTGCACCATCATTTTGAATTATCGGGTTGGCGTGAGACTAAGATAGTATCGTTTTTTTATATTTTTACGGCAATTACTTGTGTTCTATCTATATTTATTTTGAGTAAAAGTTTTTTTTAATATTTCAAAAAAATTTGATAGTTCTACTTAAAATCAACTTAATTAAACAGATTTTAAAAAAATATAATTCGATAGAATATATTTTATTTTTTGCATGTTTATAACGAAATTACGATGTCTGTTATTTTTTCACAGATATCGTCATTATTATCAATAGTTATTTTTAAATTAGGTTCTGGATTTAAAATAAAAATAATATTTTTATCTTTGTTTGCTACTTCCAGCAAATTATCCAAACTTATATCTGCGTTTTTATAAAACAAAATTTTCACGATATTATCTTTTTGTATTATAGATTTAATTCCTATCTTTTGAGCGACAGACTTTATCAAATACATGTAAAATAAATTAATAAGATTTCTATCTATATTTTTGTATTTTTTTATTAATTCTTTTTTTAAGCTATCAAAATCGTCTTGAGATTTTATGCCCGAAATATTTTTATAGAGTTTTAATTTTTCATCGATAGTATTAGCATATTCATCTGATATAAAGGCATTTACGTTTAAATCAATATTTGCTTCTTCAAAATATTTTTCATTAGAAATAGTTTTAATCTCTTTTTTTAATAGTTTGCAATACAAATCATACCCAATTGCTCCAACATTTCCGCTTTGTTCCGCTCCTAATAAATTTCCAGCTCCACGTATTTCTAAATCTTTCATGGCAATTTTAAATCCAGAACCAAATTCCACAAATTCTATTATAGTTTTAAGTCTTTTTTCTGCGTCAGGATTTAAAATTTTATTTTTATCATATGTAAAATAAGCATAAGCAAGTTTGTTAGATCTTCCTACACGTCCACGCAATTGATATAATTGAGCTAGACCCATAATATCAGCATCTTGTACTATTATTGTATTTGCATTATGTATGTCTAATCCTGCTTCTATTATCGTTGTACAAACCAAAACATCTATTTTTTTATTTATAAAATCGCGCATAATATTTTCTAATTCTATTTCAGATAATCGTCCATGTGCAAATCTCACAACAGCTCCTGGAATCATCTCTTGTATTTTAAAAGCAATATTAGCAATATTTTTTATTTTATTGCATAAATAATAAACCTGGCCGAGGCGATCTAATTCTCTCGAAATAATTTTTTTTATTTCTAAAAAGTCGTGTTCGATAACAAAAGTTCTAACTGGCAATTTATTATGTGGCGGTTCCCTTAGGATACTAATATCTCTCATATTATTTAAACTTATGTTTAAAGTTCTAGGTATAGGTGTTGCACTCAGAGTTAATACATCAACATTTTCATAGAGAGATTTTAATTTCTCTTTATGATTAACGCCGAATCTTTGTTCTTCATCAACTATTATTAATCCTAAGTCTTTAAATATGATATCTTTTGATAATAATTTATGAGTGCCAATAACTATATCTATTTCACCAATTTTTATTTTTTCCATTATTTTTTTTTGTTGTACTGTATTTCTAAATCTTGACAACATTTCTATGTTTACATCGAAATTTTTAAATCTCTCTAAAAAATTATTATAATGCTGCTGTGTCAATATTGTAGTTGGTGACAAATATGCAACTTGTTTTTTATCTTGAACGCATTTAAAAGCTGCTCGCATTGCCACTTCTGTTTTTCCATAACCTACGTCACCACATATTAATCTATCCATTGCTCGCGAAGATTCCATATCTTGTTTTATATCTTTTATTGCGTTAAGTTGATCATTAGTCTCTATATATTCAAATTCGTTTTCAAATTTTTCTTGATTATCGTTATCTTTGTTAAATTTAAAACCGTTGATCTTTTCTCTACTTGCATATAATTTAACTAAATCAAAAGCTATTTTTCTAATATTTTGTCTCGCTTTAGTTTTCGTTTTTATCCAATCATTGCTTCCGAGTTTATTTAATTTAACGTTTTCGATTCCGATATATTTTTGAATACAGTCAATCTGAGATGTTTGTAAAAAAATCATACCTCCATCAGCATATTCGATTTTTACATAGTCTTTAAAACAACCATTTATATTCATTTTTTTTATACCGCGATAAACTCCAACACCATACTTTTCGTGGATAATTTTATCTCCACGAGCTAAATCTAAAAAATTTTCTATCATATTTAATATATAAATTACATCCTAAAATTAAAAATATAAAATAATAAAAAAACAAAACAAAATGGCGCGTATATAAAATAATTACGCAATCGATGTTGAATTAAAACACGCCACAAAAATTTAAGTCAAAAAAATATATTTCGCTTTATCGCGAAATTATCACGCTTAAAACTTATAATTTCTAAAAAAATTATACACTTTATTAATTATTTAAAAAAATTTTTAATTATTTATTTTTTTATCTTAAATATAGATAATATCATTAATATCACGGGGTAAATTTCGAGTCTTCCAATTATCATACAAGTTGACAAGATTATTTTTCCCAGATTAGATAAATTTTCTAAGTTTTTACTTGTTGACAAATTTCCAAAGCAATATCCGATGTTATTCAACGATGAAATAATAATATTTAAAGATGACCATATATCTTTTTTATCTGTCAATATTAATAAAAACGTAAAAGAAAAGATTATAAATATAAAAACGCAAAAATAAATTAATACGTCATATAACATTTTTTCGCTTACAGAACTATTATTTATCTCTATATTTTCAATTATCTTTGGATGAAATAATTTATTTATTTCTCTTGTTATTAATTTTATTATTATGAGAATCCTTATTAATTTTAATCCTCCTGAAGTAGATCCAGCGCAACCACCAAATATCATCAAAATAAATAAAATAAATTGACTAAGAGATGGCAAATTATTTTTATCTATTATAGCGTAACCTGAAGTACTGATCGTAGATGTCACGCTGAAAACAGAATATCTGAGAGAAACAAAACACGACCGATAGATTTTATTGATATCAAAAAAAACGATTACCGAAGATAAAATTAAAATAAATATATAAAATTTAAACTCATCATTCTGAATTATGGATTTAAAATTTTTTTCTACGATATCATAATAAAAAGCGAAATTTATACTAAAAAGTATCATAAAAATCAAAAGAATTATTTCTATAAAAATATTTTTATAGTATACAACGCCTAAATTTTTATTTGAAAAACCCCCAGTTCCCGCATTACTTAGTGCATGAATAACTGCATCGTAAAAATTCATACCTGCTAGTAATAAAAAAATAATTTCTAAGCAAGTTAAAGAAATATAAATCAAATACAAAATTTTGGCATTTTGACTTAATTTCGGAACTAGTTTTTCTTTTGAGGGCCCAGTTATTTCTGTCTTAAACATATTATTAAAACTATTTTTTCCAGGTAAAACAGCAATTATAAAAGTTAATACACCTAGGCCACCTATCCATTGTGTAAAACCTCTCCAGAATAAAATTGATTTTGATAAATTTTCTATATTAATCAAAATTGTCGTACCAGTCGCTGTAAAACCCGAAATAGACTCAAAAATAGAATTTATAATAGAACTAAATTCTTTACTTAATATAAACGGAACTGCTCCGAAAATTGACATGACAATCCAACATATCGCAACTATAATAAAATTTTCGTGTAAAAATAATTTTTTTGATTCAGTTTTTATTCTTAAAAATAAAAAACCCAACAAAAATAATATAATTATAGACGAAAGAAACACAGAAACATTACCGTCTTGATATATAATAGAAATTATCAGTGGCAAAAACATCAAAATAGATTCAAGTAATAAAATTTTTCCGATAGTTTTTAGAACTAGTCTATAGCCCATGTTAAATAAAACACAGCCTTAATAAATTAAATAAAATCAATTAAATTTTAAATTTAAAAAATAAGTTTTATGCTATTTAAAAAACAAAAAAATTATAATTTAATTATATCGTTTATGTCTGTTATATTTTCTGATTTTGATATTAAAACTAAGTGGTCTCCTAATTTTACAATGCTCTCACCATCAGGAATTATTATTTCTCTATTTCTTATTATTGCAGCTATCAAAACGTTTTCTATTAAGTTTAAATTCTTTATATATTTGTTTAAAAAACTAGTTGATATATCTATTTTAAAATCAAAAACGTTTAATTTTTTTATATTAATCAAAGAATTATTTATATTGTCTCCGATGTTATCTATATACCTGGCGACGTACTTTGACGTAATCATTCCCGGATTAATAATATTATCTATATTTAAATTTAGACTATTTATTGCGCGTGAATAATGCTCTCGATTTATTTTAGCTATAACTTTTTTTGCACCCAAATTTTTAGCCAAAAGTACACTTATTAAATTTTCTTCATCGCGTCCTGTTAAAGATATAAAAGCATCTGCATCTTCTATATTTTCAGATTTTAACAATTTATCATCCATACCATCGCCGTTTATAATTACAGATTTTGGCAAAATATCATTTAAAAAAATACATCGTTTCTTATCTACTTCAAAGATTTTAGTTTTAATTCCTAGATTATTTAAATATTCAGCGAGATAACAACCTATTCTTCCGCCTCCTACTATAATTACACTATTTAATTTATTTACGTAAATCTTATTTCTTTGACAAAAATTTATCGTTTTATTTCCGTGAGCGATAATATAGACAGTGTCATTTTCTTTGATAACATCGTTCCCTTTGGGTACTATCACAAAATTATCTCTAAGAATGGCTGCTATCAAAATATTTTGATTGTCATTTTTAATTATGTCTTTTAACTTTAAATTACACATTAAGTTTTTTTTATTAATTTTAATTTCTAATATTTCGATATTCTTGTTTGCAAAAAAATCAACTTTAATATCTTTACTGAATTTTAAAAATTTTAATATCTCGTCCGCAACTTTCTTTTCAGGATTAATAACTAAATCTAAATTCATATCGCTTTTCATTTCATCAATTTCGTTTGCATATTCATAATTTCGAATTCTTGCGATAACTCTACTAGCTCCGAGATTTTTGGCAGTCAAACAACAAACAATATTAGTCTCATCACGCGTCGTAACAGAAACTAAAACATCGCAATTATTTACTCCGGCCTCTAAAAGAATTTTGCTGCTGATACAGTTTCCTTTTATGCACATTACATCTAAATTTTGATCAGCTCTTTCAAGAGCTTCTTTATTCTCATCAATCATAATAATATCATTATTTTCAAAGAGAACCGATGCGAGGTTATAACCCGCTTTTCCACATCCCGCTATAATAATTTTCACAAATTATCCAATTCTCCTAAAACAATTAAATAAAAAAATAAAAATAAAAATCGGAGAAGGAGGGATTCGAACCCTCGCGTCGATCGCTCGACCTATGTTCTTAGCAGGAACACCTCTTAAGCCTCTTGAGTACTTCTCCAGATAAATAAAAAAATAAGACAAAAATAATTACTTTTAACATTAAAAACTGAAATTTATTATTTTTATTAACTATCTTTTTTTATTAATTAACTCTTTTATTTTAGCCGCCTTTCCTGTCCTATTTCTTAGATAGTATAATTTCGCGCGTCTAACAATTCCCTTTTTTATAATTTCTATTTTTAATAATCTTGGTGAATTTAAATTCCAAGTTTTTTCTACTCCGGTACCTAGCGCAATTCTACGAACGGTAATATTTTTGTTTATTCCTCCGTTTTGTATTTTTATTATTACACCTTCGAATGCTTGTGTTCTTTCTTTTGTTCCATCAATTATTTTCGAATAAACTTTCACTGTATCGCCTGTATTAAAACCAAACAAATCGCTTCTTATTTGTGAAGAAACAACATCATCTAAAATTTTTTGCATTTTTTCTCCTTTCTATAAATTTAAGCTTTACATCTATATCAATACAACAAATACATAATAGACAATAAAATAAAAAAGTTTTGATTTTTTTTATTCTATTTTTTTTTCAATAAAATATCTAGGACGTTTCTTAATTTCAAAAAGAATATTTCCAATATATTCGCCAATTATTCCCAAAGAAAAAATTATCAAACCATCAAAAATTATTAACAAACAAATTAATTTAGATCTAATTAAAAATATTAAAAGTAAACCAAAAAGCAATATTATCAAACCGAGTATTTCAATCATTCTTATCGGTTTTATAGTTAAGTTGACTACGCCATTTATAGCCAATAAAAGCATTCTTTTTAAATTATATTTTGTTTTTCCGGCTTTCCTTTTTTTTCTAGAATATTTGATTTCGCAGGATTTAAAACCAATCATTGGAATTATTCCTCGCAAAAATAAATTTCTCTCTTCAAAATTCTCTAGACTATCTAAAACTCTCTTGCTCATTAATCTAAAATCAGCATGATTAAAAATTATCTCACAGCCCAAAAAAATCTGGATTTTATAAAATAATTCGGCTGTTATTTTTTTAAAAAAGTTATCACTCTCGCGAGAATTTCTGACTCCATAAACTATTTCACAATTGTTATTTATAAACTTTTCTATCATAATATTTATGATATCAATATCATCTTGAAGATCAGCATCGATACAAATCACAGCATCAGATTTTTTTTTCGCATCTAAAAACGCGCACAACAAAGCATTTTGATGACCATAATTTCTCGAAAGTTTTATGCCGCAGAAAATATTATTTTCGCGATTTAAGTTCTCTATAATATTCCAAGTGTTATCTTTTGATCCATCATCTACGAATAAAATTTTACTTTTTTTACATATAATTTTTTTATCTATCAAATTTTCTAATCTATTTCTTAAGATTTTAGCACTACTAATTAAAATTTCTTGTTCGTTAAAACACGGAAGTACTAAATACAAGATCATCGTAATATTTTAATATTAAATAGCAAATAATAAAATAATAATTTCTTTAAGAAGTGCTAGACATAAAAACATGTGATAAATATTTTTTTGTTTTTATATTTTTTTAACAACGTTTTTTCATTTTTTTATTATTATTGACAATTCAAGCGTTTAATGTTAGACATTACTGTATTGTTTTGAGATAAATAAAATTGGTTGGTGTTTTATAAACGATGAAGTCTGAAGACGTTAACTTAGCAGGATCTCTGGTTTTAATTGCTGGTTTTTCTACAGGATTATTTTTTATAATTAAAAAAACTGAAGATTTTTTTCCATTTGGTAATTTTCCGATTGGTATTTTTGTTTTTGGTTTAGCTTTTTCTTTGGCAGTATTTATTTTTTCTATTGTCTCGAGACGAGTTGATAGAAATAATCATTCTAATCCTGATAAACACAAAGAAGATGATATAGTTCATGTTTAATTTTTATTTTTTTGTGTTTCATGTTTAATTATTGTTTTTTAAATTTTATTAGACATATTCGTTTGTTAAATAAATTTTGTTGATATAGATATTATTAAGTAGTAATTGGGCACTCTTGTTTTCTATATAGTTGAAAGAATTTTAATGAGGGTTTTAAAGGGACGAAAAAAATAAATAGTTTACTAGATAATTTTGATAAATTATACGATTTGATTGCGGAGTCAAAGAGGGCTTTGTTTTCCAAAAAGATATTAGTAGATGAAAATAAATTATTAGATTTAATAGATGAAATACGTAATGATTTGCCAGAATCTATAGAAAAAGCACAGGGTATTATTGATAACTATGAGGAAATCATGAAAGATGCTAAAAATAAACGCAACGAGCTACTAGATAGAGATGAGTTATGTGTAGAAGCTGCCAAAAAAGCAAATATTATGTTATCAGAAGCTAGAAAAAATTCTTGCGAAATAAAAAAGAGTACATTGCATTATGCTGATTCAATGCTAGAAGAAATTGAAAAAATATTGAGCGAAATAAAAAAAAGTTTTTGCGAAAAATCTCTTGAAATAGAGAACAAAATAAATGAGTCTATAAAAACTATAGAATCAAATCGTAGAGAGTTAAGAGACAATGATTAAAAATAAGTAATTTTTTTGTGATGATAATTATAATTTTTTTTAATTTTGTACGAAAAAAATAAATTTGAGAGAATTATTTTGGAACCAGAAAAGTTTTTTTATTTAACAACGCCGATATATTATCCAAGTAAAAATTTACACGTTGGTCATTGTTATTCCACAATCTCTGCTGATGTAATTGCACGTTATAAAAGAATGATGGGATATAAAGTTAAATTTTTGACTGGGACTGATGAACATGGACAAAAAATTGAATCATCTGCATTCGAAAATAATACAGATCCAAAAAAATACGTTGATAAAATTGTCAAAAACATTAAAACTCTCTGGAACAGATTAAATATAAGTTACGATGTTTTTATGAGAACTACTGATGAGAATCACGTAAAGTCAGTTCAAAAAATATTTGAAATATTATACAAAAAAGACGATATATATAAATCAAAGTATAAAGGTTTTTATTGCACTCCTTGTGAAAGTTTTTTTACTAAAACACAATTAAATAGCGATAAAAAATGTCCTGATTGCGGTCGTGATGTTTTTGAGATAGAAGAAGAAGCTTATTTTTTTAGACTATCAAAATACGAAAATGATATTAAAAGTTTTTTTGCAAAAAATAAAAATTTTTTAGAACCAGAATCTCGTCTAAACGAAATGATAAATAATTTTATAAACATTGGTTTAGAAGATATATGTGTTTCCAGAAGTTCTTTTACTTGGGGTATAAATATAACTTTTGACAAAAAACATTTAGTTTATGTTTGGTTGGATGCACTGTTAAATTATATTACAGTTTTAGGTTTTGATGGTGAAAAATTTAGCAAAGAATTTGAAAATTTTTGGCCTGCTGATTTACATATCGTCGGTAAAGAAATAGTTAGATTTCATACGATAATATGGCCAGCGGTCTTGATGGCATTAAATATAGAATTACCAAAAAAAGTTTTTGCTCATGGATGGGTAATTATAGGCGGCAATAAAATGTCTAAATCAGTTGGTAATGTTATAGAGCCTAATGCTTTAATTGATGTATATAGTGCTGATGTTTTAAGATATTTTTTAATTCGAGAAATTAATTTTGGTCAAGATGGAAATTTCTCTGAGGAAATTTTAGTAAATAGATTTAATTTTGATTTAGCAAATGATCTTGGAAATTTAGTTTCTCGTGTAAGCGGAATGATAAAAAAATATTTCAACGGTTTTATTAATAATAATTTTGAGTATAAAAATAATTTAAATATAAAAAATTTTTGTTTCGAAATCATAAATAATTATATAGATCTGATGAATAATTATAAAATAAGTAATGCTTTGTCAGAGATTTTTAAGTTAATATCTTTTTGCAATAAATTTATAGAAAATATTAAGCCATGGATTTTATTTAAAGAAAATGAGTTTGATATTTTAAAAAGTTTTTTAATTGATATGTGTGAATCTATAAAAGTTATATCTTTTTTGATAAGACCATTTATGCCTGATACTTCTAACAAAATATTAAATAATTTTGATTTTGAAAATGATATTGTCAATTTTGATAGCGCAAAAAATAGTTTATTTAAAAAATTAGATTCGGGCATTAAAGTCAATAATTGTGAAGTTTTATTTAAAAGAATTGAGTCAAAATAAAATTTATATATTTTTATTTATATTTTTTGGAGTATTTCTGTGAGTTCAAATTTTATAGTTTTAAGTATTTTTTATTTGATTTTGTGTGTAACATTAATTTTTATAATTATTTTACAGAGTAAAAGAAATTCCGGTTTAGGAAGCTTATCTGGAGCTGCTAATAATAGTTATTGGAGCAAAAATAAAAAAAATTCATTGGATGGAATGCTTGAAATTTGGACTAAGATAGGCATTTTTTTATTTATGATTTTTAGTATTATAATGTCATGTGTAAAATAAAAGATAAAAAAATCATTTTAATAGATGGTAATAGTATCGCTAGTCGTGCTTTTTACGGTTTGCCATTGCTTAGTAATGATAATGGCGAGTATACTAACGCAGTGTATGGTTTTTTTAATATGATTTTTAAAATTTGCGACGAAGAGTTGCCAACACATTTATGTGTTGCGTTTGATTTGCCGTCTAAAAATTTTAGGCACGATTTAGATTTTAAATATAAAGCCAATAGAAAACCTATGCCAGATTATTTACGCCCGCAATTCTTTTTAATTAAAAATTTATTGGAATTAATGGGAATAGTTTTTTTTGAATTCGAAGGATTTGAAGCTGATGATATTCTTGGAAGTCTCGCAGAGAAAATTAAATTCGAGTATAAAAACGATGCAGAAATTTTAATTTTTTCTGGCGATCGCGATTTGCTTCAACTTATAAACGAAAATACTAAAGTTTTATTACCAAAAACTATTGCTAAAAAAAATATTTTAATTAGATATGACTATAAAAAAGTTTTAGATGATTTTGAAATTGAGCCAGAGAATCTAATAGATTTAAAAGCAATAATGGGAGATAAAAGTGACAATATAAGCGGTGTTTTAGGGCTTGGAGAAAAAAATGCTATTAAAATAATAAAAGAATTTAAAACTTTAGAAAATGCAATAAAAGAAATTTCTTTAAAGCAAGATTTAACAAGGTATGAAAAACTTTTGATTTTGTATCAAAATCACGCTCTTTTATGCAAAAAAATGGTCACGATAGATCGTAATTTAAAAATCAATTTTGATTTTAATTTGGCTAAAGTTAAGTATTTTTTTAACAATAAAGTAAAAAGAGAATTACATAGATTAAATATAAAGTCTTTTGATAAACGCTTTAATTAAAATAGTAATAAAAAATAAAAACTTAAAAGATTTATGATCTGTTAAGTTTTTTTGTTTTAATTATTTATTATGCTAAGAAGGTTTTTCCTTCTAGATGTGTAACTATATCTAGAGAATTTGTTAAATTATTTACACCTAAAACATAACTAGAGTAAGTTTTTCCACCGTCTAAATTTATATTTTTATTTTTCAAAATCGCTTCTTTTTCTTTTAGTGACAAAGAGTGTTTTTCAGGCTTGATCCTAAAATAATCACTTTGATTATTAAAATTAATTTTTGCTATGTCATTTCCGTTTAAATTTATTTCAGCAGAATTTAAACTCGGTGATAGATTTATAAATCTAATTTCTGAATTTTTATTGTCGCTATTAATTTTATTTATATTATCTTGAATTAATTTTATATCAATATTTTTTAGTAATCCCGTAACAGCGGCTGTATATATATAATTTTCTTTTAGATTAATTTCTTTGTTTAATAAAACTTTATTATCATTAGAGGATTTTATTTCTAGATTATAAATTCCAGAATGACCGGAAAAATATTCACTCATTTGTTTATAATCATAGTTTTTTTCTATTAATATTTTATTAATATAAAAATCTATTTTCGGGCAATTTATCGAAGCATGAAAAAATCTTAAATAAGTCACAAAATTAAGCTCCTGCTTAAAAAAATAATTTATGATATAAGATACTCATCTGTGGTGACTTTGCCACAAAAAAAATTAAATAATAGACTTGATTTTGTGAATTTTTGTTTTTTTATAATTGCATATAAAAATAATTTGTTTCGCGTGTACTCTAAAAAATAACAGCAGCAAATAGATTTATTAGTTATCAACGTTTTATTTATGCTAATATTTATGCTAATTACATAATTTATGATGGTATAAAAGATATGGAAGGCGATATCCTAATTATTCATCAGAGATTAATAAACGTTTTTTTAAGTGATAATGTCGTAGATATAGCTAATTTTGTTTTGCAACAATCGAAATTAGAATCCAATCCTGAACTTGATACTATAATAAATTTATTTGGCAGGCAAAACGAATCCGGAATCGAATTCAGGTTACCATGTAAAGAACTAATTAAAAGTAATCTCATAAATAATGTTGGAATAACGAACGAGTCTATATTAATTTTTCTTACTTTAGTTTTATACGGCGTTGCAAATGCTTCTATAATTCTTTATAGAATGGCTTACGATGCAAGCTTTATGAGAAACGATGGTGATTTTGATCGTCGATATACATTGTTTAAATCATGCGTGGATGTATTTACTGATTTTTATAGTTTAACTAATTTTTATAGTTTATGTGAGTCCGATAAGTTAAGTTCAATTAAAACATATTTAGCAAGAACAGAAATAAATTTTAATGCAGATAAGTTTAAAGAAATTTTCGTTATATCTAATCGCGATTACAGCAGACCTTATCTGTTAGCTAACCTTAGTTTTTGTACATTGAGTATTCAAGATACGTGTTCTTTATTCCAAACATTATTTGATGAAATCGAAGATAACGAGGATATATTTACAAATATAGTAGAGCTATTATCTCCTTTGCAAATTAATGTTCTGACATTAGATCTCGAAATGGAAAGTTTACTTTTTAATATACAAGATCCAGAAGGATTCTTAACAGTAAGTCCTGTTAAACGTACAGAAACTCAATTACAAAGATTATTTAAAATATTTAAATTGTTAAATCGAAAAATGCTAGTTGATAGTACTAGGATATCCAGATTAAACGAATCAGAAAATCTTAATATAGAGAATGAAGAAGTTATATATGAGGAAAGAAACTCGGAAAAAGATATTGAAGACAGAACATCAGAATCAGCATTTCTACATACGGAAATTACAAATTCAAAAACAAAATTAGAAACGAGAACATTAAAAGAGCAAAGAAAAATATCAAGAAAAGATAAAGTAATAATACTTTTATCATCTTTAGCAACTGTGATCGGAGGAAGCACTATAATAATTTTAGCAACAATTGAAAAATTAAAATATAGTATTAACTATCTAAATTTTACAGCATTAATTACAGGCGCAAGTTTTCTTTTTTTATTTTTGTGCGCAATAACTGCTTTTATTGTTCACAATAAATGTTTTAGAAAATCTTATAAATGTAAAACTAAAAATTAGATGATTTTTTTTAAAACTTTGATCTAAATCTAAAAAACATCACATTATTTTTTTTAATTATTATTTACACTAATATTTTCTTTAGAATTGAAATTATCATCACTATTTTTTTGATTTTGATTTTGACTATCATCGTTAATAACTTCTGTATCTTTATCGTTTGCTGTTTCTTCGTCTGATTTTTTATTTAAATCTAAATCTTTTATTTCATCTTCTTCTTGATTATTATCTTGATTAGCATTTTGCTTATCACTATTATTTTTTTCTATATTTTCATTGTTTTTTTCTTTTTTACTTTGACTTTCGTGGGCATCACATATTTCTATTGGTTCTGTTCCAAAAATAAAATACTCGTTGCTTACTCTATCGCAATAATCACTAGCAATTTTGCCTGTTTCTTTACAAATTTTTATTTGTTTTAAACCATTTGGCTTTTCAAAATCTTTTATTAATAAATTAGAATGAATTTTCTCCATAGTATCTCTCCACAATATTAAATGATAACCATTACTTGCATACATCTTTTTAGGATGATCAAAACCAAACCAAATACTTGCAACATAATATGGTGTATATCCTACAAAATTTAGATCTTTAGTATCGCTAGTAGTTCCAGTTTTGCCAGCAATAGAAATCTTAGAATTAACAAATTTTACTTTTCTTCCTGTGCCATTTTTTATTACGTCTTGCATCAAATCTGTTAATATATAACTCGTTTGTGCAGATAAAACTTTTTTATTAATGATTTTATTTTCTAATAAGACGTTGCTTTTTCGATCTAAAACTTTAGTATAAAAAATAGGTTTTTTATAAATACCAAGATTTGCTATAGTGCCGTATGCTGCTGTTAATTCAAGTTGAGTTACACCGCGTGTGATACCTCCGAGTGCTGTTGAAGCAACAATATCTGAATAAATCACATTATTAACTTTTTTTCTTTCTACGAGAGTAGTAAAACCAAATTTAAGTAAGTAATTAAAGCAACTATTAACACCAGTCGAAATCATATTCTTAACTGCAAGTATGTTCATAGAATCACGAATACCATCTCGTATCGTAGATGGTCCGCGATAGTTTTTATAATAATTTTTTGGTTCATAACCATCTGGTGTTTTATAGGGTTCATCAATTATTATAGAAGATGTTGTTGTTTTCTTTAAATCAATAGACGGAGCGTAAGAAGCCAAAATTTTAAAAACTGAACCGGGTTGTCTTTCACAATCTGTGGCGCGATTTAAAGCTCTGTCTGTTATTTTTTTTCCTCTGCTTCCATATACAGCTTTAACTTCACCATTATGATAATCAATTATAATCATTGCAGCTTGAGGTTGGATTATTTTTATAACTCTCTCTGATAGAATTTTATAATTATCTTTTGATATTTCTTTTTTTATGTCATTAATAAAATCCGTGGTTTCTTTTTCGTTTTTTGTAACTTTATTTTTTTCAAGATTTTCAATTTCTCCATCTTTGTTTTCTACGGTTAATAAATATTGTATATCTAACTCAAAATCACTTTTGGGAAAGAACTTTTCGTTGCAAAAATTTTTATCCAAAATTTTTTGAATATCCAAATCTATCGTCGTGTATATTTTTAAGCCGCCATTGTATATTAAGTTCATAGCATCTTTGTGAGAATATTTTAATTTTTTTTCAAAATCATTCACGACATCTTTTATAACCCTGTCAACGAAATAACTATGATAAGACTTTTCGGCATTTACATTTTTAGAATTCTTGATTTTTTTATAACTATCTTCGTTTAGAGCTTTATCTAATTCTTCTTGATTTATATAATTTAGTTCATACATCTTATTTAAAATCAAATTGCGTCTGATTTTATTGTTTTCAGGATTTTTATCAGGTGCATAGTAAGTTGGTGATTTTGTTATCGCTGCTATAACTGCACATTCGTCAAGCGTTAAATCACTGACGTTCTTGTCAAAATAAAAATTGGCTGCTGTTTTTACACCGTTTAAATTATGATATAAATAAATAGAATTTAAATAAATCTCCAGAATATAATCTTTTGATATTTTTTTAATTTTAAATTCTTCTGACAATTCTTGTTCTAGTCTTATTGCTAAATATTGTTCTTGTATTTTAGTTTTTATATTGTTTTTAGAAACTTTGGTTACGTTATTTTTGATTACTTGCTGAGTTATCGTGCTAGCACCTTGGGTTTTTTTCTTAAAAATTTTTGTTATAACAGCACGAAGTAACGCTTTCAAGTCAATACCATTGTGTTGATAAAATCTTTCGTCCTCGATTGATATGAATGCTCTTTGTAAATTAATAGGAATTTTATCTAGTGTAATATATTCACGATTCTCATCGCCATTTAATCTGTCTATCTCTGTATTATTTTTATTTTCATAGATTATAGTACTATAAGAACTCGGAAGTAAATTAATATTTTTTATATCATAAAATTCACCAATGACATTATAAATTCCCAGAACCAAACACAATAACGTTAATAAAAAAAATAAAAATAAACCCCAAAAAAATATTTTTATTTTTTTTTTTCTTTTTATTAATTTTAAAATCTCATTTCGAGAAAGTTTTTTTATAGTTTTATTTTTGCTACTCATACTTCTCCAAAAGTAAAAAAATATGAATTGTAATTTAAAGTTTACATCGCAATACTTCTTTGATATTGTCTGAATTTTTGCTAAATCATTTTAATGTCTTTCTTTATTCTTTTCTCATCTTTTACGAACAATTTTATCAATAACATATAGATTAACAAGCATAACACAAGTATAAAAACTTTTAATATACACAAACAATATTTATTTACAACAAATCTTCTGTAAATTTAAGGCTTTATATAAATACAAAAAAATACTAATTTAATACGTTTATTGTTAAAAATTTATCTGACATTAAATCTATCTACAAAAACTATAATACCATTTTTTTAAAAACTACACGTTAAATATCAAACATCTTAAATGTCGTTAACATGATTCGTTAACAACAAAATAAATCATTTTTATTTTTTATTTATGGATTAAGCATGTATTTGAATAAATTTATTAACTCCTGTCAAGTATTCTTCAGCCAAGATTATAGCTTTTCTCAACATTTCTAAATAATTCGTTAACCTTGAAGAATAAAGTCCTAATTTTTCTGAAAATCTTAAAAATGTATTTTGCACTGCTTGCATTTAAAATTAAATTATTTAAGTAATTTTTGAATTGTTAATTCTACATTCTCCAGATAAAGAATAAACACATTCATTACATGTATTTGAATTATAATTTTGTTCTTGATTCAATACAGAAGTTTTGTCGTAACTTAAAATTTTATTTTGTGAACAAGATTTTTTTCTATGACATGACAAAAAATATCGCCTCGATTTTTCTCTCAGCGATATTTTTATCAAAAAATTTTTTTTTATGCCTTATTAATTACAACCACAATCATCATTTAAAGCTGACGTTGCATCTAAATTCGATTTTATACTTCCAGAAATTTGCGAATTAAATTCTTTTTTTTGTGGCGGTGCAAAAATATCCATTGGAAAATTTAATTTTTCAAAAAATTCGCATGGTTTATACGATGGGTTAGCAGGACATTTTCTAGGAATTACGAAACCAGTTGATTGAACTTCTAAATCTACTAATCGATATAATTTTATTATAGAAAATAATCCTAAAGTTACATCAACGTGATTAGCTTCAAGAGGAGCATCAACAGTATCTCTCGAGGTTTTTGAAGAAAATTTCAATTGAGCGTCTAATGCTATTGATTTAGCTTCTACTAATACAAACGGTGATCCATTAACAATATTTGTTCCTTGGTTGCTACTGCTAAATAAATCTGTAGATAAAACTAATTCAGTTCCGGTCGAACCAAATAAAGTTAACTTTTTATTATATATACTATTTGAAGCAATCGGCGATGATATTTGAGTACCTGCGGCATCACGAAAAATTAAATTATAACCAAAAACATATCTTAAATCTATATCCCAATATCCATTTTTAAAACTATTTGGTGTCTTACTTAATATAATGATTTTTTTAATTTTCAATTGATCTAGAGAAACGGTAGCCGCATTTGTTGGCGGCTGAATTACTTCTCCAGCTTGATCAGCGTTATATGAAGTGCGAGCCGGTCCTATTTCTTTTGATGTTAAACAATCTTTTGAACGACAGCAATCATAAATTTTAAAAGATATAACGGGCTCTTTCACAACTCTGCGATAAGATTCAACAACGCTTTCGCTATTTATATTATCCGAAGAAGCTACGTTCGAAACGTTGACAGCACTCTCGAAATTATTGGTTGAACTAAAATTATTTAGATCAAAACTATTCATAAGATATAAAATCCTCCAAATTAAATAAATTTTTTAAAGCAAAAAATCATATCTCCTAAATAAAAAATATTCGGACATAGATTATTTGCTACACGAATAAAAAAATGTTTGAAGAATTTCTATCTATCTAAACAAATTTTGTGCTTTTTCTTTTTTAGAAAATATTAGCCAAAGAGTCCAGAAACAGATAATCCTTGGTGAACGCGTTTTATCGCTCAAAAAAAATATTTGAGATATCTCTTTTATATATCTATCTAAACAAATTTTGTGTTTTTTTCTTTTTTAAAAAATATTAGCCAAAGAGTCCAGAAACAGATAATCCTTGGTGAACGTGTTTTATCGCTGTAGCAAATATATTCGCCACAGAAATAATCTTTAATTTTGAAAACTTTTTGTTCTCAGGAATAAAAATTGTGTCAAGTGCAACCAATTCGTCTATTGCTGAGTTATTTATTTTATTGATCGCTTCTCCTGATAATAAAGCGTGAGTGCAACATACACAAATTTTAATAGCGCCTCTTCTCTTTAGTTCATTTGCAGCATTTGTAATAGTTCCAGCAGTATCAATCATGTCATCTAACATTATAATAATTCTATTCTTTACACACCCAATTACGTTTAATATCTCAGACATATTTGCTCGACTTCTACGTTTGTCAATAATAGCTAACGGCATGTTTAATTTATTAGCAAAAAATCTTGCTCGAGTTACACTTCCAAAATCTGGCGAAACAATCGTTATATTTTTAAAATCTTTTTGAAATTTATTTTTAAAATAGTTTACAAAAATTGGTGCACCAGATAAATTATCCACTGGAATATCAAAAAAACCTTGTATTTGTTCACAGTGTAAGTCCATTGTCAAAATTCTATTTGCTCCTGCGCACGTTATTATATCAGAAACTAATTTAGCGCTAATTGGATCACGTGCTCGAGTTTTTCTATCTTGTCTAGCGTAACCAAAATACGGAATAACTGCATTGATTGATGACGCTGATGCACGTTTTACTGCGTCTGACATTATTAATAATTCCATTAAATTATCATTAACTGGCGGACTTGTTGATTGTATAATAAAAACATCTGCGTCTCGTACTGTTTCTTCTATTACTACGTTTATTTCTCCATCGCTAAATCTCAAAACTTTTGATGATGTTAAATTTAAATTTAGTGCCAACGCAATATCATTTGCTAATTTTATATTTGAGTTGCAATTTAATAAAATCAAGCGTTTCTCATGACTCATAAAAAAACAAAATCTCCATGATTTAGTCACTAACACCAATTTTATTTTAACTCAAGATATTATTTTTATCGATAAAAACAAAAAACAAAAATAAATATTTAATTTAAAATAATAAATATTTATTTTTATATTATTAAATAAACAGATAAAATAGCGCTATTGTTATCTAATTAATTATTATTTTTTTAAATACTTAATTTCTGTTTGTAATTTCACGCCAAATCTATTTGATATGATTTTCTTAGTAAGCTCTATCAAATCTAAAAAATTTTGAGCAGTAGCATTGCCTATATTAATCATAAATCCACAATGTTTTTTAGATATTTGTGCACCGCCAATAGTAAATCCTGCTAAACCAGCGTCTTGAATTAATTTTCCAACATAAAATCCCTTAGGTCTTTTAAAAATACTGCCAGCACTTGGAAATTCAATAGGTTGTTTATTTTTACGCTTATTATTAAAATCTGTCATTGTTTTTTTGATTTCTTCTTTATTATTCTTAAAAAATAATTTAAACTTAGCGCATAAGATAATATATTTTTCGCTTATTATGCTACTTCGGTAATCAAAATTTAATTCTTTATTATTAAAAATCTTTATCTCGTTATCGTTAGTATCAAAAATATCGCAAGAAAAAACAACGTTTTTCATTTCACTATCGTAAGCTCCGGCGTTCATACATACAGATCCGCCAACTGTTCCTGGTATACCACAAGCAAATTCAAAACCTGATAGATTATTTTCATAAGCAATTTTAGAAATCTTAGGTAGTAAAATACCTGCACTACAAATTATTGTCTCATTTTTGATTTCGATATTATTTTTTTCAAAATTTTTATTTATTTTTATTATTGCACCATCAAAACCTAGGTCATCGACTAATAGATTTGATCCATTTCCTATAACATAAAACTTTATTTTTTTTTCATTAAGAAATTTTATAATTTCTAATAATTCTATTATAATATTTGGCTCAAAGAACATAGCGCATGAACCACCAACTCTAATAGTGGTATGATTTCTCATGGGTTCATCAAACAAAATTTTTGATTTAATTTTATTTAATAAATAAATTTTTAATTTGTCGCTGATTATCAAAAAACACCTCTTTACAATTTATCTTAAATCGTTGCAAAAAATATCTAAGCAAAAATATTTTATTTTGATTTTAAAAATATAAATTAATTAATATCTAGATTTAGTTATCTTTTACGATGACAAATAGTTAAAAATTAATTTTTTCAAAATTAGCGCCATCCGTAAAAATATCAGTTAAATATTTGAGAAACTTTTTATATTTTCTTATCAACAAGTAATTTTATTAATGATTCTTCGAATTTTTGTAGTATATCAAGAACAATTGGTGAATCTGTATGTATGAATGCTGGAGCTTACGATAATGAGATAAAAAACGTCGTTCTGTTTTGCGATGTTTTTGATACTAGCGATAGTAAGATAAAAACTTTTAATAATTGTGTAATTTGTAGTATAATGTTTAATATACGGAAACATTTAAAAAAAATCATTTGTAAAAGGAGTATTTAAAAAATGCAATGCTCAGCATTGGAATTAAACCCAGTTTTAAGACTAAAAAATCATCATGAAAATGTTATTTCAATGAAACAAAATGTGGAAAATTTTATAAAATTACTTCAAAAAAATCAATCACCAAGTACAAAGCCAATAATTAATTTATTAATAAGCGTCGAGGAAATTATTTCAGGTCAAATTTCTTTGTTTGAAGAATTAATAGCAATTAAAAATAATGAAACGAATTTGAAATACATTGTCGATAACGTAATACGTACATTAGAAGGCCCCACTTCAACGATAAGAAGTATTATACCGAAATATTCATTCCCAACATCATATGACGAATACTTTGAAACTATAAAAGCATTTTGTATCAAGTTAGAATCTAACGTAATTTTATTTGAAAGTGCTTTATACAGAACTAAGCGCAAGGTAGAAGAATTCAAAGAAACTATTAAACGGTCCGGCGGAAAAGAAGCAATAATTTCAAAAACACCAGAAGGGGTTCAAGAATTAGATAAATTCAAATATTCATGTAAAAGTCCGTGTAAATTTTTTGTTTGTATTTCTTTAGTATCTTTGTTAGGCACCGGTGGTTCATTAATTTACTTAAGTGCTAAAAATCTTTTAAAAATTGGATTAAATTCTGTATTTATAGGTTTAAGTTTCACGGCTGGTTTGTCGTTATTTTTTTTGGTTTGTTCTATAACTAAGTTGTGCTTAGATAAACTAAAACATCCGCAAAAACTAGTCATCTAAATATTTGGTTTATAAAACTAACTATTTAAATTTATTTCACTAAAATCTTTTTCTCTTTTTACAAAACTATTTTTTATTTTCTTAACTTTATTATTTATGATTTTAAAAATATTTCGCTAAATTTCTTTAAAAAAAATCGTTGACTTAAATTTTTATGGAATTTATCTTGTCCTTGAATTAAACAATAAAAGTTCTAAAATAATTTTTATACCTAGAGTTATTAATCAACATAAGAAAATAATATCTAAAGAAATAAATTCAATCAAAATTTTATAATTTATAAGATTTTATTATATTTAAAATTATACCGATGCAAATCATATTTGCTATAGTCGAACTCCCGCCGTAGCTTATAAAGGGCAGCGACATTCCGGTGTTGGGTAATATACCAATGGAGACGCCGATGTTTACGAATACTTGAAATCCAAACATAGAGGCTACTCCAGATAATATTAATCTCGTAAATCGTGTTTTTGATTTTTTAGCGACTTTTAAAATTAAAATTATAAGAACCGAAAACAAAAACAAAACTAAGACACAACCTAGAAATCCAAAATCTTCTCCTATTACTGAAAATATAAAATCGTTATGCGATTCGGGTAAGTAATTTAATTTGTTTATTGTACCGCCATAAAATCCGTGACCAAATATTTTCCCAGAACCAATCGCAAGAATAGAATTTCGCGTCTGATAAAAACTTTGGCTATATTTATCAGTCTTAAATAAAGATACTATTCTTGTAATTTGATATTTTTTTAAAAATCTATGAATTATTATATGATTTTCTAACATTAAATCAACAGCCAAAAATAATATAGCTGGAAATAAAAATAATATAGTTTTTAATATATAATTATATTTTAAACCAGCCGCGAAAAGTATTGCAAAACAAATCGATAAGATAGTGACGGCTGAGGAAAGTGACGGTTGTTTTAATATCATCGCAACGGGTATCAAAACTAAAATTATTGATAAAAAAAGATTTTTTATTTTATTGATATTTCTGTTTTGAGCAAAGCCCGACAAAGATATTATCATAAATATTTTTGAGAACTCAGACGGTTGAATCGAAATTTTACCTAATTTTAGCCAACGAGTAGAATTGTTTATATTTTTTCCAAAAAAAATGACTCCTAACAATAAAACTAAATTAAAAATATATATAAAAAAATAAGATTTAGATAATATTTCATGGTCAATTATCGAAAAGATAAAAACCGCTAAAAATCCAAGTATAATCCAATTCAGTTGACTAGATAATTCGTTAGATATTTTATTAAAAGAGTGTGTTGCACTACTTATTGAAATTATTCCACAAACAGATAATAAACTTACAACGATTATTATTAAGTAACTTGTTTTTCCGAATTTAAACATATGTTTATATTTATCACATGCTAGAAATTTTAATTGATATCTTAATTTTTATAATACTTTTTATGATATCTTTAATCGATATAAAAACTTTTATAATACACGATAAAAGTATAGTTTTATTATTATTTTTGATTATATTAAAATTACTTTTTCGTAAAGATATTGATATTAGAGACATGATTTTTGGGTCGCTTATAGTTTCGTTACCTATGTTTATATTAACAAAATTAATAAAAAAATCTTTTGGTGCAGGAGATATAAAATTATTTTTTATAACGGGATTATTTTTAGGTTTTAGAAAAAATTTATTAACTTTTATGATTTCTGTAATCAGCGCGTCTATATTTTCATGCATTTTAATAATTTTAGGCTTAAAAAATAAAAACGATACGATACCATTTGCACCGTTTATTGTATTGGGAACTTTACTAGCAAAGATAAGTAATCGTTAAACAAAAAAACAATTGCAGAATATTAATTTTAAAAACAAAGCCAATTTTATACAAAAAGATACTAATAAAAATCCTAAAAGATTATTTATGATGTTATTATCAAACAAAAAATCCAAAAAATATTGTTTTTTTGTAGAAAAATTTTATTTTTTGTTTTTATTTTTTTTGTTAAATTTTTAAAATTAGTGAAATTATTAAATAAAGTGAAATTTAGAAAAAAATAATACAATATTATCTATTCTTATTTTTTAATATATTTTTAATTTGTTTTACTTTTTATTTTAATATTTATTTTACTTAATTTTAAGGAGATTTGTTTTTTTTATGAATAAAAATATTTATGAAGTTATAAAAGAACTGAATGATAATGCGCATAGCTCATTAAATAATAAAGATCATATTAAAAGTATTTTAGGTGTTGCAAAAAAATTTTCGGGTGCTCACGTTATGTGGGTCGACCACAAATTAGAAAGTATTGTTGATCACTCTGGCGATGTAGTTTTAAATAATCAAAAAGAAACTATCAATAAATTCAAGAGCATAAACTCTTCTCAATATGGTCTTAAAATTGATAACTATTGTGCCGCTGTTATTCCTACTGGAAATGGAAATAGTTTATGGTTATTAAAATCAGAAGGAGATTTTACAGAAGAAGAAAAATTAAGTGCTGAATTGTGTGCAAATAACGCTGCAATCGCAGACAAAAATTTTAAATTAAGTATTAATCATGATGAAAAAAGAAAAAATCAAACAATAAAATATGTTTTAAATTCTTTGTCTTTTACTGAAATTGATGTAGTGAGGCAAGTACTTAATTCGTTAAGCAACAACGAAGGATTTATAGTGGCAAGTAAAATAGCAGATGAAAATGGGTATGCCCGATCTGTGACTGTTAATGCACTAAGAAAATTAGAAAGTGCAGGAGTAGTAGAAACGAGATCGCTTGGTGTTAAAGGAACTTATATTAAAATACTCAACGATAGACTCAGATTCGAGATTGAGAACTATAACAAAAATTCTTAATAATATATTTATATTCTGCTGAAAATTACAAATACTGTAGTTTATATTATAACTTATAGAAAAATAAGTTCAGGGGTTGGTTGATGATTTATAGAACCAGAAATATTTGTCCCAGTCGTAATCTAGTTTTTAAAAGAATTTTCAGAGACAAAATGAATGTAAATATTCTAGAATACATAGTTCATGTAAATTTCTAAAAAAACTTTTAAATGTGTATAGCGATAAAAAGAGTTTCTTTAAACAACCATATGCTAATTAAACGCGAATGTAACAATAAGCAGAATTTTTTAAAGATAAAAAAATATCCACAATTCTAAGTTATCAAGAGAAAATTTAAAGAATATTTTTAAAATAATTAAATAATAAAGAACTAAAGAAATGACAAACCTAAGCACTGAAATAAAAAAATGTTAATAAAAACTTAGCTAAGAATAATGGGTTATTAAAATATATAAAAACTACTACAGCAAATAAATATAAATAAAAAATAATTACAAAAAAGAAAAAAATTCAAAAAAAACATCGGATATCAAATAAAATTTTATTAAATTATTTTTCTAAATATCTTTCTCGATCTGCATTAATCCTTTCATCATACTCTTTATCTGAAATACTATATGCGTATCTCACTACATCACTTAAAGAAACCTTCATTTGCTGTAAATCTTTTTTCTCTTTGATAAGATCGTAAATCACTTTAAGCGACATTTCCATTTTCCGTTTATTCCCTGAGAAACTAATTTTTTCAAGGTGATGGATTAGTGTGTTGACTTCTGAATTTCCTATATTTTCAAGATTTCTTTTTATAAGTGGTATCATATCGATAATGGATAAGTGTGTAGGTCCATAAAAAGTGAAAAAATGACACTCAAATTCTTTTTTCCACTCTTCTTCGTTTGGATATATAGCTTTACACTCAAAAACATACCTTTCGCCTGCTTGAAGAAGTTTTAAACTTTCTTCAGCTTCTGATCTAAATTCTTCAAGATCTTCATTCCTTTCCTTAAATGCAGGATCTTCGATACGTTGTATTTGTAAAGGACACCCACATAAATATTCGTAAAATGATACCAAACGTTCATAAAGAGACCAATACTCACCTGGGAAAAGAAATACATTCATAGCAAATTGCATAAATTTTATTACATCCTCTAAATATTTTTAATTATATTTTAAACAAATAAACTATAATTAAACATAATTTTAATATATTTATTAAAATCTCAAAAAAATTGCGACAAGTTATATCGATCTATCTAGTAGTTTCCGATATGGAATTTTCTAGTTCTTCCGCCATTATTCCAAGTTTGCGAATTTGAGCTGTCATTTCAAGAACTGAAGACGGAAAACGTTTTTGTGGTTCTATTGAAAATATTTCATCACTGACAATCGAACGAGGTCTTTGATTTTTTAACTCTTCTATTTTTCGTTTTAATTCACTTACTTCACGTCGATGTTTATCCTTTTCAAACCTAAATGATCTAGATAAACTTGAAAATGTCATTTCTTGATAACGCATTTTTTCAAGAAACTCACTTGTGCACTGTGCAAGATAAGACTCCTTTTCTTCAATAAATTCTTTTAGAAATTTGATTTCAGAACTTTTTTCTTCCGATTCAGAACTTTTCTTTGCTAATTCAGAATTTTTTTCTGCTAATTGAAAACTTTTCACTGATAATTCATAACTTACATCTTCTAACTGCTTTCTTAAATTCTCAACTTCTTTAGAATGCTTTAGTTTTAAATTTTCAATTTCAGATAGCATGTAAAGTGCAGACACAGGCGTAGCAGCATAAAGCGGTAAGAGAAAAACACAACTCAGAGAAGCACAACTAAAAGCAGAAACAGATGCTAAAATAATTTTGTATATGTCATCCGTTACCATCCGATCTATTCTTATCCGTTCTCTTTGCTGAACGTTGAACTCTCTTACCATCATTTCATTTTCGCGCTCTATATCTCTTTCTGGAAGTTCTCCTTCTCTTCTGATAGCTTCTCTTCTTATCACTTCATCTTCACGTCTCATACCTCCTGTTAGAAGTTCTCTTCCCATCATTTCATCTTCGCGTCTCATGTCAGATTCAGTCTGTTGTAACATTTTTAGACTCCTTTATAAAATTTATCTAATATAATTTAATCATAAGATATTTAATTTGTCAAAAAAATCGGGATAATAAAATTTACTTAAGATTAATCAAATATAAATTGTGACATAGCGTAATTAGCTAAATCAAAACCCAGTTTAGTCAATACTATACTTTTTTTATTTTCTATTAATATTTTTTCTTTTTTTAATTTTTTTATTTCTTTATCGTAAACTTCGTTTATTTTAATTTTAAATTTTTTATAAAAATTAAATTTTGATACTCCAACATTTAGTCTCAACCCTAAAAAAACAAACTCTTCTATCAAATTTTTATTAGTTAATGTTGTCATTTTGTCAACACCGTTTAGAGGATTTTTAATATATTTATAAAAATTACTGGTGTTCTTAAATCTTTGATTATTTATGAAACTGTGAGCAGATAATCCAAATCCTAAATAGTTTTTTGATGTCCAATAAATTAAATTATGTTTACATTCGAAATTTTTTACAGAAAAATTAGATATTTCATATTGATAATATTTAGATTTTTTTAAAATTCCTATAGCATCGTGATACATTTTTCTTTCTGTTTCTTCATCTGGTAAATTTAATTTTTTACCAAAAAAAACAGTATTCTTTTCGATTTTCAAACTATATAAAGATATATGTGTTGGCTTTATATTTACTACGTATCTAATATCTCTGTAAAACATTTCTAAAGTTTGATCTGGTAAACCAAAAATTAAATCTATATTTATATTTTTAAAGTATTTTTTAGCAACAAAATAGATTTCATTAAAAGTTTTTAAATCATGTTTTCTATTTATTTGTTTTAGTAATAAATTATTCGTCGTTTGCAATCCGATGCTTATTCGATTTATTCTATTTTTTTTGTAAAACAAAATTTTTTCTAACGTTAAACTCTCAGGATTAGTTTCTATAGTAATTTCGTAAGCATTGTTTAAATCAAAACAAGAAAGAATTTTATAAATATATTTTTTATCTATAAAACTTGGTGTTCCGCCTCCTATATATAAAGTTTTTATTTTAAATTCTTTTAATATTTTATTATTATTTATTTCTCGACACAAGCTATTTACATACAGTGCAATTTCTTTTTCATTCTTTAAGTTTGATACGAAATCGCAATAAAAACATCTTGATTTACAAAACGGAATATGAATATAAACGCTTATATCTTTTTTTGTCATAAACATATCAAATTTTGTAAATCTATTGTTTTATTTTATTTTTAATTTTAATAGCGACATCAACTAAATCATTCTCGTTATTATTTTTATTTTGCCATGAAATCTTTATGTTATCTTTAGAAAATCTAGGAATAATATGAATGTGAAAATGATTAACAGTTTGTCCGGCAGATATATTATTGTTTTGTAAAATATTTAATCCATCGCATAAATTTAAATCGATGATAGCTTTAGCGATTTTTTGAGATGTTATAAAACAATCTGATAAAATATTATCTTCGATGCAAAAAATACTCTCCCTATGAATTTTTGGAATCACTAGACTGTGACCTAAATTATCAGCATAAATATCTAGTATCACAATTAAAATGTCGTTCTCAAAAATTTTATGAGACTTTACTTCATTCTTTATTATTTTGCAAAATATACAATCGTTACTCAGAATCGCATAATCTCCATTTTGTTTTTTATTTACTATAATCTTATAATCAAAATAATTTTAATCATATTTTGTTTATCGTCAATTTTTAAATTATCTGTATTATAAAAATTAATAAATTTAAAATATTTTATTTGGCGAAATTTACTCGAAAAAATTATTGTTTCATCAAAAAATCTAAGATACAATCAGCGCTTTGGTTGTCCCGTTCTTATATAAATATTTTTTGCATGAAGTTTTTTGCAATTCGTGTAATAAGAGTATGCTTGACAAAAAAATGTCGTATGATAAATTTTGAATCGCAATAAATTATTTTTTTAGTCCTCAGGAGGATTTTTCTTAATGGCTTCAAAGCAAGGCACCGTAAAATGGTTCAACTCTGAAAAAGGGTTTGGTTTTATATCTGTTGAAAGCGGAGAGGATATTTTTGTTCACTTTTCTGCCATTATTTCGGACGGTTATAAATCATTAGAAGAAGGCGAAAAGGTTGAATTTGATATAGTAAAAGGCGATAAAGGTCCGCAAGCTTCGAATGTTGTCAGAATTGGAAAGAGATAAGAGTCTTTATAAAACTGGGTTTTTCACAATTGTTTTGGTATTAATTTAGTATGAAAGTGTTCCATGTTGTTACGGACAAAAATGTTGGTGGCGCTGGTGTTTCGGCGTGTAGTTTGTTAGAATTTCTGAACAAAAGCGAAATTGATTTAGGATTGGTAGTTCCTTCTGAGAGTTTTTTGTTATGTTTTTTTAGATACAAAAAAGTCAGAATTTTTGAAATTGAAAATCTAAGCAAGTCTTTTGATTTGATATCAGTCTTTAAATTTGTGTGTTTATTTTTGAAAGAAAAACCGGATTTGATTCATACGCACGCTTGTTTGTCCGCTAGAATAGCAGCCAGATTGTTGAATATAAAAATAATATACACTCGTCATTGGATATGCGACGGGTGTTTTTGTTTATTTTTCAAAATTATAAATAATTTTTTATGCGATGCGATAATTGCTGTCTCGAATTCTACGAAAAAAAGTTTAGTTGATTCAGGAATATCTGAAAAAAAAATAAAAGTTATTTATAATGGAATTAAAAAAGTAAATATTCATAATAGTAAAAATAAAAAAAAGTTAAAAAAAATATATAATTTAGAAAGCATATTTACTGTCGGATGTGTGTCTAGACTTGAAAAGATTAAAAATATAGATATTTTTATACGCGCAGCTAAACTCTTTGTAGATAAAATAAATTCAAAAACAAAATTTTTGATTTTTGGTGAAGGCTCACAAAAAGAGCATTTAAAAAATTATACAGATAAATTAAACATGAACAATAATATTGTTTTCATGGGTTTTTTTAAAAACCTAGAAGAAGTTTATAATTTGCTGGACGTTTATGTTTTGAGTTCTAATCAAGAAGCGTTGTCGTTGTCTTTACTCGAAGCTATGAGTGCAGGATGCGTGTGTATATCAACCAAATGCGGAGGTCCTGAGGAAATTATAAAAAATAAATTTAACGGATTACTGGTAGAAAAAAATAATGCGTATGAAATTTTTTTAGCACTAAAAAAAGTTTACAATAAAGCTTTAACTAGAAAAAAATTATCTATCCATGCACGCAACAGCATAAATAAAAGATTTTCTTTGGAGAAAATGAGCGAAGAAACCTTAAAACTTTACAATGATATATTAAATTAATCTGGAAAATTTAAAAAACAATTACTAAACAAACTATAGAATAAAATAAGGCAAAATCAAAAATAACTATAAATAAAAATTAGCTAATTTTTTATAAGATTCATATCTTTTTTTTGCATCTAGTTCTGCTTGTTTAAATAACTCATCAACTTT
>JAISCN010000020.1 GCA_031265515.1 Clostridiales bacterium | reverse complement strand
AGACTTGGTTTCTTTCGATATCTGGCAATGCAGCTCTTTCATTCATCGCTTGTGCTTGACCTGCATTTATTTGTACACAACCGGCATTTGCCCCAATAAAATCAGCAACTTGATTTTCCACATCCGTACGATCCACTTCTTCTATCATTCCATCATCTAATAAAAAATATAATTTTTCTGGTTCTTCTGCCATATTTAATTCCTCCGCTTGTTTAATTCTTAATAATCACAGAATAATTATGACACAAAAAAACAAAAAAATTATTTTTTTGAATTTATTTTTTTATAAAGTATTTCTAATTTTTTAGAAACCAGAGAATTAACTTTTTTTGAAGTGATATATTTTTCATTTTTTATTTTAGAAAAATTTTTATTAACTAAAATTTCTATTCCATCGTTGATATTATTTATAGCATATATATGAAACTTATCTTTTTTAATTGCATCTGTAACTTTTTTGTCAAGAACTAAATTCTCTATGTTTTGTTCTGGAATTATGACACCTTGTTGACCTGTTAAACCTCGTTTTTCACATAAATCAAAAAAACCTTCTATCTTATAAGTTACACCGCCAATAGATTGTATTTCTCCGAATTGATTTATGCTTCCAGTGACTGCTATATCTTGTCTTATTGGTAAATTAGATAGGCTAGATATTATTGCATATAACTCAGAACTTGATGCGCTATCGCCGTCGATGCCACTATAATTTTGTTCGAAACAAACTCTACAAGATAATGACAATGGAAAATTTTGTGCATAAGTTTGTCCTAAATATCCTATTAAAACTTGAACTCCTTTATCATGAATACTTCCGCTCATATCAGATTCATGTTCTATATTAATAACTCCCGATTCTCCAACATAAGTAGTCGCTGTAATACGAGTTGGTTTAGCAAAAATATAATCTCCCATATCCATTATGGCCAATCCATTTATTTGTCCGATTTTCATTCCATCCGTATCTATCATAATATTATTTTTTTCTATCATTTCACTTAATTTGTTGTCGTATAAATCAAGACGAGATTTTTTTTCTTCTAAAGCCTTTAAAATATAATTTTTTTTTATTATTTTTGAATTATCAAATTCTGCCCAAGAATTTGCTTCTGAAATTAGTTCGCCTATTAAATTATATCTCGTAGTTAATTTTTTATTAGATTCGGCAATACGACAAGAATACTCAATAAGACTACATATAGCATCTCTATCTAAATTTTTTATTTTTTTTTCTGTTATAAATTTCTTTATATAAGTCAGAGTATTTTCTAAACTTTCGTCGCACAAATCTTGCTCGTAATCAAAACACGCTATAATTCTAAACATATGTTTAAAATCTTCATCGACTTTATTTATAATATTATAATAAATTTCATCTCCTATTATTATTATTTTAACATTAGCTTTGATTTTCTCAGGCTTTAAACTAGACAAAACAAAACCGTGACTAGCGTCTCTGGGTTGTTCTATAATAATTTCTTCACTTTTTAAGAATTTTCTTATTGCTTCCCATGTTAAGTTATTTTTAAAAATATCACGTGCTTGTAGTATGAGATATCCACCATTCGCCATATGAAATAATCCAGGTTTTATTTTCATAAAATCCGTAACTAAATTTCCAAATTCATTTTCGAATTCTATTTCGCCTAATAAATTAAAATAATCAGGACTAAAATTTACAATGACAGGCGCGCAAGTTAACTTAGAGTTATCTACTAATAAATTAACTTTATATCTATCAAAAAATTTTTTACTTTCTAAATTAGTTTGTGCAATGAGTATTGGGTTTTGATTTTGATCTATATCTTCTAGATTATTCTTTTCTTTTTCTAAAATTTTTTTTCTATTTTTGATTATGTCTTCTTTTAAATCAATCAGATAATTTTTTATATCTTTATTAAGATTATATTTATCAAATAATTGACTAAATAATTTATTGATTTCTGTTAGCGCTGTATTATACTCAAACTTTTCTATATCTTTTTCAAAATCCTTGTCATAGCTATTTAATTTTAAAATTAAATCGTTAGCTTTATCTTGCATAATTAAAGATTCTTTTTTTATATTTTCTTTTTCTATTTTATCTAGATTTTCGAAATCGTCTTCAGTTAGAATTTTGTTATCAAGAATGGGGAAAAAAATAATTCCATTATCTCGAGTTTTTAACGAAAAATTTTTTTTAAGCGCCTCAGATCTAAGTTTTTCTACTAATTTATCTCTTTTCGCTTGACTATTCTTTTTTAATTCTTCTACTTTCTGTAGATAAAACTTATTATTAAAAGTTTTTTTTAATATATTAATTAAGTCGCAAATCAAACTTTTAATTTCGTTCTTAAAGATTTTTCCATTGCCGGATTTTAAAAAAATTTTTTTTGGCTCTAATTCGTTGACAAAATTAAACACGTAACATAAGTCATCAGGAATTTTTTCGTTTTTGGCAATTTTTTCGGCTATCTCTTTCACGAGACTTATTTTATTGGTTCCGCTCAATCCCGTAACGAAAATATTAAATCCATTATTTTTTGAACGTAAACCAAATTCTAATGCGTTCCTAGCTTTTTTTTGATCTTTCATTTCATGTGGGCAATCAAAATCATTAATAGTCTTGAAATTTATTTTTCTAACATCAAAAAAATTGTTTAACTCATTATATTTTAATTCTCGCATGTCAACTATCTCCCAGTAAATAAAAAAACGAAACGTCAAAATAGTTTCGTCAAAAATCAAAAATAAATACTTTACTGACAATTAAAATAATCATCTAAATTATAATCGCGAAGATCATTAAATATCTTAGAAAAAGATTGGCGATTGTTTTAGATTTATGGTTATCCAAATCTTTTAAAATAACGCCATAAATATTAATCATGCGATATATTTACAAGCATAATAAAAAGAGTTCTTAAAAAAATTTCAACAAAATCTTTAGAAAATAATAGAAATCAGC
>JAISCN010000060.1 GCA_031265515.1 Clostridiales bacterium | reverse complement strand
ATCTCTCATTTAGTCATTGATTACATTTTATTTTAGCTTTTATTGCAGCTCTTATTCAACGTACTCATAATCGAAATCCTAGAACTCAACAAAATATCTAAAACATCTTTAATATTAAATTTTTTTATTATATCTTTTATTTAATTACTAATTATATTAAAATAAATATATATTTTTATTGCATTGATAAAAATTTATTTATTTTTTATATTTCTTAGGCCATGTTTAAAAAAATAAAAAGTAAGTTTAAAACAATACCGTTTCATATGCCTGGTCACAAACGTAATAAAAAGTTTTTTAATACTCTTGGAAATAATTTATTAGACTATGATTTTACTGAAATAAATGATTTAGATAATTTGCATTGTGCAAACGGAATAATCGATACTGCACAAAAAAAATGTGCAAATATTTTTGGATGTGAAAGAAGTTTTTTTTTAGTTAATGGAGCAAGTTGCGGTGTATTATCGAGTATTTGTGCTACGTGCTGTGAACAAGATTATATATTGGCGCTAAGGTCTAGTCACATAAGTTTTTATAATGCTCTTGAAATCAGCGGAGCAAAAGCGGTTTTTATATATCAAAAAAAATTTAATGGCATTTTTTATGATTTTAATTTTAACAAATTCGAAGATTTTTTAAATAAAAATAAAAAAATAAAAGCTGTTTTTATCACAAGTCCTAATTATTATGGTGTATGTCTAGACTTAACTAAAATAGCAAAGATGACTAGAAAATATAATAAAATTTTAATAGTGGATGAATCGCATGGATCACATTTTTATTTTAATAATTTTTTTCCAGATAGTGCTATTAAATGCGGTGCTAACATTGTGATTAATAGTCTGCATAAAACCCTGCCATGCTTGACGCAGAGTGCTGTTTTAAATATAAATAATTTAAGTAAGTTTTATGTTGGTCGATTAGAAAAATATTTAAAAATATTTCAGACAAGTAGCCCATCTTATATTTTGATGAGTATTATTGATTTTAGTATTAGAAAAATAGATAATAACAAAAATCTATTCGAGAGATATATAAAAGAGATTTTAAAAATTAGAAAAAAACTAAATCCAAATAAAAATATAAAATTGCTAGAAAAAGAATCGTATAATCTTATTTATGATATAGACATATCTAAATTAACTTTTATTAATTATAGTAATTATAAATCAAAAGATTTTATAGATTTTTTTAGAGATAATAATATAGAACTTGAATTAATTAGCGATGAAAACTTTATTGCAATAACTAGTGTTTGTGACAGAAAAAAAAATTTAGATAAATTATTAAATGCTATTAATAAATTAGAGAAAATAAGTAATAAAGAAAATAAAAACAATTGTGTTAGAGATAATGTTTTTTTAAAAGATAAATCTGTTATGTCGATAAAATCCGCAAATAAGCAAAAAAATAAAAAAGTTTTATTAAAAGATTCTATAAACAAAATATGCGCACAATATATAATCAAGTATCCTCCAGGTATTCCTATTTTGATTCCTGGAGAAATTATTTCGCACAATCATATAAATATGATTCAAGAACATTATAGTGAGATAAAAATTTTAGTTTAATGTTGCAAAAAAATTATTTTGATTAAAATCAAAATCTATGTCACGGATATTTACAAAACTTATAGTATGATAAATTTTATAAAAATAAGTTAATAAGAAGCATATTCGTGTTGTTAAAAAACCGTCAGCGCAAATATCTTCTATTTATAATTGTAAAGATTATAATTATAAAAATTTTTTGTTTTTAAAATCGAAGATAATGATAATAATAATTGTTAATTGACTTAAGTTTTCATAACTTTTATTTGTTTTTTGTTGCCTATATTATCCTCGATTGCTTTGTCTATTAAATTTTATACAAATCCACTTAGTCTAGTATTATTCTCTAAAAGCATAATCTTTCTGTATTTTTTTATGTAATTAATTAGTTCTAGACTAAATAATTTTAGTTGTTTTTTGTATCAGCTTCGAGTGCGATAAAACTTTTCGTATCGACACGAAAGAAATTTGGATCATAGCACAGTTTTTATATTTCTAAGATAAATATTATTTTCTATTGCTTTGCTTATTAGATTTTGCGCAAATCCACCCAACCCATTATTATCCTCTAAAAGCAAAATCTTTTTATATTTTTTTATGTAATTAATTAGATTTAAATTAATAGGTTTGGCAAAACGCGCGTTAATTAAACTCGCTTCTATTTTTTTTTCTTTTTTTAAGAAATTATAAATTCTAACTGCTTTTTTTATTGTACTTCCAAATGAAACAATCGACAAATCATCTCCATCATATATGATTTCAAAATCACCATGTTCAATTTTTTTTCTATGAGATTTTAAAATACATGATATTTTGCCTCGTGGATATCTGATTGCGATTGGCGAACTAAAATCGTCTATCGCGAAATTAATCATGTCTTCGAACTCAAACTTATTTTTTGGTGACATAATTGTAATGTTAGGCATATGAGAAAGAAAAGATATATCATAAATTCCATGATGTGTTTCACCGTCACCATTTGAAAGACCCACGCGATCTATCATAAAAACAACGTGAAGATTCTGCAAACAAACATCATGTAATATTTGATCATAAGATCTCTGTAAAAAACTCGAATATATTGCAACTACAGGAATTAAATTATTTTTTGCCAAACCTGCAGCAAAAGTTACTGCGTGACTTTCGGCTATACCAACGTCAAAAAATCTTTCTGGATATAATTCAGAAAATTTTGTTAAACCAGTTCCATCACGCATGGCGGCTGTAATTGCTATTATTTTTTTATTTTTTTTAGATAATTTTATTAATATATCTCCAAAAAAATCAGAATATGTTTTTATTTTTTTTTTGTTCAGATCAATATCTAGATGACCAGTAATTTTATTAAACGAAGTTGTACCGTGAAATTTAATCGGATATTCTTGAGCAGGTTTATATCCTTTGCCCTTAATAGTTTTTACATGAATTAAAATAGGACCTAAAATTTTTTTAGCGTTATTTAAAATATTTATTAATTTTTTTATATCATGACCATCTACGGGGCCGATATAATAAAAACCAAGTTGTTCGAAAATTATATTAGGATAAACGAAATTTTTGAAACTTGATTTTAGTTTCGCAATTGCTTCACTAAGATTCTTTCCTCCTGGAAATTTATTTAAAAAAAATTTGATATCACGTTTTGTTTTTAAATAAAAATCCATGGTTCTTAAATCATTTAAATGTTTAGCAATCGCACCAGTATTTTTTGATATAGACATTTCATTATCATTTAAGATAATTATTAAATTAGTGTTTAATTTTCCAGCATTATTTAGACCTTCATAAGCCAATCCGCCTGTTAAGGCCCCATCGCCAATCAAAGCGATTATATTATATTTTTTTTTTTCTAAATCACGTGCGACACAAAAACCAAGGGCCGCTGATATTGATGTAGAACTATGTCCTGTATCAAAGCAGTCGTGTTTACTTTCTGAACTTTTGGGAAATCCGCTCAAACCATTTTTTTTTCTGAGAGTATTAAATTTATTTTTCCGACCCGTTAAAATTTTATGTGTGTAACATTGATGTCCAACATCAAAAATAAATTTATCAATTGGTGAATCAAAAACGTAATGCATAGCAAGAGTTATCTCGACGACTCCTAGATTACTCGCTAAATGTCCACCAGTTCCGGAAACACTCTCTATTATAAATTCTCGTATTTCTTGTGAAAGATTAGTTAGTGATTTAAAACTGAGATTTTTGATATCATTAGGAGAATTAATTTTTTCTAAATAAGTCATTTTACTTATTCTATCACGATATAAAAATAAAAATTACGATCTCTGATATATATATATATTTCAAAATAATAACAAACGCCTTAATGAAATCTAGTGTTTTTTAATTTATATAAATCTAAATTTATCTTTTTGAGTAGTTTTAAATTATATTTTTGCTTTTAATTTATCATTTAAGTTTGATTTTTTGATATTAATGTTTTTTCCAATATTTTTGTTCTGTTATTTATTTTAGTAAATAATGAAATAGTGTTTTAATAAATAATTTTATGAATAAAAACGTATGTAAAACACCAAATTTATTTTGGTGTTAAATTATTGTGACAGAAAGAGATACTTCAGAACAAATTTCAGACGAGCATTTATACGTATTGGAAAAACAGTATGGAGAAGTTTTTGTACTAGATGATAATCTTTCTGAAGAAGAAAGAAATGACATTTCTGTAATGATTAGGTGTACAAATTTTTTAGACTGTATCAGAAGAGGAGAAGGATATCCTTTAAATTCAATTTCTTTTATAGTTGGTGATACTAAACATACATTCACTCCTCAAATATTACATTCAGGATTACAATCGTTAGAATCAAATTTCGAATTACTGATTAAAGAACCATCGAAATTTAGAAATTTTGAACTTGCAGTAAGAGATAAATCTAGTGAAGATCCTAGTGAGCAGCCTGATCTTGGAATTTCTGAACTTACAATAAAAAAAGTAGATGAGGAAGATCATACTAGAATTACTTTTGAACACCCCTTGCTAGCAAGATTGCCATACTTTGATGTTCCGAGGGAAGATGCAGAAGAAATTACAGCAAAATTTAAATTAGCAGTCGAAGAACGTATTAAAGAATTATTTGGAATTGGAGACAAAAGATTAGAATCTAAGCATGATAATAGAAGAAATTTAATTGCTTATGCTATGGGCGGTTTATATAAAGATGAGTATAATATCAAAGCACGTATTCTTAGTATTGATTCTAGCATGGAAAGAATAAAACCAATATTGTATAAACTAGAAAAAGCTAAACGTGCAAGTATCATTATTTACGGTCGAATAAACAAGCTTTTAAAAAAAGTTAAATTACTATCTAGTAATGAAACCATTGACATATCAATTATCGATTCTACGATATCAGAAATTGAAAGATTGAGGGCAGAAGTCAAAACTAACGAAGAATATATAACGCGAAATAGAAGATTTATTCGTCAAATGGATGATCTAAAAAACGAAGAAGGAGAGCTAGTTGCAAAATTTAAACAAACAAATAGAAAAATTAATTTTGTCAAATTTCAATTAAAATCTACATATCCTGAAGTTGATCAGCTATGGTTTTTTAGTCCTGAATTTCTGAAAAAAATTCCATTCGAATGGATCAGAGATAATTTTGCAGAAAAAATCATATCTGTTTTTGAAGCAGCTAACCAAGTTAAAAATACTAGTCTTGGAGCTACAGTTTTTTTGCAAGCACTAATGTCTAAGGACATACCTAAAGAAATTAAATTAAAACTAGTAAACGATATTTATAATTCAGAAAATGTGTTAAAATACAAAGAAGATGATTTTTTTAAACTTAATCGAGTATTTGATAATGTCATTGGATCGAATCAGGAATATTTGTCTGCAATAACCAATCAAGTTATTCAAAAAGAAAACAAACAAATTTCAGAAATTGTTGATTTTTGGAGTAGAAATGCGTCCGAAAGCAGTAACTCTGATTTAACAAGATATCATATTGCAATAGAATTAAATTCAAGATTAGCAGAATTAAATGGGAGATTTAATCCTGCGAATTTTATAGATACAGTATCTGAATCTTCGTTTTCTGGAGGGATTAGACATTTTAGAATTACACCACGTGAAGTTTATATGCTGCAAACAACGCTGCA
The DNA here is from genome assembly GCA_031265515.1 of Clostridiales bacterium. Lineage (GTDB taxonomy): Bacteria > Bacillota > Clostridia > Lachnospirales > CAMVHY01 > JAISCN01. The sequence goes on along the minus strand of JAISCN010000060.1, from coordinate 11,670 downwards.
AGAAACAAAACTCAACGGAATTGTACCATCAATTAATGAACAACAACATAACGAACAACAGGATAGAAAAGAATTAGTCAAAACTCATGTTGATTTGTTGATTTTAAATTATTTTATAGATCAATCTATTAATAGTATACCCATCGGATCAACACGAGAAATCTTAGAAGAAATTTATTCGCGTGATGAAATTGGACAATATACAAAACTTGAAGTAGTTAAAAGAACATGTCAAGACAAATTTAAGAAATTTCTTACGGAACAGCAACCTATTTTAGATGGACTTGACAAAGATATGGTAGAGATATTACTTACTGTAGCTATTGAAAATCCTGAATTTGTGCAACTTTTGCTTAAAAATTCTTCTAAAGAACAACTATTTACAATCACTAGTGATAATCCTAAATTAGATATCAAAATTTTAGGAGAAATACACGATTATTGTAGTCCAGATCTATTGATTTTTGTGATCAAAAACTACGAATTATTTTCACAGGAATTAAGTAAACAGCAATTTTTAAATCTTACTGAAAGTAATATAGATAGTACAACAATTAAAAAGCTCTCAAAATTAAAAAGAAAAGGAATTGAATTACTAGCGAAAGCTATAGATAATTGTGAAGATGGGAAAGTAGACACAGAGTTTATTAAATTTTATTTTGATAACGAACAGTTATTAAAAAATTTCAGTCCTGATAAAGTAAAAAGTATATATACTGTATTTAAAGAAAATTCAAAAGATTTAGATCTTTCAGTGGTTAACGAGAAAACTCTACTTAAAGCTTTCTGCTCTGCCGTAGGAAATTTTTCCTTACTTAATAATGAAGCCACAAGTAAAGAATTTAGGGATGAAAAGTTATCGAAAATTTTATTTCAGAACACTTTTCTCACTTGTTATAATTACGCAAATTTTTTATTTCCTTACAAAAAATTGAATCAATTGTCAGAGATTCATGAACGGGGAATAAGATCGTTTATGTCCGCACATGCGAACACTAAGATGAGTGCACTTGACAATGTTATTTATATTAGCTTGGTTTCCGCATTCAACACCCTATCTCGCGATCAAACACAACAATCACAAAGAGATACTCGATAAACTTAAAACACAATAATATTATTTGATCCATATCTATACATTCTTAAATTCCTTACTAATTCAATTTATTTTTGACATCATTAAAACTAATCATAAAGTAAGAAAATAATGTAAAAAAGCCACTGCCGAGATTGCGCTTTATGTTCGCAATCTTAGTCAAAAAACCGAAATAATGTAAAGTATTTCTTTTATTATTTTTTTTATAAGCAACGATAAATGATCATCTAACAGAAATTATTTATTATGCAAATCCTATTGTTTTTTTAATTTTTTTTATTTTTTTTTCTGCAATTAATTTAGCCTTTTTACATCCTAAATTTATTACTTGATAAAGTTTATCTTCGTCACTTCTAATTTTATTATATTTTTCTTGAATTATATTAAAATTGATAGAAATTTCTTCAGCAAGTATATTTTTTAGATCACTGTAATTCTTATCTCTAAAAAAAAATTCCGCATAATTCAAAGAAACATTTTTTATAGAACAAAATATGTTTAATAAATTATTTATTCCCAATTTATTTTCTGCGAATTTTATAATATTTTCAGAATCAGTTACAGCGCGTTTAATTTTTTTTATAATATCTCTCTCGCTGTCCAATAAAAATATAGTGCTGTTAAGATTTGGATCTGATTTAGACATTTTTTTATTTGGTTCCTGTAAACTCATGATTTTTTCTCCAACGATTTGAATTAATTCATTGGGAACTTCAAAACATGGACCGAAAATTTTATTAAATCTAATTGCTATATCACGACAAAATTCAATGTGTTGTTTTTGATCTTTTCCAACTGGAACTAAATTAGCATCAAAAAGTAAAATATCAGCAGCCATAAGTACCGGATAAACTAAAAGGCCCGAGTTTATATTTTTTTTATTTTTTTTACTTTTTTCTTTGAATTGTGTCATTCTAAACAATTCACCGATGCCAGTATAACAATTTAAAATCCATGTTAGTTCAGCGTGTTGTGATATGTGAGACTGAAAATATATTATAGATTTATTTGGATCTAACCCAATTGAAATTAACAAAGCAAATAAATCAAGAGAGTTTTTTTTTAAAACATCTGGATCTTGTTTAGATGTTAAACTATGTAAATCGGCGACCATAAAAACACAATTATAATCGTTTTGCAAATCGACCCATTTTTTTAAAACTCCATAATTGCCAAGAGTTGGAATTCCAGTCGGTTGTATAGCACTAAAAACACATCTTTTTAACATAAACAAATACTATCAAGAAACTTAAAATCATTTAGAGTAAAATCTTTAATAAAAAATTACAGCATAGTCTTATTAAATTTTAATTTAAATAAATATATCTAAAAATTAATAACAGTCTTATAGCACTAAAAACACATCTTTTTAACAAAACAAATACTACCAAGAAATCTAAAATCATTTAGAACAAGATCTTTAATAAGTAACTACAACATAGCTTTATTAAATTTTAATTTAAATAAATATATCTAAAAATTAATAACAAAATATATAAAACAAACTTATAAACTATGTTAAAATTTGTTAGATAATAATATAAAAACTTGTTTATTTTTTGATGTATTTTTAAAAGATTTTCTTGTGAGATTATCTAAGCAATAAAATATTTGATTTGTCTTGATAAAGTTATTATCGATATTTAACAAGTATAATTGATAATATAAATATATTAATTATTTTGTTTTTAGATTGATTCGGAGTTTTTATTAATATGAAATTGTTGTATGAAAATAATTTAAAACTTAAAGATATAGAAATAGTTCCATCGTTATCAGATTTTAGTTTAGAAGAGATAGATATAAAAACAAAGTTATCTGAAAATTTAATTTTAAATATTCCCATTATTTTTTCACATTCAGATACTAAATCTGATATGGCAATACTGATGGCGCGTTGTGGTGGAATTGGTGTAATAAATAAAAAAATTTCTTACGAAGAACAGATCTTAGAGGTTGATAAGGTCAAAAGATCTCAAAACGGCGTAATAAGCAATCCGTTTTATTTATCGCCTAATAATTATTTATACGAAGCAGAAAAATTAATGCATGATTATAAAATTTCTGGTGTTCCTATTTGTGAAGCAAAAAAACTTATTGGAATAATTACAAATCGTGACATGCGTTTCGAAAACGATTATAGCAAAAAAATTTATGAAGTCATGACCAAAGATGACTTGATAACTGCTCCAGAAGGAATAAATTTAGATCAAGCGCAAGAGATTTTAAAAAAATATAAAATAGAAAAATTGCCGTTAGTAAATGATAAATATCATTTGAAGGGTCTAATTACTACAAAAGATTTAGAAAAACAAATAAAATATCCCGATGCAGCTCTTGATTCGCAAGGACGATTGCTTGTTGCTGCGTCTATAAACTATTGCAATGATAATTTTATAGAACATGCGGCAAATTTATTAAATTCTTCTTGCGATGTTTTAGTTATGGATAACATTCATGCTTATACTAGCAACTTTATGAAAAAACTAAAAGATTTATCCAATACATTTCCAAAAGCTATAATAGTTGCAGGAAATATTACGACTACTGATGCTCTAAAAGATTTATTTAAGATAGGTGTAAGAATAATAAAAATTGGCTTTAAAAAAATACCGCACGCTAGTTCTCTTCTAAATTGTTATAAGCTAGCAGAAAAAAATGATGTATTTTTAATTTCTTCGTTCAAAAATAATTTTATTAATAATAATCTTCTTAAAATTTTATCATGCGGAGCAAGTGCTTGTGAAATAAAAGACGTCACACTTAACCGTAATGATATTAAAATCATGACAGAAAGATTAAAGAAAGAGATGTTTTATACTGGTAGAAAAAATATTACTGATTTGCATAAAAATTCTGAAATAATTATAAAAAAATAAATTTGATTATTTAAATTATTTAACAAGTTCTACGAATATAATATAATAAAATTAAAAAGCCTTGGTAACTAAGATATCTAATTTTAATAACAACAAAAAAATTACTAGCATCAACATCGATATCTAGTTAATGCTAATAATTTTCTTTATTTTTGTAAAAAATTTGTTTAAATAATTCTCAGTAAAAAATTATAAAATTATGCATATCAGGCCACCACTTCCTTCGTTTAAAATTTTTTGCAAAGTCTCTTGCAATTTCAGTTGAGCATCTTCTGGTATATTATAAAGTTTGCTTTGTAATCCGTCTTTTATTAGATCAGACATAGATTTTCCAAACATATTTAATTCCCATATTTTATCAGGATTATTTGACATATCAAGATTTAAATTCGCTATTAACTCTTCGCTTTGTTGTTGACTTCCAACTATTGGAGCTATTTCTGTTTCTATATCAGCACGTATCATGTGAATACTTGGCGCTTTTGCTTTGAATTTTACGCCAAATTTAGAACCATGTTTAATAATAACTGGACTATCTAATGTCATTTCAGCAGTATCAGGTGTAACTATTCCGTATCCTTTTCGTTTTACTTCTTCTAATGCGAATTTTATTTTATCGTACTCGAATTTTGCTTCTGATAAAATTTTCATCATTGATATTAATTCGTGTTCGCCAGTTATTTCCATCCCAGTTGTTTCGCTTAAAATTTTAAAAAATAGATCGTTGTCTAGATTAACATCAACATTAGCTGTTCCTTCACCCAGCAAAACGTTTTCTAAAAATGCTTTTTTAATTAAATTATTATCATTTAAATTATCGATACAAGGTTTTATCTCACGTAATTTTAAAATATTGTCAAAATTATTTTTAACTAAATTAATAAGATCTTGTTTTAACCAATGATTTATATCCAAACTTTCAATCCATCTTGGCAAATCTATTTTTATTTCTCTAACAGGAAATTCATAAAGTAATTTTTCTAGAATTAAATTTATATCATCAAGTTTTAATTGAGCTAAATTTAAAGCAATCACTGGTACATTATGAGTATCTAATATTTCGTCACGCAATTCTTCAGTTTCTGAATCATATGGATGTGTTGTATTTAATAAAATAATAAACGGTTTTCCTAGATTTTTTAACTCTTTTATAATTCTATTTTCAGCTTCAAGATAATTTTCACGAGGCAAATCTGTTATACTTCCGTCGCTTAAAACTACTATGCCAACGGTAGAATGTTCTTTTATAACTTTTTGTGTGCCAATTTCAGCTGCTTGGGAAAATGGAATTTTTTCTTCGTTCCATGGTGTATTTATCATTCTTGGGGTATCATTTTCGTCTAAATGACCTAATACACCTGGAATTAAATATCCGACACAATCTATCATACGCATACGGAATTTTATATTATCTTCTATATTTAATTCTACTGCTTCGTTTGGAACAAATTTTGGTTCAGTTGTCATAATAGTTTTTCCCGCAGCGCTTTGAGGCAGTTCATCTTTTGATCTTTCTTTTATAAAATCATTTTCTATATTCGGAATAACTAATAAATCCATAAAATGTTTAATAAAAGTAGACTTTCCGGTTCTAACTGGTCCTACCACTCCAATATAGATATCACCCTGTGTTCTCTTGCTAATATCTTCATAGATATTATAACTAGACATAAAATCCTCCTGACTATCTAAAAAAACTAATTCAGAAAAATATATGTTTATTAAAATAACTATATAACTAAAAAAATACTATAATTTTAAGATGACTTTAGAAAAAATAAAAATAGCAATAGATGGTCCTAGCGGTGTAGGAAAGTCAAGTGTGTCAAAATACATAGCCAAAAAATTTAATTTAATTTATCTAGAAACAGGAATTATGTATCGAGCTGTAGCGTTTTATTTTTTAAAAAACAATCTCGATTATAAAAGTTTTTTATGTATAAAAAAAAATATTTTTAGATTTAATTTAGAAATAAAAATCGTTGATAATATATCAAAAATATTCTTAGATCAAGAAGATATAAGCGATAGTGTCAAAAATTCTAAAACTTCTCAGATTGCATCTATAATAGCTGAAAACAGTATTATCAGAGAAAATTTAGGCAATATGCAAAAAAAAATTGCTCGTGAAAATAATTTTATAATTATAGATGGCAGAGATATTGCTAGTAGAATTATGCCCGATGCAAATTTTAAATTTTATCTTGATGCAACTCCTAAAATACGTGCAAAAAGAAGATTTGAAGAAAATTTATCTGACAATAAAAGTCTAGAATTTTTAGAAAAAGAAATTAGATTTCGTGATATGCGAGATAAAAACAGAAACATTGATCCTTTAAAAATTTCAAAAGATTCGACTATTGTAAACACTGATGATATCAACTTTGTAGAAGTATGTAAAAAAATATGTGATATAATAAAAAGTAGTGATAAATAATTTTTTAGAGGACAAATGTGGATATTATATTTTCAGTTCCTGAAGGCGCGATCTCGCTAAAAGAGATGGATATATCTTTATCGGATATACCTACAGTTTTTACTGCGATTTTAAATAAAATTCACGAAATTAACCAAAACAACTTTATATTAATTAATTTAAATTCTAAAAATATATTTTTAAAAAACGGAGAAATTTTTTTCTCTAGGGATATTCTTGTTTTAAGACGTGAAGATAATATAAATGGCGAACAAATTAGTGATTTAGTTGAAAGATTTGAGTTTACAGTATCACCTGAATTTTTAAAATTATCTGTTCAAGAAAACGCATCACTTGAAGATGCTGATAATATTTATCAATTTGGAATTCTTTTGCTTGAAAAAGCATTTAAATCGTCATACAGAGATTTGCATGAAATATGCGCTGATATGAGAGTAAACGACAAACAAGAAATAAAAGAATTTATGGTTACACATAGTAATTTCAGACTTTTATTTTTTAGCACATATCCATCGAGAGACAAAATTGATGAATTTAAAGAGTTTTACCAAATGAGATACGATATCTCATGGCGTTTTAGACAATTGATGCGACTTTCAACAAAACTTGATAGAACCAAAAGAATGGGCTTTGCTCAAGTTTTAGAATCTCTTGAAAAAATTAATAATTTGGTTTCAGATAGAAATAAATTAGTTTCTAGGTGTGAGTTTGTTAAAGCAGTTGCTAGCGGAAATCACGGTGCGTTGCATATGGTTAAGAAAGATGACGCGCTTACTGTATTTAAATTTAGTTCGGTAAGAGATTTTTCGGAGTCTCTTGCTAATCTAGAAAGGGAATTTATTGCTCTAGAAGCTAGAGAAGAATCAGAAAAATTATCAATAGACTGCTCAAGACTTAGATTGCCGACAGGCGCATCAACTTTTATTTATGAACGAACTTTTTATGGTACTACTCATTTAAATTACAACTTTGGAATAATTTTACCCTATATAGAAAACAGTAAAAATTTATATGACTCTGCACGAGGACTTAGTAAAGTGAGAGAAAATATCCCATTTGGAACTTTTTGGAATATTGTCATTCAAATACTTCAAGCAATTTGTCAACTACAACTTCTCAGATCAGTGCATTGTGATTTCAAACCTGAAAATATATTGCTAATCGAAGGCAAATACATCGGAGTTGTCGACTTTGGAACACTTCATAAAATTGGTAAAAAGGTTAATGCTCACTGGACTATTGATTACGATTCGCCAGAAATTCTAGAATCTGTGAGTAAAAACGAAAAAATTGTTACTGCTAGGCCATCCACCGAAATATATCGAGTTGGTATTATGCTTATAGAAATTATATATAACTTTTCAATATGTGACTTCGATAAAATCGTAAGAAATATTTTTAGAGAACAAAATATTGCAATATCTAATAACTCTCCTCGTTACAAAATAAGATATTTTAAAGATTTTGCAAAAATTTTTATAAAACACTTAACCAATAATCTAAAATTACATGAAGATACTTTGAATTGGATTGACTCCTCATTTAATGATAAACACAAGAGTAGCGAGGTTCTTCGTAGATTAAATTCAATGATAGTCAAAATGCTAAGCCCTAAACAAGAAAATAGACCTACAGCGCAACAATTATCGATTTATCTCTTAAACTTAGCCGAATTATTTGAAATGACAAATACTATTAACACAGACGTAATAGAATGGGTACTTAGTTTGAGATCTATAACTCCAGAATTTATTTTTGATGACAGAGCGAAAGATTGCTTAGATGTAAGATTGGCTAAATTATTTGTACCAGCAGATCGTCACAGTATATTTGAAACTAAATTAACTCTTGCACAGAGTATAGATTTTATTATAGAAAGTTTAGGAATTATTAAAAATATATGGGAAGATGGATCATCAATTTTTATAAATTCAAATACTATAAAAATACGTGATAAAAGAGTTCACTTAGATGCTGTTACTAGATCAAACGATGTTTCGTTTAATAGATCGTATTATAAGCACTTTCATATTTATTGTCCGCCAGAAATTTTAGTTTTAAAAAAACGTGAACAGCTAGATGTTAAATGCTCCATTATGATATATCAATTGGGCATTGTCTTACTAGAAAAACTTTATCAAACTTCATGGAGAGATATTTGTTTTGAAGTATATAGTAAGTGCGATGGACATCTGAAATTTGTTGGTACTAAAGAATTTTTAAAAGAACACGTTAGCAGAAAAGAGTTTATTTTGATAGTTTTGGCATCTCTAAAAAAATTAAAAAATAATATTTCTCAAGAATTTTGTATGTATAGATCAGACATATTAGTTAAATTACGAAAGTTAATTCTAAATATGATGTATTTTAATGCCGAAAGTAGACTTAATTTTGAAGAATGCTTTGCCGAATTGATACAAATTAAAGAATTAATTTCAGCAGTTCGTGAAGATCCAATAGATATCAAGGGATTAGAATCTCGTCCTTTAACTGAGTCAGGTACAGAACTTTTAGCATTAGAGATTTATCAAAAAACAAGAGTTGATCATCCACATTTAGCTTTTCCAATTAAACTCATTAGACCCAATCCAAAATCATACGAATTCGTGATATATCCTCCAAGAATTCCATCTATGTCAAAGTTATACGATTTTGTATACAACGCTTATCAAAGAAAGGAATATTATACTTTTTTATCAAGTAACGTATTTTTTAGATATTTTACAATAGTTTTTAAAAAAATTTTTAGAGCAATTTCTGATCTCGAAGGTCTTGGATATATTCATTTAGGTATAAATAACGATTGTGTTCTTGTTGATATGGATAGTAATTCAATTCCATTTGAGTCCATAGATGTGAAAATTATAGATTTTGATGAAATAGCTCAAATTGATCATTATGTTTTATTAGAAGATCGTACATGGAGATGTAATTTTGCACATCTAAAAATAGATGATGAAATGTATAGGAAAAAAGTTTTCTATTTATCTCCTGAACAATTTCTTTTACGTGACAAGGGAAATTTTATTTCTTTTAAAGCTACTCAAAAAATTAGTGTTTATAGAATTGGAATCATGCTTCTAGAGCTTTTGCATAACATTAAATATGAACAATTGATAAGTAAGATGATTGATAGTTTCGAATATATATATTTTAGAAGTTTTAAGAAACCAAATTTTAACGTTTATTTTACTGTTGCGGTTTCACATGTTCTTACAAAATTATCTGTAAATCCTATTATTCGCCAAATATTTGCTGATGACTTTGAACCTTTATGGTTCAGAGTAAATCAATTTATAATTAAAACATTAAATTTTGATCCTGATTTACGACCAACACTTGAAGAATGTGAACAAGAATTGTTTGCAATAGAAAATGAATTCTTAAAAGATTTACCACCAGTTCAGAGAAAATTAGCGGAATTTAAAAGTGTAAACAGAGAAAAGGAATTAGAAGAACTCATAAAAGAAGCAAAGATATTAGCAGAACAAGCAAGATTAGCAGAACAATCACGGTTGGCTGAAGAAGCAAGAAAAGCAGAAGAAAGACAACGAGCAGAAGTAGTGGCAAGAGAAGAAGAAGCAAGAAAAGCAGAAGAAACTCCTCTTCGGAGAAAATTGGTGAAATTCGTGGGAATAAACAGAGAATCAAAAGTTGTTTCTCCGGATGTATCATCAGAAGAAGTTTTACCAGAAGATGAATCAGCAGAACTAGTGCCAGATACAGAACCAGTCGCATCAGATAAAATAGATAATTTATTAAATGATTGTACAATTCTTTTTCGGCAACAAAATAATTTATATTTGCAATTGGATTTGCATAGAGAAAGATTGCAGGTTCTCTCTTATGATGCATTAGAAAACTTACAAGATCAAATTGAAGAGGTTAATGATAACATTGCTTTAATTTTTAATGAAGCAGAAAGATTAGGAGCAATTAGAGAATTTGATTATCAATTTGAGGCATCAGTTGATGAGTATCGTTTGTTACTGGAAACTGAATATAAACACATTAGAGTTGAAGCTGAAGAGTTAGGTCTGGTAGTAGTTAAACCAGAAGATGCATCAGTAAGATTAGCAGAAGAAGCAAGAAAAGCAGAAGATACACGATTGGCTGAAGAAGCAAGAAAATTAGAAGATGTAAAAAAACGCCAAAAATCAACAGCAACAAACTTCTCTGTACTTACAACTTTAGTAGTTACTCTTTCTTCCGTTGCGATAATCGGTTCTGTTATATTTATTTATTTTTCGTTAGTAAAAAAAAGTATTGAAGTAGCCGCGAGTTTTAAATTCATCACTCCCGTTGCAAGTATTGTTATAATTCTTTCTGTAGTTTTTTTATTAATTGGACTAATTATGAGAAAGGCTATTGATTTAAGAAGAGAAAAAAATGATATAAATTACTTAGCAATAAAATAAATATAAAAAAATCCTAAAAATGTATACGATAAAAAAAGTAGTTAAAAACCTAAATTAAATAGTATTTAATCTATATATTTTTTAGATAATTTTATTAACTTTGTTGATGATATTCAATATTTGCAAGTTTTTCGCCATCAATTTTGCAATTAAGATCTAATCTGCAATATTTTTCTTGAATACTTCTAGATTGAAACACATTTTTTAATACTTCGATTTTATCAATTTCTTTTTCAGTAAAAATTGAAACAATAGATTTTAAAGCTATTTTAGAGTAATTATTTTCTTAGTGTAAACATTGTTTTGAAAACTACATCGTTTTTAGGACTCAATAAGTTTTCAATTGGTTTGATAAATATATTTTTCTAGATTGTTCAAGGTTTTATCTCTTAGGCTTGATTATATCCGAATTATAAGATATTTTTTTGATATTCTAATTGGTTATCACTATAAGATTCTTCTAAAATTTACTTGCGTAATTATAAGCAACGCTAACATGATCGCTTAGCGTTTGGTATTTTGTCCAATAAAATAAACTTTATAACATAGTCGTTATGATATAGCAGCAAAAAAATAATATTCTCTAAAATTTTAAAATTAATAGAAAATTTTTCTCTAGCCTAATTTATTGCTAGCATGTCGTTAATACAAAACAATATCTAAATTTCTTTCGAAATTCATTATTAATTCAAAACGATCTTTAATTGAAAGTAATTAAAAATTTTTTTATTATTTTATTATTCTAAAATTTCGTGATCTAAAATTTCTACTGGTGTATTTGATGTTTTTATCCTACGGAAAAATATAGCAACAAAGATTAGCGAAACAGATATTATTATT
>JAISCN010000045.1 GCA_031265515.1 Clostridiales bacterium | reverse complement strand
TCGCTTGTTTTGCTTTTGCCTCTACTTTCTCTCTTTTTTTGTTCAAAGTCTTTAATTCTGCTGCTTAATATAAGAGTTTCCGGATTACCAGGTAAAGATCTTAGCGACGGCTCCATAAATTTTTCTTGTTGAAATTGTGTTAAAGTTAGGTCATAATTATCAAATACTGATCTATAACTTTCTAGAAGTGTTTGTGATAGTGTTCTTGTTTCTGGTGTATCCGGAGATGGATTTGAAGTTAGTTCTTTAGCCACTTCGCAAATTTTCATTGTTTTTAGATTAGGTAAATCTGCAATAGGCGCTTGCAAACTACATAGAACAGATATTGACGAAAAGTCAAAAAAACTGCTATTGTGATTATTTAATATTTGAATAAGTATTTGTACTTTTTCTCTGTACGACGAAGATTTAAAATAATCAGATTCCACTAATCTAACACATTTATTCAAATCGTTCAATTTTATTTCTTCAAACCTTGCTTTATGTTTAACTGTTAACCAATTAAAAATAGGAGATTCTTCAAAAATAAGAAGCATTTTTGAATTACATGGTGTTGGTGTTTCTTCTGAGATAATATTAAATATTTGTTCAGCATAGATCTCTTGCTGTGCTTGCGATAAAGACTGAGCGTTGTGTTCCATAAAACGAATACATGATAAAAACTGAGCGTCGTATCCTGTATAGCGAGTATATTCATAGAAATACTCCGATATTTTTGATAAAACAGCATCCATCGCTTTAACAATAACTGTTCCTTGATGTTCAGACAATATAAGAGGAACAGCAGATCGTTCCACAAAATTAAGAATAGCGTTCAATTTATCAAGTGTTGATTTTAAAACAATTTCAGTTACAAATTTTTCTTGGCATTCAAGCGATAGGCGGGGAAAAACAATTCCTTTTGTAAGGTCGAGAAATATATTCAGATCATTAAGTTTTACTTGTAAAATGGTTTCAGCTATAAATTCTCCTTGGTATTCAGATGATATAAGGGGAAAAGCAAGTCGTTCTGTAAAGTATAAAAGTATACTCAAATTACTAGGTCTTTTTTTTAAAATAATTTCAGACGATGGGCGGGGAAAAACAAGTCGTTCTGTAAAGTCGAGAAGTATATTCAGATCATCAGGTCTTTCTTTTAAAATAATTTCAGATATCGATAAAGCAAACTTTAATTTTTGGTAAGGATCCGAAACAGGAAAGGCAAACTTTTCTATAGAATTAAAAAATTCGCGCAAATGAAGAGATTTTTCTTCTTGAATATTGAGAATCATAATACTGATAAATATTGCTTTATCTAGGGGAGTTAATAATTCACGAAAAATTGTAGATTCTAGTAGGTCCGTACATGCGCTTAAATTACCTAGTATCCTTGGTAAAAATAATTCAATTGCTTCATGAGCGAGAGAAGGTTCCTGTATTTCATTTACTTTACGAACGAGCGCTCTGTGAACGGATGGATAGGCAGGTCTCGCTATTTTAGGTCTCCGTATTTCATTGCTGAGAAGAACAGCATGTTCCATAAAACCAACAAATGCATTTGGATTTTCTGTTTTGCTTTCTAAAACACTTTTGATTGCATTAATGACAAATTTTCTTTTATATAAAAACGGTAAATTATGGAAAACAGTAGAGTTTATTAAACTACTACACGCATCTAAATCTCCTAATATCTTTGGTGAAATAATTTCAATTGCTTGAGTAGCAAATTTTACTTTCTGTTCAGCCGGTATAGCAAGAATAAAATAACGTTCTGTAAGGTCAATAAACGTCTTTAAATCACCAGGTCTTGCTTGCAAAATACTTCTAGCCATCTGAATAGCAATTATTTCTTTAAATTGAGCTGGCAAACTGAGAAATACACTAGAATCTAACATTCGTGTACATAGCTCTAAATTGCCCAGTGTCCCCGCCGGTAAAATAGTTTCGGTTATTTGATCAGTAAATACTTCCCAATCAAATGGTACAACAGTAAAAACATTACGTTCTATAAAATCTATAGAAACAAGAATTGCATTCAAGTTATTAGACCTTGCTTTTAAAATACTTTCAACTATTCTAATAACAAAATTTTTTTTATCTCTATTACTTACTGCACGAAAGAAAAAAGATTTTATTAAATTATTAAATAGCTCTAAATTTCCTAGTGCCTCCATTAAAATGGTTTCAACTATTTGATTGGCAAATATTTCTCGATTTAAAAATGATGAAGAAGTAAAAATATTATGTTCTATAAGATCAAGAAGTGCGTCTAGATCATCAGGTTTTGCTTTCAAAATACCCCTAATCATCCGAATAGCAATTATTTCTTTACTTTTGTTAGACATAATTATACGAAAGAAAAAAGATTTCATTAAATTATTACATAGCTTTAAATTTCCCAGTGTCCATGGCAAAATAGTTTCAATCATTTGATCAGGAAATTTTTCTTGACGTTCAGATGACAAACAAAGAAAAACACATCCTACAAAATCAAGAATTGCATCTATATCATCAGGTTTTGATCGAAATCGTAAAATACTTTCATTCATCTCAATAGCAATTATTTCTTTATCGCTGTCAGATATGAAATAATTAAAGAAAGAAGATTTTATTAAATTAATACACGCTGCTAAATTACCTAGTGCCCTCGGTAAAATAACTTCAATTGCTTGAACAGCAAATTTTTGTCTCTGTTCAGCTGATGTAAAAACAATAAAATTACTTTTGTTAGTGTTAAGAAATGCAATTACATCATCAGGTCTTGCTTGTAAAACACTTTTAGCCATCTGAATAGCAATTATTTCTCTGCGTTGAGGTGTCAAACTAAGAAATATACTAGAATCTAACGTTAATGTACATATCTCTAAATTGCCTAGTATTCTTGGTAAAATAGTTTCAATTATTTGATCAGCAAATATTCTTCGGTTTTCATGTGGTAAAAAGGGAAAAACAAGTTCTGCAAAATGAGACAGTGTGTTCAAGTCATAAGCTTTTGTTTCTAAAATATTGTTAATCATTCTAATAGCAAATATTTTTTTATCTTCATCAGGTAAAAAGGTAAGAAATAAATGAGATTTTATAAAATTACTACATGCTTCTAAGTTGCCTGATATCTCTGGTAAAATAATATTAATCAGCCGAGCATTAAGTGTTCCTCTATGTTGATAAGGTAACCAATGGAAAATGGGAGATCCCATAAAATAATGAATCGTATCTAAATCGTTTGGTCTTGTTTTTAAAATAGCTTCTAATACTCGAATATAAACTGTCTCTTTCTGTATTTCTGATAAATGAGCAAAATTAATACGTGATATAAAAAGAAAAAATTTTTTTGAATTTTCTAATATATTTGGTAAAAAAAATTCAGTTATTTGAACAACAAATGTTCCTTGATATTCAGGTAACAGATGATAGAAAACAGTTGTTGCAAAATCAAGAGATACGTCTAAAATATAAGATCCTACTTGAAAAATACTTCTGATCATCCGAATAGCAACTATTTCTTTACTTTCAGCTGGCAAAATATTAAAGACACTAGAATATAATAGATTAATGCATGATTTTAAATTACCTAATATCCGTGATGAAATGATTCTAACTATTTCATCAGCAAACATTTCTCGACGCTCAGGCGCTATATTAGGAAAAACAAATCGTTCTATAAAATCAAAAAGAGCATCCAAATCAATAGGCGTTGTTTCTAAAATGGCTCTAGCTGTTTGATTAAATAATCCTTGATATTCAGGTAACAGATTAGGAAAAATAAATTGCTTTACAGAGTCAAAAAGATCACCTAATAAAACATTAGAATCTGTTTGTGATTGTGATCGTAACAAAAGTTTCCTCTCCAACTAAATGATTTTGTTTTAGAACAAAATTTTCGTTTTTTTATTTAAAAGGCAATTAGATTTAAAAAATTACATAATTCATTATTTATCTATTACAATCGTTTTATCCGTAATTTTAAAATTAAAATTAAAAAAATCACATTTTTCTATAAAATGTGAAAATTTATAAAAAACAAAAATACACACAACAAAAATTACCGGAGTAAATTTTTAATTATGTCGCAATAGGTTTTTTTGCTACCGTTTATTTAGCAAAACAATTAGTATAAAAATTACTTATGTCCTTTTGTTATCTGAACAAACAACTTTTATTTTCTATAATATTTTTTTAATTTAAATAAATTTTTAGTTACGTCAACGCTAATTTTTTTGTATTTTTTTTAAGAGACGCGATACACAGAAAAGTTTTTTACATACTATAATACTATAAAAATTTGTGTCA
>JAISCN010000030.1 GCA_031265515.1 Clostridiales bacterium | reverse complement strand
TCCTAAACGACTATAAAATTTTTTAAAGAATCTTTCAGAATCAACCTCACCAAAACTCTGAAAAAGAGTTGGTGATGCAAGTGCTGCATGAATATTTCTTATACGTTGTAAACAATATCTTCGATCTCTTTTATCTATACGAACAAGATACTCTATTTTTTGATATTGATCTAATAAAAACTCAAAAGCAATTGCTCTGGGAGAAATTCTTTCTGGAGATAGTTTATCATGCGGAAATAATAAAAGATTTTCTAAAGTTCTTTGATTATCTTTTAGATATCTAAAGATATTTGCAGCAATTTCAGGAGAAAATTCCATTTCCAAAAGATTTGGCATAGTACGATATCTTTTTCTTAACTGAGGAAAAATTTGTGACCAATATTTTTGTCCAAATCTTTTAAGATTATCAGTTGTTCTTTCGTTAATATACATTGATCCAAAGTGTTTAGACTTTTCTTCAAGATTTAAATTTAGACTTAATAAAATATCTATATTTCTTTGTTCTGTATCTAATCTATAAAAATTTTCTAAATTTAATTCATAATCGTTTAAGTATACAAACGAATCTCTCGTTTTTTGTGAATCAAATCTTAGTGCTAGAAGATTTTCAAAAGTACGTTCTGTGACTCTTATATATCTGAAATTGGTTGCACGGTTTATATATGGTATTTCTGTTACAAGAAGTTTTAGAGTTCTGATGTTTTCTGGTAGAAATTTAAAAGTTTGTGAACGTACTTTCGGATCTAATTGAATAAATACTTCCATGCTATTTTCTTCTTCTTGTGCGAGAGAGGCGAAATAAGTAACTTGGTCTTCAATCGAGAGATTTCTAACGTTAAGGATATCTGGTTGCATTAAAGAGTCCTTGGATTTATTTTGATGATGGCTAGTGTAACAAGAATTTTGTTGAAAGTAAAGATAAAATTTAAAAATAATTTTTGTTTTTGATGGTGATTTTAAAATTAATTACAAAAAATTTATTTCGCGATAGAAATTTAAAAATAGAAATAGATTCTCAAAACAGCGCCATATTTAAGCATATATGATAAAAAACAGAAATGCTATCAAACTTTTAAAGTGGTATATGTTAAGTTTTTTAGAAAATTTTTTTTAACTCACTAAATTACGATAAAATTAGAATTATGTCTGATAAATATGAAAATTTTGGATTGGGCTACAGTGACTATTTTATTTGCCAAGTTAAAAAGATAAACACTAAAAACAAAAATATTTTGCTAGCAAAAGTAAACACACTTGGATGTCAAATGAATGTTAATGACTCTGAGAAAATTCTTTTCATACTAAAAAATATGGGTTATGACTTCACAAATGATGACGAGAATGCTGATTTGATTTTATTTAATACTTGTTGTGTACGCGAAAATCCCGAATTAAAACTGTTTGGAAAATTAGGATCAATAAAAAAATATAAAAAAATAAAAAAAGATATAAAGATAATTATTTGTGGTTGTATGATGCAACAAGAAAATGCTATTAAGAAAATAAAAAAATCTTATGATTTTGTTGATATAATCTTTGGGACTTTTAATATAAATGATTTTCCAAGATTATTGTTAGAAAATATTTTAAACAAAAAACAAGTTATTGCAATAAAAAATAATAGAGATAATCTGCACGAACCACATTCGATCATAAAAGAAAAAAACAAGGCTAGTATAAATGTTATATATGGCTGCAACAATTTTTGTAGTTACTGTGTGGTTCCCTATGTTAGGGGTCCTGAAATTTCCAGACCATTTATTGATATTTTAAATCAAATAAAAAAACTTAGCGATGATGGTGTAAATGAAATTTTGCTACTTGGCCAGAATGTTAATTCTTATGGCAATGATTTAAAAGAGAATAAAATCAACTTTGCTGAATTATTAAAAGCAATTTGCAAAATAAAAAATATAGAAAAAATAAGATTTATGACTTCACATCCGAAAGATTTAAGTGATGATTTGATAGACACTATAAGTGAAGAAAAAAAAGTATGTAAAGAATTGCATTTGCCTATTCAATCTGGTTCTAACAAAATTTTGAAATTAATGAATAGAAAATATACTCGTGAAAGTTATTTAGAACTTGTTAAAAAGATAAAAAATAAGATATTAAATATCAATTTAACAACAGATATAATAGTTGGTTTTCCTGGAGAAACAGAAGATGATTTTAATGATACTTTAGATATCGTTAATCGTGTAAAATTCAACAATGCTTTTACTTTTATTTATTCTAAAAGAGAAGGTACACCTGCTGCTCATATGACAAATCAAATAGGTCGAGAAATTATTGATAAAAGATTTCAAAAGCTCTTATTAGTATTAAGAAAACATTATATAAAATAGCAATAAAACAAGATATATTCCAGAACTAAAAACACTATTAATAATATTTAATATTAGATCCACATAATTTGTTTTTTGAAAAGAGCTATTATAATCGTAATAATCAAATAGAGTGATAAAATTTCATTATCTCATAGAATATATATCAAAAAAATTTTAGTACTGAATTAAAAAACAACACGCTATATTTGTCAAAATTAAAAGAAATTATAATTTCAATTTTATTTTTTATTGACTAGAAAAAATAATTTTGAGTAAAACAAAAATATAATGATTGTTCGTCATAGACGATTTCTTGAAAAAAAATCTGTATCATTGCCATTTCTCTCATTGAGTCAGCGATTATTTTTTTATAATTATAACTTCGATGATTGTTTTAAAAATTTCCAAAAAATAACTTTGTTAATATTTCTTTTAAAATTAAAAATCAAAAAAAATAAATAAAAACACAACTCACAGCAAATTTATATTCCAATAATCTCATCTAAAAACTCTCACTTGACCATAAAAATCATAAAAACAAAAATAAAAAACTAAAATATCTCAATCGTTCGAGATGTTTTTTCAAATATAAAATCTAAAATCAAAAATTAAACGATTACACAACTCACAATAAATTTATACGCCCAATGATTTTTATCTAAATCTATAAAAATATTTTCCTTATCGTTTATATCTCTTTTAAAAACTTTCGTAATCATCACGATAGATTCGGCTCTTGTGATATTATCTTGAGGTTTAAAGTTTTTAAAGTCATAGCCATTAACAAAATTATTCGATGC
>JAISCN010000048.1 GCA_031265515.1 Clostridiales bacterium | reverse complement strand
TTTATTTCCGGGATTACAATTATGTTTAAGTTTAATTTTATATCAAGCGGAGCAGTTGCGTCTTCTCTTGGATTGTTATTATTGCTTTTAGCTCCTGTTTTTAGATTATATTTCGAAAGATATTGTGTGAGAAAGAGAAGAGAAAAGTTTTCGGAGTTGTGAATTGATATGATTTTTTATTATACTGACTTAATTATAATAGCGCTGTGTGAGTTTATTTCTATGTTTAGTATTTTGTCGCAATAAAGCAGGTTTTTGTGATTGGTTTTAAAGTGGTTGTCAGAAACGGAAATTATTTTTTTGAATTCACTGTTCTTTGTTTTTGAATTTATTTTGATGGAAATTAATATAACAAACGTTTTTTAAAAAGTAAAAATAAAAACTAAAAACAATCAAAAAAACTTGAAACTAAAAAAAGTTATAGTAAAATTTTTTTAGGGTCTAGTGACTCTAAAAAAACATAAGGGGATTTTTGATTTTATGATAGCGAAAAAAATTTTGGCTACTGCATTAGCAGCTGGTTTATCATTATCTACGGTAGTAAATGTTAACGCGAAGCAAAATCTAAATCAAAAAGAATTATCGTCGATCTCGCAGAGTTTGGATTTGTTGGAAAATAATTCTAAGATGTTGTGTGCAGATTATAAAGGTGGCGATGATCTATATGGATTTAATATAAAGAGATGGAAAGATGCTAATCACTATGTGATTGGAGAGTTTGTATATACAGATAGAGACGTAGTTGGAAGAGATGAACGTTTGATTTCAGTTGCTAAAGGACAGACTCTTAAATTAGGAGCAAACGTTCGCGTTGATGATTATGCTAGTCTCTCGATCAATGAATTTTCATCTAGAGAAGGATTTGATTCAGAATCCGAAAGTAACCAGTCGCAAGATGGGGACAATTATAACTCAAATAATAAATATAACTATAATTTATTTTATGAAGATTTTAATACATACTTTTATGAATCTCATAGTATGACATATGAATTTACAGCAGAAACAAAATTTATTGGACCTAGCGAATCTAGCGAGTTTAATTCACGTGAATACCGTATTAGATTTCTTAGAGATATAGGAGTAGCTAAATTTGAACTTCATGAAATAGATGAATATGGCAACGACAATGTTGTTGATACTTTAGAAGAAGATTTTGTTAAACCTTGCAAATTTCTTATCTATTCAATTGATCGTCTCATAGTTTAGATTTAAATTATAAATTTAAATTTATGTGAATATTTTAAGTGGCCTAAGTGAAAAACTTAGGTCGTTTTTTTGTGTTATTTTGATCTATAATTCTTTTATAGAAATAATTGTTGATAATTATGATAGCGATAATAATAGTGATTTAAAAAAAATTTGCTAAAAAAATCACTAATGTAAGTAAATAAGTAAACAGGAGATTTTTTTGGAAGAGATAGAAAAATTAAATATAGAAATTTTAGAAGAAATAAAAGAAATAAAAAGTCTAACCGATCTTGAAGAATTTAAAGTAAAATTTTTAGGTAAAAAAAGCAAAATTATTGATCTGATGAAAAACATTAAAAATATTAAAGAAATTAATAACAAAAAAAAATTTGGACAGAAGATAAACGATTTAAAAAATAAAATTGAGTTGTTGATAAACGATAAATACTGTGAATTAAATTTAGCTTTTATCGAACAAAAATTAAGAGACGAAAATATTGATATAACTTTACCAGGCAACAAAATTAATTTTGGAAATTTACACCCGATAAGTTATATCTTAAATGAGATAATCGATATTTTTGTTAGTATGGGATATCGAGTTATAGATTCTCACGAAATAGAAAATACTTATTATAATTTTGATGCCTTAAATATACCTAAAGCTCATCCAGCTAGAGACGAAAATGATACTTTTTATTTTGATAACGATCATGTTTTAGTTACAGCAACTTCTCCGATGCAAGTTCATGTCATGGAAAATAATAATCCGCCGATAAAAATAGTTTCTCCTGGAAAAGTTTATAGATTCGATGAAATTGACTCGACTCATACTCCAATGTTTAATCAGATCGAAGGATTATTAGTTGACAAAAATATATCTATGAAAGATTTAAAAGGAACTCTTGATTTTTTTGTTAAAAAATTAATAGATAAAAATGTAAAAACCAGATTTAGGCCACATTATTTTCCTTTTACAGAGCCTAGTGCAGAAATGGATGTGACTTGTTTCGCGTGTAATGGAAAAGGATGCAAAATTTGTAAAAATAGTGGCTTCATAGAACTTTTAGGTTGTGGCATGGTTCATCCTAATGTACTTGAAAAAGTTAATATAGATTCCGATAAATTTTCTGGTTTTGCATTTGGAATAGGAATAGAGAGAATAGCAATGCTTAAATATCAAATCGATGATATAAGATTATTTTATGAAAATAATTTAAAATTTTTAGAACAATTTTATGCTTGATAAAAATACTATTTAATTACTTTTTTTAGACAATATTAAAAATAATCATAATAAAAAAATATTTGAAGACTTGATTAAAGAGAGAAGTGCAAAATAATTTACTCTGATATTTTAATAAAAAAACAAAATTACAAACGACTTCACAAGTATTAAAAATAAATTTAGTTTCTAGATTAATCATTTATAAAATCTATGTTTTTTTATGTGTTTAACTGTTTTACTAAAATAATTTTATACACATAGATCGAGTTGTTCTCTTCTCTTTATGTTGTTTGTATATCTACGAAATATAACTGCGGGAAAAACAAAAAATGGAATTAATACTAAAAAAATAATATAATCAGATACAGACCATTCTAAGTCTCTTGAAATTATTTTTTTGTAGCTATTTTGTTTTTCTTCTGATGGTAATCTCCTGAAAAAGTTTAATGAAATTTCAGGCGTACCATCAAGAATCTTTTGTAAGTAGCCTGGACTTCTTAAAATTACATTGCGAAGTTCTTCGTAACGGTTACTATTATCGCAAAGTTGATGAGCTAAATTAACATTTTGGCCATTATCCCCACATAAAAAACATAACAATCCTTCACAACCTACGCCTGATACATTTCCTAATTCAGCAGAAACATCAAACATTATTTGCGGGAATGCTTTTGGTTGTAATATTTTAAACTGTTTTAAAATATTTTCTCTGATAATATATAATTTCTTAACTCTTTCAACAACTACATAACTGAAATCTCGTGTCATTCTACAGATTTCTAGTACTGATTGTTCCATTAAAGTTTCAATATTGTTGCTCGATATATCATCCATAATATCTTGTATTTTTACTTCTGGGTTACCTTCTTTTTTTTTTGAATAAGTAAATAAACTGTCAAAGAAAGTTGAGTTGTTTCTTCCATGTTTACACTGCCTTTCTTAACGATAGCCAATTGTCTTATTGCGTGATTTAAAATTAATAGAAAAGAATAGTTATTTTTTTCTACCAATAAACTTTTTAAAATATTTTTTGCCCTG
This sequence comes from Clostridiales bacterium, assembly GCA_031265515.1. Lineage (GTDB taxonomy): Bacteria > Bacillota > Clostridia > Lachnospirales > CAMVHY01 > JAISCN01. The sequence continues at coordinate 999 of JAISCN010000048.1, read as the reverse complement.
GAAAAATTATTATGAAGACTGTTGATTACGCAATCACCAAAATTTTCTGAATTTTCTAAACAAAACTCAAATAGTGCAGTGAGCTTGATATATTCGCACCATTCTTGTTGTGATTGTAATTGTAATATACCTTCTTTTTTGAAAAAATTATCGTAAGAAATTATGCTTCTAAGTATATTGTCTAAAAATAAATATTTCGAGACTTTTAGAGTTGGATCTAATTTATAAATTTCACAAAACATATCAAAGTTATTATTTGCTAATATTAATCTAACATATTCTGGATTTAATTTTTCTATAGCAATTTTATGAAATCTATTGTAACCGCCATTAAATAATTGATTAAAAGAGCTAATATTTTTTCTTAGGTTTTTATCCTCATTTGCAGAAAGTTGCAGAGTCAAAATAATTCACCTTTTAATATGTCATTATAAAGAATTATAACATATAGTTAGATAAATTAGCAAATTATCGTAATTGTCCAAAAGTCTGATTAAGTTAAGAAAATATAAAACATAACAAAAATCATTTTCTGCTTGTTTAAATAACTCATCAACTTTCTCTGGAAATAATAATTTTAATGAAGAGTATCTTACTTCTTGATTTATAAAATCTTGATAGTTTAGAGTTGGTTCTTTAGAATCTAAAATAAATGGATTTTTATTTATTTTTCTTCTCTGATTTTGATCCAATAAATTTTAACCAATTTATTATTCTGCTTTGTTATTCTAGATTTTTTATTTCTTCGATGGATAAACCAGTATTCTGAGAAATAAATTCTGGATCTAGGCCTGATTTTAATAAATTTCTAGCTATCTCAATCTCTCTTTTTCTTTTTCCTTTCTTCTCTCCTTTCTTCTCAGCATTCTCTAACCTAGACTCTATTCTCCTTATCGCTTCTTCATGTCTCCAAGCTTCTTCTCTAAACGCTTCATCTGCTGTTACTTTTTATAAACACAAACAGCTTCGTTTAATTCCGGACTTTTTGTACTCAGCATT
>JAISCN010000046.1 GCA_031265515.1 Clostridiales bacterium | reverse complement strand
TTTATTTCCGGGATTACAATTATGTTTAAGTTTAATTTTATATCAAGCGGAGCAGTTGCGTCTTCTCTTGGATTGTTATTATTGCTTTTAGCTCCTGTTTTTAGATTATATTTCGAAAGGTATTGTGTGAGAAAGAGAAGAGAAAAGTTTTCGGAGTTGTGAATTGATATGATTTTTTATTATACTGACTTAATTATAATAGCACTGTGTGAGTTTATTTCTATGTTTAGTACTTTGTCGCAATAAAGCAGGTTTTTGTGATTGGTTTTAAAGTGGTTGTCAGAAACGGAAATTATTTTTTTGAATTTATTATTTTTTAACAATCCTATTTTCCATACTGGAATTTTTAAGTTATATTTTTGATCGTTGGTGTTTAACATTATAATTATTCTTTCGTTTATATCTTCAAGCCAACGTGCATAGCAAATAATTCCAGGTTCTATATTTAAAAACATTAGTGACCCAAATTTTAGCGCGCAATTTTTTTTATGAAAATCAATTAAAAACTTGTAGAACTCTAGTAAAATTTTGTCTTGATTATCCCATGGGAACGGACGTCTATTATCAGGATCTGACCAGCCTTTTAGACCAACTTCATCTCCGTAATATATACTTGGACAACCAGGCCATGTCATTTGAAAAATTATTCCTTGCATCATAATACTTTTATTAACGTTTTCTTCTGATGCTGAATGGCCTTTATTATGCAATCTGCCAACTATTTTATTGGTTCTCGTATAAAACCTTGAATGATCATGATTTGATAATTGATTCATGCTCATAATTAAATTATTAAAGTTAAATTGTGCCATATTAAATTTTATGCACTGTTCGAAATAATTCGAATTATTTAACTTGCATGCATCGAATGATTCGCTGTGTTTTTCCATACCGGTTAGAAAATAAGTTACTGGTTCCATGAATGCATCATAATTCATAATAGAATCCCACTGATCGCCACTGAGCCATTCTTTGGCGTTTCCGTAGTGTTCTGCAATTATTATCGCTTCAGGATTAACTTTTTTCACAGCTAATCTAAATTCACGCCAAAATTTATGATTAAATTCACGACTCATACCTAAATCAGCTGCAACATCAATTCTCCATCCATCGGCATTGAATGGCGCAGAAACCCATTTCTGCGCAATTTTTAAAATATAATTAAATAATTCTTTCGAGTTTTCATAATTTAATTTTGGATGATTATCAAATCCCCACCATGAATCATAAAAGTTATTATTTGGCCAATCGTCTTTATGCCAATGAAAATAATTATTATATATACTGTTTTTATCTTTGTAAGCACCTATTGCATAACCTGATTTATAATAAAAATTTTCTTTATCTAACCATTTATTAAAAGCCCCGCAGTGATTAAAAACTCCATCCAAAATTATTTTTATGTTATTTTTGTGTGCAATTTCCACAAGTTTTATAAATAAATTATTAGACGCTTCTAAATTCTCTTTATCACATGTCCTTGAAATATATTTGCTCGCAAATTTATTGTTAAAATTTTCAAAATATAATCTTTCTCCATTATCTTTTACTATTTTCCCAAAGTGTGGATCTATGTAATCATAGTCTTGAATATCATATTTATGTGTGCTTGGCGAAACAAATATCGGATTAAGATATATTGCTTCTATTCCTAAATCTACTAGATAATCCATTTTTTTGATTATGCCTTTTAGATCACCACCATAAAAATTACAAACATCATTTATTTTAATTTTCTCTTCCCAATTTATTTTTTTTGCGCTATGTCCAAGATATAAATATTCGTTGTCGATTACGTCGTTGTTAGCATCACCATTAAAAAATCTATCAACAAAAATTTGATAAATTACACAACTTTTTGCCCAATCAGGCGCTACAAAACCTGGCGTTAAACAAAAATTATAATTATTATCAACTCTTTCGCAAATGCCAAACTTGTTATAAAAATATTTTTTGTTATTTTTAATTATCTCAAAATAATAAATAAAATTTTCAGTTTGACCATCTATTTTAATGATATAAAAATCAAAAAAATCATTACTATGATCTTTCTGCATATCAAATTTATTTGTTTTGTTATTTGTGTTATCTGCTGTTACTAAAAAAATTTTATCCACATTTTCTTTTGCAGTTCTTATTTTTATTTTGAATGACATATTTTTTTTTAAATCAATTTCAGACACAAAATTCTGCGACTCATCGCTGTATATCGCATCAAAAATTAAACAATCATGATCTAAGAATATATATTCCATTAATTTTTTTGAATAATGCAGATCAAAATCACCATACAAAATTTACACCAACAAAAATAAATTTATTCTGATAGTTTTAAAATATTTTTTTCTTAGTTTTTTATTAAATTCTTTAAATTTTTATTATTTTTCAATTTTATAACGATATATCTTAAATTTAAAAAAATATTTTTTTTATAATTAACTTAGTTCAGGGACTTTTCTATTTAAATTTTCTTCTCTTGCTGCTTCATCTCTACTAAATTTATTTATCGTTAGTTTAATAACAAAAATCACACACAATATTAATCCAAGAGCAGCTGGTAAAAGTTTTAACATATCTATAGCTGCTAGATTAATTGCAAAATTAGTAAAAAGATGGTTAAATGAACCTAATAAAATAACAGTTACCGAAGACCCAATAAGAGGAGAAGAAATAGCTATGAACATATTTCTTTTTAATTGGGGCTTTATTGGATCTTTAAAAAAATCAGCAATTGGAGAAGATACGAACTGAATTGAATCGTCTTTTATTCCAATTTTTTTTACTTGTTCGAAATTGTTGTCTTTAACCAGTATATTAATAATTCGATCAATCACTTTTTCAAGTTCGAGTACCGTTTCTTCTTCAAAAGTTAAATAACATTTCATTGATGAGATTGATAATTCTTCTCGCTCTTTTTCTGTAAAAATATTTGATTCGATCTTAGGAAACCTAAGATAAAGAGGAAAAAGACTGTATAGAGGATGAGTTTTAAGAAATTTAAGAAGCGACATAATATATTTAACATTTAAATCAGAATAGAATTCATCTTGTTGTTTTTGCTGAGCTGCTAAAATTATATAATTGATAAGATATGTGAATACAGCACTTGATTCATACAATTTCATAAAAGGTGAACCAAAATTTTTTCTATCCTCGATTATTTCAAATATAATCAAAACAGCTCTTTCAATTGGTTCTTGAGTGTCTACTTTAATGGCAACATTGCATCCGTTTGCTTCAATGGTTACTATATCATTTTTCGATATTTTTTCAATTTTTTCTCTCTTGTGATCATAAATTCGGTTTATAGCATGTTCAATCTTGTTCCGTGTATCTAGATTCATAAAAAAACTCCGTATCTTTAATATATAAATATTATAACATACGATTTTGTTGTTATTGAAGTTCATATTTATATTTCTTAAAAATTCTTGATCACAAAATTATAATCAAAGAAATATATATGCGATTTTTGATTTAGTTTTAGCTTAATTTTAGAGTAAAAAAATATTTTCTAAGAAAATATGTTCTAGAACGCACTACACAAAAAAAATTACTATGCTGCGCGCATGTAATTTTTTATTTTTATTTTATATTTTTAAATTATATACTAAACTTCTAATTTCCGCATCCGGGACATCCATCGCAATTATTATTATCTTCTTCTTTTTCATGTTTTTCGTCTCGCATTTATTTCACCTCGTATATATTATTTAATTATGCTACATTTTTTTTGTATCTCAAGTCAATAGCTTATCGGGGAATAGCTCAGTTTGGAAGAGCGCTTGGTTCGGGACCAAGAGGTCGCGGGTTCAAATCCTGTTTCTCCGATTTTTTTTTTTTTTTTTATAAAAATAATTAAAAAAATAAAAATAATTATTTGAGAAAAAATTTATTTAGCAAAAATCATATTAAAAAAATATTAAGAAAATTTTTATTAAAAATATAATTATTGAATGAGAGCATCGGTTTTAAATTTAGGATGTAAAGTAAATTTTTATGATTCTGAAAAGATAAAAAAAGTAATAATACAAAACGGCATTTTATTAGTTGAATTCAAAAATATTGCTGATATATATATTATAAATACGTGTAGCGTCACACAAATGAGTGATAAAAAATCGCGTCAGATGATTTCTCGTGCGCGATCAAAAAATGTTAATAGCATAATCATAGCAATGGGATGCTATGCAAAATTAAATAAAGCGTATTTATTAGAAAATCAAATTGCTGATTATGTGTGTTCGAATATCGATGAATTAGAAAAAATAATTATAGATTTAAAAAAAAACCTAGAAGTATATAATCATAAAGATAACAATACTGATAATAAACTTAATTTAAAGATTAAAACAAAAAAGCGTTTCCGCGCGTTTATAAAAATTCAAGATGGTTGCAATAACTTTTGTTCTTATTGTGTAATTCCTTATGCTCGAGGATTGCCTAACGATCGAGATATCAACGAAATTCTCGACGAAGTAAATTATTTATGCGATAACGAAAATATAAAAGAAATTGTGCTGACTGGTATAAATATTTCAAGTTACAAAAAATTAATAGATTTGATAAAAGAATTAAATAACATAAAAAAATTATTGCGTATAAGAATAAGCTCTATCGAAGTAAATTTATTAAATGATTTTTTTATAAATAAAATCAAAACTTTTAAAAAACTGTGTCCGCATTTTCACATACCCTTGCAAAGTGGTAGCAATAAAATATTAAAATCAATGAACAGAAAATACGATACGGACTTTTTTTATGATTCTATTCAAAAAATAAAATCAATCGAAAATATTTCTATTACGACGGATATTATAGTTGGATTTCCTGATGAAACTGACGAAGATTTTAATGATACTTATAATTTTATTAAAAAAATAAATTTCTTTAAGATACACGTTTTTCCGTATTCACAACGAAAAAATACAAAGGCAATAAATTTTAAAAATCAAGTTAACGAAAGTATAAAAAAATATAGATCGAAAAAGATAATAAAACTTAGCAGCGAACTCTCTAAAAACTTTATAAAAAGTATGTTAAATAAAACTTTCGAAGTTCTGATAGAAGAAAATAAAAATGAATTTTATTTTGGATACACTGATAATTATATAAAAATCAAAGTAAAATCTAATAGTCTTAAGATTAATGATATTGTGAAAGTAAGAATTGGAAATATAATTACAGAACCACCACTTGAAGCAGAAATTCTGCGATTCTTTTAGAAAATATGATTGCTAAATTTATTTCATCAGTTAAAATATTTTTAGTGACTGTTGTCGGATGTCTTTAACTAAATATGATGACGTTAAAGATCGACGAACAGGCGGTTAGCCTCCAAGTGTTGGAGGTGATAGACATAAACGTTGATATGATAGTTTTACTGTTGATATTGATATTGTTCTAGAAATAATAAAAAATAACCGCTAAACACCCAAAGTAATGCGATTATTTTAAAAAATAACTCTTACTTGGAGATAACCGTCTAAACAACAGCCACTCATATTCTAATTATACTAACTAAAATTATTTTTTAGTCAAGATTTTTGGTTTAAAAAAATATTTTTTTAATTAAAGAAGAAACTTTTTAAAAAGTTAGAATAATAATATTTAAAAAAATAAGTGTGATTATATGAATATAGCTATAATTGGCGCTACTGGTCTTGTTGGCGGAATGTTTTTAAAAATTCTTGAAGAAAGAAATTTTAAAATTGATAAGTTATTTTTATTTGCATCAGAAAAATCCGATGGAAAAGAAATTATTTTTAAAAATAAAAAATATATTGTTAAAAAATTAGAATATGATATTTTCGAGAAAAATAAAATCAATTTGGCATTATTTTCAGCAGGTAAAGAAATCAGTAAAAAATTTGCAATTTTAGCAGCAAAAAATAATTGCGTTGTTATAGATAACAGTTCAGCGTGGCGAATGAATGATAAAGTTCCGCTTGTTGTTCCTGAAGTTAATCCAGAAGATTTAAAAAATCATAAAAATATTATTGCAAATCCTAATTGTTCTACAATACAGCTTGTAGTTGCTATAAAAAAAATACACGATGTTTTTAAGATAAAAAGAATTGTTATATCCACTTATCAGGCAGTTTCTGGCGCTGGAATTTTTGGAATTAATGATTTAAAAAACGATGATAATAAAAAATTTAAATATAGCATTGTAAATAATTGTTTGCCGCAGATAGATAATTTTGATCTAGAGACAAAATACACACTTGAAGAATTAAAATTAATAAACGAAACTAAAAAAATTTTACATGCTCCGGAAATAAATATTACAGCTACAGCTGTTAGAGTTCCGGTGATTAATTCTCATGGCGAATCTATAAATTTAGAATTAAGAAGAGATTTTGACATAAAAGAAATCTTTGATATTTTAAGAAATACACCAGGCGTAGCTATTCAAGATGACATCAAAAACGAAATCTATCCTTTAGCTAAAAATGCTTCTGGTAAAGATCTAGTTTTTGTAGGAAGAATTCGCAGAGACTTTAGCATTAAATCCGGTTTAAATTTTTGGATTGTAGCCGATAACATTCGTAAAGGAGCAGCCACCAACGCTGTTCAAATTGCAGAAAGATTAATTTAAAAAACTTATAAATATATAAATACATATAAGATCTAATAAACACTTTTAAATTTTATTTTTTTTATTACATCATAGAAATACTCTGGTTCTTCTTTTTTAAAAACAACCCTTTGATTTGTTTTTGGATGAACAAAACCCAAAATTCCGGCATGAAGCATTTGTCCTTTTAAAAAACTAAATTCTTTTCTATATCCGCCATAAACATCGTCACCTAATACACTATGACCGATATGCGACATATGTACACGTATTTGATGTGTTCTTCCGGTTTTTAATTTTAGTTTTATAAGACTATATTGACCTAGATTTTCTATTAATTCATACTCAGTGATGGCACATTTTCCTGAATAATTACTTACACAAAATTTTTTTCTATTATATCTGTCGCGAGAAATATTTAAATTTATTATGTTATCTTTCTCGATTGATCCACAAACTATCGCTGTATACTCTCGAATTATACTATGATTAAAAAATTGTTCAGCGAGAAATTTATGGCTAAAATTATTTTTTGCAATGACTAATAAACCAGAAGTATTTTTATCAATTCTGTGGACAATTCCTGGACGATACTCGCCATTTAAATCCGAAAGATTATCTTTTAAATAATAAATCAACGCATTAACCAAAGTATTCTTATAATTTCCAACAGCGGGATGTACAGTCATGCCCTGGGGTTTATTAACTAACAAAATATTACTATCTTCATAAATAATTTCTATTTCTATTTTTTGTGCTTCTGGTTTTATATTGCTTTTAGAATCTCTAAATTTATTTACTAAAACTAAATCATTTTTTCTTAAGATATATCCACATTTTATTTTCGTCTCAATATTATTATTATTTAAAACTTTTACTAGACCATTTTTAATAATATTTTTTATTTGTGATCGAGAAATTATATTTATTTTTTCACACAAAAAAATATCAAGTCGTTTCTTACAGTTCTTGTCTACTTTAAACTCATAGCCTAAATCCGTCGTTTTATCCTCTTTCATTTAAAAAAATAATCCATCTCTAAATTACATCATTAAAATAATACAATAACAAACAACAAAATAAAAAACTATATATTTGCTATAATGTGAAAAAAATTAATTTTAAAATTTTTCTAATTTGCAGTTTAGCATTGCTAATTACATTTTTGATTTTTTACTTAAAAATTATTTCACAATTATGGATTAGAAAAACCTTGGAGAAATAAAAAAATCATAAATTATAAAAATCTTAAAATAAGACAACATAATATCTCCTACACGGATACAAAAAAATTTACAATAGAAAAATTGAACGGCGAAACCTGTTTAATAACTATTGAGCTTTTAATTAAATCTTTTTAATCGCATTAAATTATAATCTTTCGAATATGATGATTTAATTGCGTATTTTTTGATTATTTATTTAAACAAAAATCATTATAATTTTACTGCTTGCTAAATTATCTTTTTTATGATTAGCTACTATCAAATTACTTAGATAACGAAGAAAATGTTTTTGTTTATTTATAATTTATTTTGAACTAAAAATGATATTGGATTAATAAATTGTGCTTTGATGGTGAATTTTTATTTTATACGATGTTGAATTCCCAAATTTAGGAATAAAAATAAATAATTTGCCAAGAGTCGCTTTTAATTTGCTCGGAATTGACATTTATTATTACAGCGCGTTTTTGTGCTTTGGAATTTTAATGGGAATGATTTTTGTTCTAGATGGAGTACAAAAAAGCAGACAAAATAAAAATTTATATCTTGATTTTATTTTTTTAGCCATTATATTTGGTGTACTTGGTGCGCGTATTTATTTTGTAATTTTTTCGTGGCGCTATTATTCTCAAGATCTTTTGAAAATTTTTGCAATCCGAGAAGGAGGATTAGCAATATATGGAGCCATAATATCAGTTTTTATTTTATCAATATTTTTTTGTAAAAAATTTAATTTAAATCAAAGTTTATTCTTTGATACTCTCGTTCCTGGTTTATTAGTTGGACAAATAATAGGTCGTTGGGGAAATTTTTTTAATAGAGAAGCATTCGGCAAAAATTCTAACAACTTATTTGCAATGAGATTATTAGCGTCAAAAATAAACAACATTCCAAATAGTGTAATGCCTACTATCATAAACGAAGTAAAACATATTCAAGTTCATCCAACTTTCTTTTATGAATCAGCATTAAATTTTTTATTTTTAATATTTATATTATTTTATAAGCGTTTTAAGAAATTTAGCGGAGAAATTTTTTTGTTATATTTATTATTTTATGGATTAATAAGATTTTTTATAGAAAACCTGCGAACAGATCAGTTAAAATTTTTCAACGTCCCTGTATCGCAGGTTTTTTCTTTGATTATTTTTATTACTTCTATAATTTTTTTAGTAAAAAAATATTTAGAAGATTGTTTCAATGCAAGAAAATGAATTTAGATTTACAAGATAAAATTTATTTACAAGATTTGTTTTTTTAAATATTAAAATTGCTTTTTTGTTAATTTTTTATTAATTTTCAATTATTTCCACGGTGAGTTTAACACCAGTTTTCATAGATGCAGCATGCATAATAGTACGAATAGCTTGTGCAATGTGCCCTTGTTTGCCAATTATTTTTCCTAGATCACCAGGATCAACCCTAAGTTCTAGTATCAAAATTCTTTCGCCTCTTATTTCGTTAACGTGAACTTTATCTTTTACATCAACTAAACTAAGAGCAACTTGTTCTAATAATGCTTTTAAATCAGTTTTTGCAAAATCTGTTTTTAATGTGTAAGACATTTTTTCTCCTTGAAATTATAATGCGTTTAAATAAAAAATAAAATAATCAATTGTCAAAGATATAAAACATAATCGATAAAACGATATACAAATGTGCAATTTTAATAAAAATCAACAAAGATCAAAAAAACAAAATATCGAATCAAAATATTATCTAAGAAACTACTTTTAGCAAGAGTCTAACTGCATTGCTGAGCTGTGCACCCTTGTTTACCCATGATTCCATTTGTTTTTTATCTATTTTTACTAATATCGGATCACACATAGGATCATAATGACCAATTTGTGAAATAATTTTTCCGTCCCGAGGAGAACGCGAGTCGGCCACAACAATTCTGTATGATGGTTTCTTTTTTTTCCCAACTCTTGTTAATCTTATTTTTACCAAAATAACTCACCTCCTGCACACTAAATAATATAATACTTTTTATCAAAATATTTTTTAAACAACGCTAAATTATTTTTTTAAAGATTTAATTTTTTTTAAATTAAAAAAATTTTAGTGTTTTTTAAGACAAATCTTGATTATTAAAAATTAAACAAGTGACTAAAAAAAATATAAAACCCAATAAAATCATAAAAATAAATTTGATTGTATTTACTTGGGCGAAACTTAAAAAACAAAATATTTCATCAAAAACTAAATAATTAATCAAACTATTATTTATCTTATCTGATTGCTTTATTTTACTTAAAACACTATCGATTATCATCATAGAAAATATGCTTGACACGAAACTTGTTAGATTATTTTTAAATATAACTACAAACAACATCACAAAATTACATACGAACCACGCATACGCCGAATATATAATAATAAGATCGTAAAATTTATTACTGTAACTTTGCTCAGAAACAAGATTTATATAGTAACCCAAAAAATAAGAAAAAATAGCAAAGGTAATCGACAGTAGAATTATCGAAAGTATTTTAAAAAATATTATTTCATAACGTTTTCTTTTACTAGAGAACAGAAAAGAACTTGTTCCTAATTTAAATTCTCTGACTAAATTATTTGCAGCACAGTAAATAATAATAAATTGAGATATAAATCCAAAAGCTTGTTGTGGATATATTGCTTTTATAACATAATCTAATTTCTCTTTATCTATTTTTTTTTCATCAGAGTTAAATTCACTTTTGTTATTATTGATGCTTTTTTCCAAATTATCAAAAATTAATTCTTTTTTTGAAACCTTTTGAGTATAAGAAAACATTAATACAAAAATAATTATTATGCTTATTAAAAATCTTTTCTTAAAAAAATTTTTTTTATATTCAAGCCAAACGATTCTTAACAATTCTATAAACTCCAAAGAATATCTCTAAAAGATAATGCTAAACTAAGAAAAACGCATTTCAAAAAAATTTATTCTAACGTTAATATCTAGAAATAATCGTTATAAATTATAAATCTAAATATTTTTTTAAAATATCTGGAGTGTTTATTTTTCCGGCAGAGTTTTGACAATTCTCAAGAATAGCAGCAAGTGTTCTGCCTATTGCTAAACCACTTCCATTCAAAGTGTGAATGTATTCAGATTTGTCATTTTTATTTTTTAAATTACTTTTAAATTTAATTTTTAGCCTACGCGCTTGATAGTCTTCAAAATTACTACAACTTGAAATTTCTACATATCGATTATAACTTGGCATCCAAACTTCTATATCATATGTCATGGCGGATGAAAAACCAAGATCTCCAGCACAAAGTTTGACAACTCTATATGGAATATTTAAAAGCTGCAAAATTTTTTCTGCGTCAAGAGTTAAATTCTCTAACTCTTCATAAGATTTATCTGGATGACAAAATTTTACGAGTTCTACTTTATTAAATTGATGAAGACGAATTAGTCCTCGTGTATCTTTTCCAGCTGCTCCTGCTTCTGCTCTAAAACATGCGCTATATGCACAATGCTTTATTGGTAAATTTTCTTCTTTTAAAGTTTCGTTTCTATATAAATTCGTAACTGGAACTTCGGCAGTAGGTATTAAAAAATAGTTGTTATTTTCTAATTTAAATGCTTCCTCACGAAATTTAGGCAATTGACCAGTTCCGTACATGCTGCTTTCATTCACAACAAATGGTGGAAAAATTTCTCTGTAGCCGGCTTGATAATGAGTATCTAACATGAAATTTATTAATGCACGTTCTAATCTAGCTCCGAAATTTTTGTAAAAAACAAAACGAGCGCCAGTTACTTTAGATGCGCGTTCAAAATCTAAAATATCCAATTCTTTTCCAAGTTCCCAATGGGATTTTATCTCAAAATTAAAATTTTTAGGTTCTCCAAATTTTCTGATTTCAAGATTATCTTTTTCATCTTTGCCATCAGGAACTGATTCATGCGGAATATTTGGTATCTCTAAAAGATTGCTATTAAAATCTTCTTCTAACTTTTTTAGCTCGGGTTCAAGTTTCTTTATCTGCTCAGATAGAATTTTTGAAGATCGCGTCAAAAGATCGACGTTTTGTTTTTTTATTTTAGCTTCAGCAATTAACCTAGAATTTTTATTTAGATCAGCTTTTAATTCTTCGTACCAAGATATATTTCTTCTTCTAACTTTATCTATCTCAATAAATCTATCTAAAACTTCGCAATATTTTTCATTTCTTTTTTTTAATAATTTTTCAATTCGTTCACGATCATTTACTATCATCTTTTTATCTAACACATAAAAACCACCTTAGTATTTCTATTATTATTTTTTATTTTTTTATAAATAAACGTGAATATCAAAAATCATAAATCAAAATTGACAAAAATAGTTTTAGAATCTTTAAAACTATATACAACGATAAAATCTACTTTTTTATCATAGTTTTTTTCTATTACATTTTTATAAATCCTTAATTTTTGGTAATTATAAACATTATCAAAATAATTGTTAATATAATCGACGACATATGTTTTGTTTTTGTATTTAAAATAACAATCTATAACACCATAGACTATTGTGTTATCTAATAAAATACTAAAATTTTTACTACGATACAAGAAATCTGACTTGCGCATCTTACTTGCAATTTCAGAATTCAAAAAAAATTTAAGATCTTCTATATCAATCAAATTAATTTCGTTATAAGTAATTAAATTTTTTCGCACAAGACGATTTAAATTATTTTCTATGCTATTATTTATATCATTAAAGTCTATATACTTTAAAATATTGTGCATTGCAATATCTTTGTGTACAGCTAGATATTTTTTTGAATTATCATAATTTATATCAAATACCTCAGAAATTATCTTGCGCTTATCATAATTTTTATAAATATATTGTGAAACAGAAATCTTATTTGGCGATCTATTCAAAAAAATATCTAACTTAATATTCTTTTTTTCATTTTTATTTTTATTTTTATTTTTACTTTTTTTATAGAAAAAGCTATTTTGATATTTTTCTAAGATCTTTTTTTTGTCATAAAAAATTATTTTTATAGGACACTTATCACTATCTATTTTATTTATTCTAGAAAATATTATTTCTAAAAAATTTTTGTGTTCTAAATTTTTACACAACGATTCATTTTCATAATCACAACAACCTGTTAAAAACAATTTATTTTTTGCTCTTGTCATTGCAACATATAAAATTCTTAATTCTTCATCTAAAATTTCTTTTCTTTTATTTAATTCGATAAAATTATATGCGAGAGATTTTTTTAATCCGATTCCTAATCTTTTATCAATTAGAATTTTTTTATTTTTTTCACTTAAATTAAAACTGTTTCCCAAAAAAGATACAAAAACTATATCAAATTCTTGCCCTTTGGAGTTATGAATAGTTATTATTTTTATGGAGTTATTTTGTGATTGATTATTTTTTATATAATTATTTTTTTTGATATATTTAAAATAAATTAACAAATCATCTAGACGACCAATTCTTTTTCCTTCAGTACATTCAATTAAATCAATAATTTTTTCTACACAATCATTAGTTTCACAAACAAACATAATATTTTTAAATATAAATTTAACTATCTCAATAACTGATAAATTGTCTTTGTTTTGTTTTATATATTCAAAATTTTTTTCTAGATTATTTATTACTTCTTCACTTAAATTTTCTAAGTCTTTTTTATTTTCATTAAAATTTATCTTTTTATCAGCGAAATTATTTTCTAATATAATTTTTATTATTTTTATTAAATCAACAAAAGTTTTATTTTCAGATAAAATTAAATTCTTATCAATGCATGTTTTTATATTTTCTTTTTCGAATTCTCTACTCAAAATCATGATATCTTTTTTGGTTCTTGCAAGAATAGCTATATTTTCAATTTTGATTCCCGAGTTTAAAATTTTTTTTACTTCATAAACTATGAATTTAGACTCTATTTTTTTTTTGTCTTTATCTTTGTCACAATTAATTAAAAAAAGTTTTACATCATCGTTATTATTATTTATATTCGAATTGTCATCATTTCTAACAGAGATCAATTTTTCTTTATCTAATACAAATAATTTTTTAAATATATAATTAATTGCATTAACGATTTTTTTTGAACTTCTAAAATTTTCTGTTAAATTAAATCTAGATAAATTATTAAAACTATCACTATGATTTTTAATTTTATCTTCAAATAATTCAGGACAAGAATTTCTAAATTTATATATACACTGCTTTATATCTCCAATCATGAATTTTTTATTGCAAACTAATAAATTTAAAATATTTTCTTGTACATCGTTTATATCTTGATATTCATCAATAAAAATTTCATCAAAAAATATTTTTTTGGTTTTCAAAATTTTTATTGCTAATTTTTCTAAATCATTAAAATACAAAATATTGTTTTTAATTTTTTCTTTATAAATTTTTCCGTCAACATTAATTAAAATTCTAATCATGTTTTTTAATATCAAATAATCATCTATAAAGACTTTTTTAATATTTTCTTCTTTGTTAAAAAAAATCTTTTCTCTTATTTTTTTAGTTATATTTTTTAGGATATTTCGATAATTCTTTAGCTTATCGAAAATGATTTTGTTATAACCAAAAATATCTTTAGGCTTTGTTAATTTTGAAAAATTTATATTTTCCAAATCAAATTTTATTTCGCTAAATTCTTTATCTAAATTAATATAATTAATTTCATTTTCTATCTGAAAACATATTAAATCTATAAACTCTTTGTTTTCCATAAACAAACAATTTTTTTTCAATTCAATTATTGTTTTTCTTAAATTTTCTAATTTTAAATAAAAATATCTTTTTATTTCTTTATAAAAAAAATTTTTTTCTATATTTTCGCTTTGATTTTCTCGATAAAAAAAACTAATTTTTTCATTCAACCAAATTTTCCAATTGTCGATTACATTTATGTCATCATATAAATCTAAAAAAATATTTTTAACACTTTGCAAAATATTTTCTGTCCTGTATTTATCTAAGTCAAATCTATTTACTAAAAGATCCATAAAAACTTGATTTTCTAGTAAAAATTTTTTGTCAAATATTCTATCAAAAACTTTTTTTTTAATTATCTCTTCTTCGAATTCTTCGATAATTTTAAAATCAGATTCTATATCATTTATCAAATAAAAATTTTCTCTTATTAATTTTGCGCAAAAAGAATGAAAGGTCATCACTGGTAAATTAGATGATCTCTCTTTTATCTCTCTTCTTGCACTTTCGCTAAACGTTAAAATTAAAATATTTTTTTTATCATTAAAAGATTTTAAGGCTTTCTCAACTAATAAACAAGTCTTTCCGCAACCAGCACATGCAGAAACAATTAAGTTTTTTTCTTTTGATTCGACTATTTTGTTTTGTTGGACCGTTAAATTTAAAATTTTTTTTGTCAATTATTTTTTATTTTGATCAATTAAATATATTTTTTTAAAAAAAATATTATCATTAAACAGTTTTCAAAAACAAAATGCTCTATGCGTATACTTTTGTAATGCCAATAACGAATGCTAAATAAAAACCATAAGCTCAAACTCAGTAACCTCGAGTCACATAAACAAAATTACTTAGTGCTGCTTCGTTCCCGACCTGACACGATTCATAACCGTTTATTGCACAAGACTCAGTTTTCAACGCCATGGGAAAATCCGCAAAACTTCGAAAAGACAATCCGAGAGTAAACACCACTCTTGCTAAGCGAATTGCAAGTACAGAGAGCCGCTAGTTCCCCAGTTGCATAGAGCAATTTTATGATACCATTAAATTTATATTTTTTAAAAAAAATTTTTAGGTAAAAATTTACATGAAAAATGAAAATAAAAAGATCAAATCTGGATATGTATGCATAGTTGGAAAAACAAGTGTTGGAAAGTCAAGTCTTTTGAATAAAATTTTGGGCGAAAAAATTTCGATCATATCAAATAAACCTCAAACCACTAGAAAAAAAAATATAGGTATTTTTAACGATTTTGATTCACAAATTATTTTTGTGGATACACCCGGACTCCACTTAAGAAAAAATAAACTAAGTGACGCTATGTTTAAAATTATCGAAAGAGAAATTTTGAATTCTGATTTGATTTTGTTTATGATAGAATCGCGATTAGATAATATTGATTTTGATTTTATAAATAAAGTAAAAAAAATAAATAAAACAAAAATTTTAGTAGTAAACAAAATCGATAAATTTGATGAAGATAAAATTAATAAATTAATTATAGATTTAGATATAAAAGAGTTTAATAGTATTATTAAAACCAGTGTGAAACAAGAAAAAAATCTAGATTTATTAATTAATAAAATTAAAGAAAATCTTTCGTATGGACCAAAATATTTTGACAACGATATTTTAACTCAAACTAGCGAAAGAGAAATTGTTTGCGAATTAATAAGAGAAAAAGTTTTGTTTTATTTAAATCAAGAAATTCCTCATGGTGTATTCGTAGAAAACAATTTATTCAAAAAAAATATAAAAAAAATTTACGATTTGGATTTTGATATTTGCTGTGAACGTGAGTCGCATAAAAAAATTTTGATCGGTGCAAATGGAAAAATGATAAAAAAAATAAGTATTGCGTCTCGAATTGAAACAGAAAAATTTTTAAACTCTAGAGCAAATTTAAAGTTGTGGGTAAAAGTTAAAAAAAATTGGCGTAACAAAGATATTTACGTAAATAAAATTTTAAAATAACTTTAATAAAATTTAATTAATTACTAAAATATTTTATTTTAATCTCTCAAAACTAAAATTAGGAACTGAGCCGTTTATTATTGCGTTTATAAGCGCAATTTTTTTTTTATAAATAACTTCTTTTGATTGAATAGGTGTTATGACTCTCGCAATAAATTTTATATCTAACCAAATTCTAAAATTAGTTTGATTTATTCCTGCTGACAAAAATTCTGAATTATAGTTTATAATGGCATTTCCTACTGGAACTAATTTTAAGTTCAAACACGGTCCCAAATCATAAAATAAATTTATATTAGTTATACTTGCAAAAATAGTTCCAAGCGAAATTTTTGTAATGCTATTATTAAATTTTAAAAATTCTTCATAAATTTCAGTAGATAGATTATTACAAATTTTATTTATCAATATAGTATTTGCTGATATAAAATTTATTTCTCGATTTGATTTTAAATCTATCTTATAAAAATCTCGAGCATTAATATTATTTTTTTGAATTATATTATTTACTGAAGCATTAACACACTTATTTATTATATTATTAGTATTATAATGTGTCTCAAGAATTGCGCTTTCAAATACTTTCTTATCTATTAATAAAAATATATAAAAAAATACTAAGAATATGATTAATAAATAGAATAGTTTAAATTTATTTTTTTTATGAACTTTTTTTATTAGCATAATTATTTATGTGTTATGTTTTTTTAAAACTTGACAAAAATATTAGTTGATGCTAGTCTTCTTCGGCTAAGTTAAATATATCAGAGGTGTAGTTTATAAACTATTACGCTAACGAACAGATTCGTGATGCGCAAGTTAGATTGATAGATGAAAATGGAAATCAAATGGGAATTATGAGTTCATATGATGCAAGAAATGTTGCGTATGACAGAGGTTTGGATCTTGTTAAAATAAATTCTGATTCGCGGCCGGTCGTGTGTAAGTTAATGAATTTAAGTAAATTTAAATACGAACAAAAGAAAAAGGATAAATTAAGCAAGAAAAATCAAAAAAATATCATAGTAAAAGAAATAAGAATAAGTTTGAGTATTGATATTCACGATATTAATATCAAAATAGACAAAGCTAGAGAATTCATAAAAAATGGCGATAAAGTTAAATTGTCTCTTAGATTTCGCGGGCGTGAGTTAAGTCATGCAAACAAAGCTTATAGCGTTATAGATAAATTTATCGAAGCTCTTGGTGATGTTGCAATTATTGAAAAGAGACCGATATTTGAAAACAGATCTATATTTGTTGTAATATCGCCAAAAATTTGATATTAATTTATAGTTTGCAAAGTGCTATAATTTTTGGGAGATTTTATGAGTAATGTAAAAATTAAATTAAAAACAAAAAAAGCAGTTGCTAAAAGATTTAAAATAACTGGTACGGGGAAAATAAAAAGATTTAAATCAAATAAATCTCATCTCTTGGGTTTTAAAACCAGAAAGCGAAAAAGAAATCTTAGAAAGTCAACTTTAGTAAGTTCTTCTTTTGTTAAACAATATAAAAAAATGCTTGGTGTTAGTTAAAGTCTAATTGAAAAAAGCTATATAAAAAAATATTAATCAATTGTCTATTTTATTTTTAAAAGATGTTTTTAATTTTTATTTTAAAAATAAGATTTATAGGAGAAAGATGGCAAGAATTAAAGGCGGATTAAACGCAAAGAAAAAACATAAAAAAGTTTTAAAACAAGCAAAAGGATTTTTTGGAGCTCGTTCAAAACAGTATAGATGCGCTAAACAGTCGGTAATGCGATCATTGGCAAATGCTTTTGTAGGTAGAAAACAAACAAAACGAGAATATAGAAGATTGTGGATCATAAGAATCAACGCTGCTGCCAGAGAAAACGGAATTTCTTATAGCGTGTTGATAAGTAAATTAAAAAAAAATAATATAGAAATAAATCGAAAAATACTATCTAATTTGGCTATTGAAGAAACAAATTCTTTTAAAAATTTGATAAAAAAAATAGCTTAAATAAAAAATAAGAATGAAAATTATAATGTAAATGCGATGAATTTTTTAAAATTTCTAAGATTTTGGTTGCATGAAAAATAACGTTATTAAATTAACAAAAATTTGTAAATCTTTTGAAAATAATTTGGTTTTAAAAAATATAAATCTAGAACTAAAATCTGGTAGAATTACTGGTATAGTTGGGAAAAATGGTGCTGGAAAATCGACTTTAGTAAATATTTTAGCAGGAAATTATATTTTAGATAAAATTCTGGGGTATACGGGTGAAGTGTTTTTTAATGATAAAAAAATTAAATTAGAAAGTATTAATGATTCGGTTAGAAATGGAATTATTGTTTTACGTCAGAATTCTTTTTTAATAAATGATTTTAGAATTTATGAAAACATTTTTTTGAATCGTGAAAAAACGAAAAAAAATATATTTTCGTTTTTATTTAGAAATAAACTTGATATTTTAGAAACCGAAAAAATGATTTTAGATTGTAAAACTAAATTAAAAAAATTTAATATTAATATTAATTCTGAAAATAAAGCTAAAATATTTTCTGAAAGCATAATAAAATTTGTAGAGTTTGTTCGTGAATTAGATAGAGAAGATATAAGTTTGTTAATTTTGGATGAATCGACAAATGTATTGAGTGATAGAGAATCAAATATTTTTACAGAATTTATTAAATATGCAGCAAATAAAAATATATCGATAATTTTTATATCTCATAAATTAAATGAAATAAAAAAAATTTGTGATGAAGTTTTTGTTTTAAAAAACGGAGAAATAACTAAAAAGTTTGATAAAAAAAATATAAATATAAACAAAATTCTAGAATGTATTGATAATGATTATAAGAACATATTTAAAAAAAATATTAATAATAATAAAAAATTAAAAATCAATAAAACTGAAGATAAAAAAATAGTCTTGAAAATCAAAAATTTAGAAATAAACAACAAAAATAATTTTAATAATAAAATAAATCTGGATATTTTAAAAAATGAAATCGTTGGAATTTTGAATTTAGAAAAAGATAAAAAATTTTTGATAGCAAACGGAATTATGAGATTTAATGAAAATGTTTCGGGCGAAATTATTTATGATGACAAAAAAATTGATATTAAAAATAAAAATATTAAAGAAATGTTAGAGATTGGCTTTGATGTGATAGAAGAGAGTAATAATTTAATTATCGATAAATCCATAGAAATAAATATTTGTTTTAAAGCTATGCAAGTTAGCAATAGATTTTTAAAAAAAAGATTCGGAATTTTATTTATTGATAATAAGAAAATTAGTGAAGAAGCTAGAAAATATATTGAATTATTAAAAATTAATTGTATTAGCGAAAAACAAAAAGTAAAAGAATTGTCTAATGGCAATCAACGAAAAGTTTATATAGCTCAAGTATTATGTAATAATCCAAAAGTAATTTTTATGTGTGATCTTAACGTTGGTATCGATAGATTATCTCGAGAAAATATAAATAAAATCATGATTAATTATGCTCGCAAAAATAATAATTCAATACTAATCGAATCATCAAATATTCAAGAGCTTAATAACTTGTGTGATAGAATAATAGTTTTAAATAAAAATTAGTTTATATTTTTGATAAATTAATTAAAAAGCAAAAAAAGTGTGATTGTTAAAGTTATAAAAAACAATTTATTTAAAATCATAGTATTTTGTTTTATTTGTCTTTTATTTATTATAGAAAAAGAAAAATTAAATGGGCTCGAAATAATTTCGAGCATAGGTAATATTTTAAAACGTTTTGAAATGAATATTTTATTAGTTTTATCTATGATTCCGATGATTCGATCTGGTTGCGGATTAAATTTTGGAATCAGCATTGGAATAGTCGCTGGAATATTAGGATCAGTTATTAGTTTAGAATTTAATTTAATAAACGAATTTGGAATTATATTTGCTTTCTTTATAGCTATTATATTTGCTATTTTTTTTGGTCTTTTTTATGGATTTTTGTTAAGTAAAATTGATAACATGATTATGATTATTAGCATTTACGCTGGTTATCTAATGATCTCTTTTATGAATATTATGTGGTCGTGCTTACCATTTAAAAATCCAATATCTGTATTAAGCTTTAGAGGTCGGGGTCTAAAATCAATTATAAGTTTAGAAAATTATTGGTCAGGTATTTTAGATAATTTTTTAAATTTAAAAATAAAAAAAATATCAATTCTCAATGGATCGATATTAGTTTTTATTTTTTTTGCTATTTTAATAAATTTGTTTTTTAAAACAAAATTAGGTTTGACATTAGATTCGGTAGGTTTAAATAAAGATTTTGCTAAAAAAAATGGTGTTGACATAAAAAAAATAAAAATTATTTCTGTAATTATTTCTAGTGTTTTAGCATCAATTGGAATAATAATTTACGAACAAAATTTTGGTTTTATTCAACTTTATGAATCTCCAAAATCGTTTACTTTTTCGAGTATTGCATCAATATTAATAGGCGGAGCAAATATAAAAAAAGCAAATATAAAAAATGCCATATTTGGAACTTTTTTATTTCAAAGTATAATTGTATTAGTATCGAACGTTTTAAATAATATTTTGAAGTCAGATATTTCAGAAATAATAAGAACAATAATTTCTAGCGGCTTAATTTTATATGCAATAATGAGTAAAGAAAGTATTAACTAAACTGAATTAAATAAACTCATAATTTTCCAGAAAAATGATTTTAGTTATTATATTTAATCTCCAGTTCTTTGTTTACTTTTTCGATCAGATATTTTGGTGTTGATGCACTCGCAATAATGGCTATACTTTTATTTTTTAAATCGATATTTATTTTATACATGTCAGCTAAATCTTCTATAAGAAAAGTATTTTTATTATTTTTTTTACATATATCAAACAATTTTTTAGTATTTGAACTAGTCTCATCGCCAATAACTAAAACAATATTATAATTACTTGATAATTCATCAGCTTCGACTTGTCTCTTATAGGTTGTATCGCAAATAGTATCATAGATTTTTAAATTTAAATTTAATTTATTTTCTAAAATTTTTTTTATTTTGCTGAATTCCTTAAAATCAAAAGTAGTTTGGGAAACACAAATATATTTTTCTAACTTATTTTTGATTTGAATATCACAATCCTGAATTCTATTAGCAAATATAAAAGCTTCTTTTATATTTTTAATTATAAAACAGCTATTATTTGCGTAAGCGTTTATTCCAATTATCTCAGGATGATTCTGGTTTCCAACAATTATTATTTTATTTTTACTATCAAAATTTTTTTTAACTATTCTTTGGATTTTTTTGACAAAAGGACACGTGCAATCTATAAAATCTAAATCTAAAAGCTTAATTTTGTCATAAATATTTGGTCCTACACCATGAGCTCTAATAATAACAATTTTATTTTTATCAATTTTATCTAGATTAGTTTCCACAAAGACACTGCTTTTTTTCAAATCATTCAACAAATATTTATTATTAACTATAGCACCAAACAGGCAAATATTTTTATTAAGATTATCAAATACAGTTTTTACAGCTCTTTTAACACCAAAACAAAACCCAGAATACTTAGCTATTTTTATTTTCACAATAATTTTTTGATAACTTATTATTTAACATTTGCCGATTAATATCCTCATTTTCTTTACAACATTTAAAACTTTTTTTTTGAGTTCATTTGTATTTTTTATTATAAACATTCTATCTTTATATATTAAATATGCTATTTTTGGTTTTTTTTTAAAATTTTCTTCAACGATAATAAAATAAGCAGCTACCTGTAATAAATCACCGAAATTTGGTTTATTTTTTATTTTAATTACAGAAGATTTTAGCTCCGCTATGATTATACTTTTGTTAATTTTGTTTCTATAAATTAAATCTGGTTTTCCATATATATTAAACTTTTTACTATATAAAATTTTAGAACAAATAATTTTCTTATTAAATTTATTATTTTTATTATCTTTATATATTAATTCATATGGCCAACATGGTAAACGTACTTTAGATTTAACTACGCTTCGAAATAGATAATTACTACGTTTTAAAAGAAAAAATATAACAATAAATAACAAGATAAATATCATTTTATTATTCTATAAAACTTAGTTTTGATTTTAAAAAAATATTTTAAATATCTTAGATACATCTTATTTTTAACTAGATTATTAAAAAATAAAAATTTAACTAGAAAATATATTTTTCAAAAATTATTTCACAATACATCGCGATTTAGTGTAAATAAATTTAATAGATAAAACTTTTAGTAACTTAGAAAACATTTTTTTCTTAAAAAATATGTGAGTTTTTGGATTTTAAAAAATCATCAAAACATTATACAAAAAAACACTGTTTAAAATTGCTAAAGACTATTCAAAATGAAATTCAAAAAGTTTGAACGTGATCAATACTTTGATTCTTTCATTTTTTTTATAAAAATATTTATATATGACAATGCTATAGAATAAAAAATAGTCTAATAATCTATTAAAATTTATTTCTATAAAACTATAAACTTTTAATTAAATTAAAACAATTTTTTAAAACTATCATTTTCTTATAAAATTTTTTTTGCAGCTTTTTATAAAAAAATTTATAGTAACATCTTTATAATGCTATAGAATAAAAAATGGTCTTAATAATTTATTAAAATTTATTTCTATAAAACTATAAACTTTTAACTAAATTAAAATAATTTTTCAAAACTATTATTTTCTTATAAAATTTTCTTTGCAGCATCTTTAATATTTTTTTTTTGCGCTTTTTTGCTATGGTCATCAACAAGTTTTTTATCTCTATCTCTATGCGTTAAACAACCGGCACCACCAATGCATCCCCCAGCACAAGCCATACCTTCTATAAAATTTGCGTCTAGAACATTTTTAGATAATTTAAACAATGCTTTTTTGCACTCTTCGATTCCGTTACAAGCGATGGGTTTTAGTTCAAAATTATTAATTTCGTTTTCTTTTATTCCTTGTATTACGCTTTCGGTCAATCCGCCGCTTCTTGCAAAAACTCTTCCATAGTAAGATGCATCGTTTAAAACTTCATCTTCTAATTTTGCTAAATCTATATTTTTACTATCAAACAGTGCTTGTAGCTCCTCAAAAGTAATACAAATATCAATAACTCCTGTTTTTTGGAACTCCATTTTTTTTGCAGTACAAGGACCTATAAAAACAATACAGGCTGTTAAATCAACTTTTTTAATACACATAGCTGTTGTAACAGCAGGCGAAGGATTAGTAGATATATGTTTTACAAGATTTGGAAATTGTTTTTTCACATAATCAACAAAAGCAGGGCAACAGGAGCTCATTAAAAATCCTTTTTCTACTAACTCTTTTGACTCTTTCAATGCAACAATATCTGCACCCAATGCAGCTTCAATAATTTTATAAAAACCTAATTTTTTGATTCCGCATATTACCTGCCCTAATCTTGCGTAACCAAATTGACTAGAAATAGAAGGAGCAACTATAGCGTAAACCTTGTATTTTGAATTTTCATTGCTATTCTTAATAGCATAAATAATATCTAAAATATAAGATTTATCTACTATTGCTCCCCACGGACAACGATATACACAGGCACCACAAGAAATGCATTTTTGGTTGTCAATTTCTGCTGATCCGTTTTCTTTTCGTGTGATAGCTCCTACTTTGCATGCTTTTTCACAAGGACGTTTATGATTAATAATCGCATTAAACGGACACGAATCAGCGCATCTTCCACATTCTACACATTTTTCTTTATCGATAATTGCTTTGCGGTTTTTATCAAAAAGAAATGCCCCACGAGGACATACAGAACCGCAACAACGTGCTACACAACTTCGACAATTTTCAGTTACAGTATATCCGTTTGATGGGCATCTCTCGCAAGCAATATCGATGACTTCTATAATATCTTTATTTTTTTTATTTTTATCTGTTATTAATTTAGACTGCTCTTTAATAATATTACGCTCTTTATCAATAGTAGAGCGCATTGTAGGGCTTTCGTATGGCGAAATTATATTGGATATATTGATTAATTTTTCATCTATTGAATCTTCCCAAGCAAGTTTCGCAATTTCTCTTATAATTTTATATTTTATATACTGAACTCTTGTATCAAATTTTCGCAATTTCAAATCCTTGAGAATAACTTATTTATTTTTTTATTTATTTAATTTTGCTTTCTCATATATTTTTGATTTCGATTTTAGAAGTTTAATTAATCATTTTTCAACAAAATACATAATTATTTTTGGTTTATGACTTGGTATTTTTTTTCTTTGATTTTGCTAAATTATTTTTTTTCCCATAATAAGCATTTTTATACATTTGTTTTATCTCTTCTATTAATGGATATCGTGGATTTGTTCCGTTACATTGATCATCAAAAGCTTGTTCACTCATATCATCTAGCTTTAATAAAAATTCTTTTTCTTCTATTCCGTAGTCTTTTATAGTATCTTTAATTTCAATTTTTGTTTTAAGTTCTTTTATGGCAACTAATAAATTTTCAAGTTTTTCTTCATTATTTTTTCCGTCTAATTTTAAATAATCCGCAATTTCCGCATATCTCTCTAGTGTGTGTGGATAAATATATTGTGAAAATGTACCCATTTTTGTAGGATTTTCACTTGAATTAAATTCTATAACTTCTTCTAACATTACTGCATTCGCTATACCATGTGGCAAATGAAAGTAAGCACCAAGTTTATGTGCCATACAATGACAAACACCTAAGAATGCATTTGAAAATGCCATACCAGCCATGGTTGCTGCATTTGCCATTTTCTCACGCGCTTCTAAATCATTTAATCCGTTTTCATAAGCACGAGGCAAATAGTCAAAAACAATTTTCAGTGCTTTTAAAGCCAATCCATCTGTATAATCAGTCGCAAACATTGATACATAAGCCTCTATTGCATGAGATGCGGCATCGATTCCTGATGCGGCGGTTAATCCTTTTGGCGCATTCATTTGTAAATCAACATCTATAATTGACATATTGGGCATAAGCTCATAATCTGCTAGTGGATATTTTATTCCAGTACTCTCGTCAGTTATAACTGCAAATGGTGTGACTTCAGAACCAGTTCCGGCGGTAGTTGGAATTGCTATAAAATAGGATTTTTTTCCCATTTTATTAAATTTATAAACACGTTTACGAATATCCATAAATCTCATAGCCATGTCATCAAAATTAGTTTTGGGATTTTCATATAATACCCACATAATTTTTGCTGCATCCATCGCACTACCACCCCCAACTGCAATAATTACATCTGGTTCAAATGCTATCATTTGTTCTGCACCGCGCTTTGCACAATCTAAAGTTGGATCAGGTTCAACATCAAAAAAAGTTGCATAAGTAATATCGAGTTCGTTTAATTTTTTTGTAATGCTTTTTGTGTAGCCATTTTTAAATAAAAAATTGTCAGTTACTATAAATGCTCTTTTTTTATCTAAAACATTTTTTAATTCATCGAGTGCAAATGACAAGCAACCACGTTTGATATAAATTTTTTCAGGCGTTCTAAACCACAACATATTTTCCCTTCTTTCCGCGATAGTTTTAATATTAATTAAATGCTTAATACCTATGTTTTCAGAAACTGAATTTCCACCCCAAGAACCACATCCTAAGGTAAGCGAGGGAAGCATTTTAAAATTATATAAATCTCCGATTGCTCCATGAGATGACGGAGTATTCACGATTATTCGGCTAACTTTCATACGTTCAGAAAAGATATTTAATTTTTCTTTTTGTGTTTTTTCGTTTAGATAGATAGAAGCAGTATGTCCCAAACCCCCATTTATTAAAAGTTGATGTGCTATATCAAGTGCGCTTTCGAATTTATTAACACGATATAAAGCAAGCACGGGTGATAATTTTTCGTTTGCAAATGCTTCTTCTGGTTGAGACGATTTCACTTCGCCTATAATAATTTTTGTATCAATCGGAATTTCAAATCCAGCCATCTCTGCAATTTTATAGGCTGATTGTCCAACAATTTTTGCATTAAGCGCTCCATTAACAATAATTATTTTGCGAACTTTATCTAACTCATCGGCTTTTAAAAAATAACAACCTCGTTTTTCGAATTCTATTTTTATCTCTTTATAAATATCATCGAGTACGATAACAGCCTGTTCAGATGCACAAATCATTCCATTATCAAAAGTTTTTGATAGAATAATAGAGTTAACTGATAAAACAGCGTTAGCGCTCGAATCAATAATAACTGGAACATTTCCGGGTCCAACTCCGAGTGCAGGTTTACCACTAGAATAAGCAGCTTTTACCATTCCAGGTCCGCCAGTAGCAAGAATTATGTCTGCTTCCTTCATTAAAGTATTTGTTAATTCTAAAGATGGAACATCAATCCAGAGGATAATATTTTCCGGTGCACCTGCTTTCACCGCAGCTTCTAATATAATTTTTGCTGCTTTGATTGTGCAATTTTTCGCACGAGGATGAGGGCTGATAATAATTCCGTTTCTAGTTTTGAGTGAAATCAAAGTTTTAAAAATTGCTGTTGAAGTTGGATTAGTCGTAGGAATAACTGCAGCAATTAAACCAATGGGTTCTGCAATTTTTATTAATCCATTTGCAATATCTTCTTCGATTATGCCACAAGTTTTTTTATCTCGATAAGAATTATACACAAATTCTGAAGCATAATGATTTTTGATAACTTTGTCCTCGACGATTCCCATGCCAGTTTCTTCTACTGCCATTTTTGCTAAGTTAATTCTTTCTTTATTAGCTGCAATTGCAGCAGCAAAAAAAATTTTGTCAACTTTTTCTTGAGTAAAAGAAGCAAATTTTTCCTGTGCTTCGCGTACTTTATCTAGAGCTTTTTTTAAACTTTCAAGATTGTCTACAATGAAACTCATTAAAATATTCTCCTTTATTTATTTAACTGCTTTATTAGTATTGCCAATGACGCAGCCATATCTTCATATTTAACACTGATTTCATTTGGAACTTTTAATTCGCAAGGTGCAAAGTTCCAAATTGCACTGACACCTCCATTGACCAATGCTTCAGCGACCTCTTGCGCAATAAAATCTGGTGTTGTAATAATTCCAACTTTGACATTAAAAAAAATGCACGAGTCTACAATTTCTTTAGAGTTTAAAATCTTTGTATTGTTTACGATCTTACCTACTATTTTTTCAGAAATATCAAACGCTGTTACGATATTTAATCCATATTTCTTAAAATTTTTATATGACAGAAGCGCCTGTCCTAGATGTCCAACACCAACCAGAACACTATTAGTCAAAGTATCATGGCCTAAAAATTTTTTTATATCTCTTATTAATTCTAATTTATCATAACCAATTTTAGATTTGCCATTACCACTAACTATTGATAAATCTTTTCGGACTACAACATTATTAATATTAAGCGCGTCACCAATATTAGTAGATGATATATATTCCTCGTATTCTTTTGATAAACCAATTAAGTAGTTAAGATATCTAGTGATTCTATGATAAGCATTTGCAGAGATCGAAGAAGCTATTTTTTTCACCTCCAAATATTATTAAATATTTATTTATCGATATAAATATATTATATTTAGTTTTATTTTTTAATTTAAAAAATATAATTGCTAAATTTATTTTTATTGCTGGAATATTTTTATGACTTTTGTCGAAGATTTTTAATTATTTATTGTGTGATATTAAAAATTGACGAGCAGGCGGTTAGCCTCCAAGTGTTGGAGATAAGTGTATAAAAAAAATACTGCTACAAATTCTAGTTAATGTTTTAGAAAAAGCACTAATAGAAGTTGTGCAATATATTTTAAAAAATTTAAATAATCGCGCTTCTAAGTAGGGTTATTTGAGTTACTGCGTCAAGACAAATGAAAATTTACAATTTTGAAGAAATCAAATCCGGCACATGGAAAACTGGATATGATCAAAGCTTCGACTTTTTATTTTTTTGCACCGAAGTTTTTATATATGATATCTTTGCAATGCTCATTTGTTAGGATTTTATAGACTAAATTATTTAGAAAAATTTTTTTGTGATTTAATCTTAAAAATAAAAAATAGCCTGTCTAATAATATTTTTTTTATTTAATGTCGATGATCATTGTTAATCTATATTGTTAAGAATTTACAAAAAACCAAATCTTGTTATAATTATTTTTGTAATATAAAATATATTATAAAAATTTCTGTTGAATTAGTTAAGAAGACGGTGGATATCATGCAAATGAATCAACAACTAGAAATTTATTATCAAAATGTTGATACAGTTGTAGAAGATAGAAGAGTGCTTTTAATAGAAGCTGCGAAGATACTTGATCCACTCGGATATAGCATTTTCGAAGATTGTGAACAAATGAAAGAAACATCTCAGGAAACATTTGATTTTGAAATCGATGAACATTTAGCTTCCCAAAACGTTAATTTAATTAAAAAATTAAAAGAAAATAATTTTATAGTGTCTGTTATTAAACAGGAACTTCTTAAAAGATATTTTTCGTCGATTGCACATCGAAGTCGTTTTAATTACGGTCCGGAATTTGTAGATAAAACCTCTATACTATTACAAAAAATTATAGATTATTCACATTCACAAGAACTACATATGAGAGCGCAAGCAAATAGAGGAAAACCTATCTTCGTTGGGGATATTCATGGCAATCTTTTTGCTTTGGTAAAGCCCTTACTCGAAAGCGGAGCAGCTACGATACGCGAGCCACATATCATATTTGTAAACAATACAACATTAGAAATATACGATTCTTTTGAAAAAGGAATGGCATCAAATGGAGGCGATGTATCTAAATTCACGCCGATATTCAATTTGGAACCAAATAAAAATTTTAATGGAAAAATTACTTTCTTGGGCGATTACATAGATGAAGGTTTATATTCAGAAGAAGTTGTTACGATGATGCGTTTTTTTCAAAGTAAAATACATGAGTTACATTTAGCACAAGAACATCCATTAAATTCAGGAATAGTTAAAATTCCTGGAAATCATGAAATGGAAGCAATCTGCAAAATTCTTGGGAGAAGTTTTGGTAACAATACTAGAGAACGCAATAGAAAATTACAACATGGAAAGACATTTCTTGAAATGTTCGCGTCAGGATATTTTGTTCCGTTTGATTATGATCAAGAAAACGATACTGTTTCTACCCATGCTAGTTTAGACATAACAGATTTACAAGATTTTCTTTTGGGAGTTTTATGTTTTGATGAGGATCTTCGTGAGCGCTACGGTATTACTTCGAAACAAGTTGAAGAAGCAGAATTTTTTTGTGATGAAATTTTAGAGCACGAAGAAGTTTTAACATCAGATTTCAAGAAAAGATTATTTGGTTTAATGAATTCAGTTTGTCAAAGCATAAGTCGAGGAATTCTTAATATAGGTATCGGTAATATTCCAGCTCAAGATTTAGGATCAATTCTCAGTGTATTCTGTTATTTTATCGAAGCAAAATATGTTTGTATCCCAGATATCAAAAAACAATTCTCAACTAAAAATATTCCGCTAGGAGATAAAACTCTTTTGGTCGTTGGACATACTACATCCAATAAACCACGAATATGTACAGATGGTAGCGTTTCATATTTGGTAACCGATGTCGTGACTCAACATCTAGGAGGATCCGTGTATACGTTTTATGATTTTCGGAGTCGCAGTATACAATCAATAAGCTGTACGCAACTTGAATTTTTAGATCAAGAACTTCATCCATTTCTTTCTCCAGAATCTCCACCAGAAGATTCTCCTGCTTTAGATACCCCTCCAGAAGATGCACTACCAGATACTTCTCCAGAAATTCTAGCACCAGAATCTCCACCAGAAGATTCTCCTGCTTTAG
>JAISCN010000051.1 GCA_031265515.1 Clostridiales bacterium | reverse complement strand
AAGATATTTTTAGTGGCTGTTGCCTAATATTTTTGAACAAGTATGTAGTTTCAAAGATTGACGGATCAGGCGGTTGGCCTCCAGGTACTGGAGGTGATAGAAGTGAATATTGATATGATTATTCTTTTATTGATTTTAATAGTACTAAATGATATAATGAAAAATAACCGCTAAACACTTGAAGTAATGCGATTATTTTAATATACTCTAATTTAATTCTTACTTGGAGTCAACCGTCTAAACAACAGTCACTCATATTTTTATTATACTGACTAAATTTATTTTTTAGTCAAGTTTTTTAGTTTATATTTTTGTATTTAAAAATCATTGTCAAATTTATTTTATATGTTTAAGATGTTTTTAGTGACTGTTGCCTAATATTTTTGAACAAGTATGTAGTTTCAAAAATTGACGGATCAGGCGGTTGGCCTCCAGGTACTGGAGGTGATAGAAGTGAATATTGATATGGTAGTACTATTATTAATACTGATTATTATTTTAGAGATCACGAAAAATAACCGCTAGTACGTTCCAAGATAAAGCGATTATTTATATTCTAAGAATAATTTTTACTTGGAGTCAACCGTCTAAACAACAGTCACTCATATTCTTATTATACTGATTAAATTTATTTTTTAGTCAAGTTTTTTTAATTTATATTTTGTATTTAAAAATCATTGTCAAATTTATTTTATATGTTTAAGATGTTTTTGGTGACTGTTGTTGAATATCTTTGAAGAAATATTTAATATTAAAGATTGACGAGACAGGCGGTTGGCCTCCAAGATGGAGGTGATGGGAATGAATTCTGATATTCTACTTCTTTTATTGATATTGATAGTTCTAAATGACATAATGAAAAATAACCGCTAATCGACTAAAGTAAACGGTTATATCAAAACAACTTTTATTTGGAGTCAACCGTCTAAACAACAGTCACTCATACATACATTATACTAATTAAATTTATTTTTTAGTCAAGTTTTTTAATTTAAAATCAAAAAAATATCACACTGATAAAAATTTAATCAATCAATAAAATATATTGTTTCACAAATCCTTAATAAAATATTGATAAAAATAAATAGAAGCAATAATTTTTTAGATAACAAAATAAACATAGAGTACAAAAATATGTTTATATGTTTAAAAAAATATTATTTTCCAAAAAACTAAATCTAAACCCTTTGATTTTAATTTACGTTATTCACGCTGCATGATCCTTTGGATCCTAAAATATTTTTTATTTTATAATTAACCACATTTTCTAATGAATCGCGTGCTTCACTTAAATAATTACGTGGATCAATATTTTCTGGATTCTCAAAAAAACTTTTTCTTATTGATGATGTCATAGCTATTCTCAAATCAGTATCTATATTTATCTTACATATGGATAATCGCGATGCTTTCTTTAAAATTTCTTCAGGAACACCGCTGGCATTCGATAATTTTCCACCAAATTTATTACATAAATTAACGTAATTTTTGTCTATACTTGATGCACCATGAAGTACAATAGGAAAATTTTTTATACCAGAATCTTCTAACATGTTCGAAATCAAATTTAATCTATCGAAATCTAATTTTGCTTCCCCTTTAAATTTATACGCACCGTGACTTGTTCCTATTGAAACTGCTAAAGAATCTATTCCTGTTTTTTTTATGAAATCAAGAGCTTGTTCTGGATCAGTATAACTAGCGTCTTTATTCGAAACTTTTATCTCATCTTCTATTCCTGCTAATTTTCCTAATTCAGCTTCTATGGTTATATTCTTCTCGTGAGCCATAGCACAAAACTTTTTTGTTAATCTAATATTGTCTTGATAACTCAAACTAGATCCGTCAAACATAATAGAACTAAAACCATTTTCGATAGTTGATTTAATAATTTCAAAGTCAAAACCATGATCTAAGTGCAAAGCAATATCTAAATCAGTTTCTTTTATTGACTCGTTAACTATATTAATTAAGTATTTTATCCCCGCATATTTTATGGTTCCTTGAGATATCTGTAATATAACGTGTGAATTATTTTTTTTTGCCGCACGCATAACCGCTTGCACTGTTTCTAAATTATTTACGTTAAAAGCACCTATTGCATATTTATTTATAAAAGCTTTTTCTAACATCTTTTTTGTATTTACAAGAGCCATATATACTCCTATTTTTATTTATGTTAAAAAGTTGATTGGTCACTTCAGAAAAATATATCTAATAAGTTTTTGTTTTATCTTTAATTTGAGAAAACTCAAATAATACTAAACCATGCTGCGTGATTTTAAAATAATTTTAAGATAAATTATCACACGAAAACGAATTATCCAAAAATCTTAGTAAAAACCAAAAATTTAAGCTTAAAAAATAAAAAGAACTTGATATCAATAAACATATCTGAAAAAAATTATGATTAGAAACGGCTTTGGTTGAAAAAAATATTATTATCAAAGTTGCTAAAAATATAGCTTGTAGTATTTTATTTATATCAAAATTTTTAACTAATTTTTGTGACATAAATAAATAATCTAGACCGCAAAATAATAATATATTTGGGAATATCTCGTAATTAAAATCTATTGTCATTCTTTTTGTATTCGGACTTTTTATAATAATTATTAAAAGAGCTATCAAAAATGGAAAAAATAAAATTTCTGATAGTCTAGCACGAGTTTCATAGCTTTTGGTGGACAAATAAATAGACGCTAAACCTAAAAAAAATATTTGGTCTCGCGAAAACATGTTAGACAAAAATCTAACTTGAAAATAAAAAGCTAAAATAATTTTTATTAAAAACAATAATAATAGATATCTTTTAAGATTTTTACTCTTTATTTTAGTATTTTTAAAAATGCATATTAAAAAAATTGATAAACAAACACACAATAACAAATCTATATAAGATATTTTTTTTATAAATATAAGACTTACACTTAATAAATAAATAACTATCATGATTTGAAATTGACGAATTGATATCTTTGAATTATTAAAAATTTTTGTCACCTTTTATTTATTAATTCTTATTTTTTTTACTAAAATTATTAGAAAAAATTGGTTTTTTCATATTAAAAATTTGAACTCGAAATATAGAGTCTTCAAAATCATTAAAATTATTTATTTCTCCTGATACAAATGGATGTAGATACGGAATTCCAAAGCTTTCTAAAGAACATAGATGAGTCAATAAAATTAAAACAGATAAAACAAATCCACTTAATCCCAAAAAAGCTGCTGGTATCAATATTAAATATTTTAGAATTCTTAAAGCAGAAACAAAATTGGCATTGGGAATAGAAAAACTAGCGATACTAGTAATGGCCATTATTATAATTACTATTGGTGTAACTAATCCAGCTTCTGCAGCCGCTTGACCAACAATTATTCCACCAACTATTCCTATAGTTCCTCCTATCGGATTTGGCAATCTTACTCCTGCTTCACTCAATAGCTCAAATGCTATCAACATGCTAATTAATTCAACAAAACTTGATCTAAAAGCAACATTTCTTCTTTCTTGTTCTATTTTTAATAAAAATTTAATTGGCAGAAAATTTTCCCTAGAATTAATAACTGCTAAAAAAAATCCTGGTAAACAAGTTGCTATTACGGCTGCAAAATATCTTAAAGATCTTAAAAAATTCATTATCCAAAAACGTTCGCTATAATCTTCTGAGGCTTGAAAAAAAGTAGAAAGAGTTGCCGGCAATATCAAAGCAAATGGTGAATTATCAACTAAAATAGCCACTCTTCCTTCTAGGATTGCTGAAGCAGTTTTATCAGGTCTTTCAGTTAGTTGCGAACGAGGAAATATAGATTTTTGTTCAGAATCAAAAAATTCTTGTAAATATCCAACGTCTAAAATCGAATCTAAATTTATATCATTAATTTTATTTTCTATTTTATTTAATATCTCAATGTGAACTATGTCACTCAAAAAAATTATAGCAACATCAGTTTGAGTTCTTGTGCCTAATCTTACTTGTTTTATTTTTAGATTTATATCTCTGATTCTGCGACGTATCAACGCAGTATTAAATCTCATAACTTCGCAAAATGCATCTTTAGAACCATAGACACCAGATTCTATCTGACAATTTTGAATACCTCTCGTTGGAAATTTTCTCGTAGAAATTATCAAAGCTTGATCACAATTATCTAAAAACAATATAGTTTCACCAGATAAAATCATTGTTAATATTAATTCAAAATTTTCTGTCTGTTGTACACCTGATGTAACTAATAATCTCGATTTTAATTCTAAAAATATATCTAAGTTTTTTCTCTTATCGATTTTTGAACGTGATAGACTTTCGATAACTTGTCTATCTATTAATTCTTCGTTAGCTAAACTTTCGAAATAGGCTATATAAAAATATTTTTCTGTATGAGCGAAAAAAATTTTTCTTGAAACAAAATCTACACAATCACCAATTTTTTTTTCTAAATTTAAAATATTATTTTCTATATCTTTTTCTAAAGACAATAAAAAAACCTCCGATTTAAAATTTTCACCACGGAGATTTTTTTTATTCTCGACAAAAAATAAAATCAATATAAACAAAAAATTTTTATTAAATAATTTTCTAGTTTATATTATCATGACTTTTTATTTTTAAAATTCTGGTTCGAAACTGTCACATTTAGTATCTGATTTAAATTTAGTATCGTGCGACATTTCACCAATCCTTACTTCGCTGAGCATGCAATGATTAATTTTATCGTTATTTTTGCAATTCTTAACAGTACATCTGATCATGTGATGACCTCCTGGAATAATAATCGTTAATTATTTTTGTCAAAAAACATTTTTTTATTCCCAAATCTCATATCGCAAAGCCGACTGTTTATTTTATTTATTAAATTTATTTTTTAAAATATCAAAATATAATATATCTAAATAAATATATCTAATACTTAATATCTAAATTACTTAATTGATCTATATCTACGTAATCCGGTGCACCAGTTAGTGGACAAGATGAATCTTTTAACTTTGGAAAAGCTATTACATCTCTAATACTACTTTCGTTAGTTAATAACATAATCAATCTATCTAACCCGTAGGCCAAACCTCCATGTGGAGGAGCACCATATTCTAATGCTTCTAAAAAAAATCCAAATTTATTTTCTACTTCTTTTTTTGATAAATTAATTACATTAAATATTTTTCTTTGCAAATTTGCGTCGTGAATTCTAATACTTCCGCCAGCAATTT
This sequence comes from Clostridiales bacterium, assembly GCA_031265515.1. Lineage (GTDB taxonomy): Bacteria > Bacillota > Clostridia > Lachnospirales > CAMVHY01 > JAISCN01. Next base: position 37,069 of record JAISCN010000051.1, on the reverse strand, counting down.
CATAGCCGTTTAAGACTATATCATATGCTTGTGCTCGCACTAATTCTGGGCTATTGTCTAGTAAATATAAATCTTCTTCATGTGGCATTGTAAATGCATGATGCGTTGCGCAAATTTTTTTATCCTCAATAGAATATTCAAACATTGGAAAATTAACTATCCACGCGAATTTATAAATATTCTTATTTGCTAAATTAAATTTTCTTGCTAAATAAATCCTTAAATTCCCCAAAGCGTTTAAAACTTTCTTTTTATTTTCACTGGCGCATAAAAATATAAAATCATTTTTATCAACATTAAAAGTTTTTTCTAGCGATTTTAATTCAATTTTATTTAATAAATTATTTCTAGTCTCTAAATTTTCATCAAATTTTAAAACAAAAAAGTTTTTTATCTCAAAAGACTTAATAAATTCGCTTAACTTATCTAATTCTCTTCGTGAAAAATCGCAATTTTTTAATTTTATTCCATATATATAACTAATATCTTTAAAAAAATTATTATCACTTAAAATATTATTTAAATTTTTTAATTCTAGATCATATCTTAAATCGGGTTTGTCACTTCCAAATCTTTCCATAGAATCCGCATAATTAATTCTTTCGAATTCAATATCAATATCTAAAATTTTTTTAAAAACTTTTTTTAATAAGTTTTCATTTAATTTAATTATGTATTCTTGAGTAACAAAAGATAGCTCCATATCAACCTGAGTAAATTCAGGTTGTCTATCAGCTCGTAAATCCTCATCCCTAAAACATTTCACAATTTGAAAATATCTATCTATACCAGATATCATTAATAATTGTTTTAAGATTTGTGGTGATTGAGGTAACGCATAAAATTTTTTTTTATGTATTCGACTAGGAATTAAATAATCTCTTGCACCCTCGGGTGTACTTTTTGTTAAAAAAGGAGTTTCTATATCCAAAAATTTATTGTCAATTAAAAAACTTCTAATAGTTTTGACAGTCTCATGTCTAATTATTAAATTATCTTGCAATTTTTTTCTTCTTAAATCCAAATATCTATACTTTAATTTTAATTCTTCTTTAACGTTATCATCTAAAATACTAAACGGAGTATTTTTGGCACTTGATAATATTTTTAAATTTTCTGCTAATATTTCTATGTTGCCGGTTTTTAAATTATTATTTATATCTTTATTTTCTCTAAGTTTTACTAGTCCTTCTATTTCTATTATAAATTCACTTTTAATTTCTAGAGCCAGATCAAATATTCTTTTTTGATTTTGATCAATTTTGATCTGAACTAAACCAGTAATATCGCGTAATATAATAAAAATAATTTGTCCTAGTTTTCTTTTTTTGTTAACCCATCCACACAAAATTACTTTTTTATTTAAATCAACATCGCTTATTTCAGCGCACATGCATGTTCTACGCAAAAAACACCCTCCTAAAAATATAACAATTGTGTTTGTTATACTTGAAATTATGTTTTTTATTTTTTTATTTTTTGCTTTTATTCATGTGTTATAATAAATTAAAGCAAATAAAAAATTTTCTAATGATAGATAGCGGGTGAAATTTTTTATAATGCAGCAGCAAACTTATGTGCGAGATAGGGAAATTTTTAGGCAAGAGATAATCGATGTTCATCTCTGGGTAACAAATCAAATTAGCGATTTACAAAACATAGAGACCTATATACAACAAAACTTGAATTCGTATTATTATTATATTGATGGAAATCGATTACAACATTTGAATGAAATTATACATAATTTCTCTAATGGATTATTTTTTTTGCGAAGAACCGCGGATAATTGTCTACAAAATTTAGAAAATATTCAGCTACAACCATATTTTGATTACCATGCCCAACAACTATACTCAATTCGATGTCAAATAAATAATATTCTAAATGAATTATTTCCTTCAACAATTAGAGATGACAGTCCGATTTATCCTCCTCCTGAGTCAGAGGAAGAAGATTTCCCAGACAGAAATTTTTCAGACAAACCAAAAGATAAAGCAAAATATTTTTTTCTTACATCTTTTGGTGTTTCAATAGCTTTAGGAGCAATAATAGGTCTTTTGTCACACAACAATATAATATCAACGAGCAGTTTAATTTTTAAGATGCTGGTTCTTTCTACTGCTTTATTTTTATTTATATCTATCGTTGGGGCTATTGCGAAAGCAAAACACAAAAGCACTCAAGAACGTTAAATATAGAATAAACACTATTTAAAACTTTAAAAAAATATTTTGTTAATATACAAATCAAAATTAGCACTTGAGTAGTGTATGCAGATAGAATTTTAAAAACTAATCATAGATTAATAATAAAACAAAATCACGAATCATTTATAGTCTTTTAAAGACATAGCCAAGTGTTAAAAAATTTTCTAAGGTTTCGTGGTTAACAAATAATAAAATTAAAGATCGCGTTTAAATTTTTAAAAATAAGATTAAATTACAACATAATATAATATCTTGTTAATTTTCTTATAATATAAATGCGAGCTTTTTCTAGCTATTTGTTTATGGACTTTAATCAAAAAAATAAAACCACGAACAAAAAAGTCTATTCTAAAAATAACTTTAAAAAATATTTTTTATTGACAAAATAGAATATATAAAATAGAATCAACAAACGATTTTGACAAGGGAGAGTTCCCGAGTGGTTAAAGGGGGCAGACTGTAAATCTGTTAGCATCGCTTTCGTAGGTTCGAATCCTTCCTCTCCCAGGCTCGAGTGGCGGAATTGGTAGACGCACAGGACTTAAAATCCTGCGAAGTTAAAACTTCGTACCGGTTCGATTCCGGTCTTGAGCATTTTTTTATTTGAAAATAAATATAATTTATAGTTATAACTTGTTGTTTTTTAGTAATTTTGTTATGTTTAAAAAATATTTAAAGAAATCGGGGTGTTTTATTGTTTAAAAATTTCTTTAAGCGAAAAGATATTTCAAGCGAGTTAAATAAAAAGAGCTTGCTTGAGAGAAATTTAAGTCTAGTTAGTTTAATTTTATTAGGTATCGGAGCAATTGTTGGTACTGGGATATTTGTTTCACCTGGAATAATTGCTGGTGTATACGCGGGACCGGCTACTATTCTTTCGTTTTTAGTAGCAGCTTTTGTATGTATGTTAGTAGCATTATGTTATGCGGAATTTAGTTCTACGATACCCATAGGCGGAAGCGCGTATGTTTATGCATATAGTACTTTTGGTCAATTTATAGCATGGCTTGTTGGTTGGTCAATTATTGTTTATTCAATGATATCAACCGCTGTCGTTAGTGTAGCTTGGTCATCTTATTTTAAAAATTTGTTTAACTTAAATTTTAGAACTAGATTTGATGTAATCGCGACTATATTAATATTATTGCTGATGGGTTTTTTACTTCGCGGCATGAAAGATTCAGCGAAATTAAACAATACTATGGTGTTTGTAAAATTTTTTACAATCATGTTTTTTGTTGGAATAGGAATTTTCTTTATTAAAAAAGAAAATTTTTTTCCGTTTATTCCCAAAGTAATAATAGACAACTCAGGAATAAAACATTATGGGCTATTAGGAATAATATCAGGTGCTGCTTCTAGTTTTTATTCTTACCTCGGTTTTGAAGTAGTTGCGACAACCTCCGAAGAAGTTAAAAATCCGAAGCGTGATGTTTCTCTTGGTATTATAATATCTTTAGCAGCAGCAGCCATCTTATATATTTTGATGTCTACAGTTTTAGTTGGAATAGTTAATTATAAAGATCTCGCAGATCCGTCTATTCAAAGTTATTCTGCTGCCTATGCAATGAAAATAGCTGGAAAAGCTTGGGCATCAAATATAATATCAGTAGGCGCAATCGCCGGTATGACAACTGTAGCATTGTTAAATTTATATGCAGGAACAAGATTAGTTTTAGCAATTTCCAGAGATGGTTTACTTCCAAGAAAATTATCTAAACTTTCTGAAAAAAATAAGGTTCCCGTACGTGCAACAATTTTTGTTGCCATTGTGACGGTTATAGCTGCTAATACTTTAAGTCTTGACTCGGCAATTGAATTAGTTAGCAGCTGCGCTTTATTTGTTTTTGCTATAGTATCTATCGGTGTTATATTTTTAAGATATGATAAACAATTTAAAGATTTAGAAAAAAGCTTTAAAGTTCCAATGTTTCCAGTTATCCCAATTCTGGCTTTTGCTTCATGTATATTATTAATGGCTCAGTTTAAAAAATTTACTTGGATTATATTTTTAATATGTGAATTAATTGGCATACTTTATTATTTATTTATTGGTCAAAGAACTAGCCAACTTGATCAAAAAAATAATAATTAAAGATCGCATTGATAATAGCTTTTATAAAAAAATGATTTTTAGATTAAGTCTTGCTTTTCGTAATTGTTTGTGTTAATACTGTCGAGTTAATAGTTTTTATCAATTAAAAGGAGTTGTTATTATGCGTGGAATGGTGTATTATCCGACTGACATAGATGGAGAAGCTCTTTTTCATTTCTTAAAGAATCTTGGTGCAATGGCAGCAGTAGGAATACTTGTTGCGTGTTTAATGGCATTTATTATTTCTAGACTTATTTGTTGTCAAAAAAATCATCCAAAAATATCAGAACAAGCATCATCTTCAGGATCATGTAAAACAAATTTAGAATTATAATTTTTTTGAAATTTTTTGGGATGAAGTATTAAATAACACGATAGAGTGAATTAATTTTTCTAGTAATGCGGCGGTTGTTCTTAAATCGTCGCTTTGTGGTTTTTTCAAGATATAAAAAAATTTCTTGAGTTTTGTTTTTGATATTTTTTTGTTAATTTTATTAAGTGAAGATTTTATTTGCAAAATAAAGATTCTGTGCTCTGTTTTACTAATATATATATTTATATAGATCAAGTTGCAAAAGAAAAAAGTATAGATTTTTTTGATCGGTTTTGACGCCAAATATATTAAAAATTATAAAAAATTGTGAACTTTTAGTAGTTAGCAATGGACTAAAATTGAACGACAAGAATAAAAAATACAAAAGCATAAATAAAGAATTTTTATTTAAATAAATAAGATCATACTCAAATCTTCACAAAATTGGTTCTTCCGATTTTTTTGGCAACGAAAACTCATGACTTGAAAAATCATAATAATATTTTACAAGATCTTCAAGATCACCAATTTCATAATCACTACAATATCCAACTGTACGGCAAGCTATAAATATACAAAAATCCGAAGATTTCATTCTTCCAAGAAACGTAAAAATGCTTTTTACTTCTGATTTCATTTGTACAGTCTCTGATATTACTTCTTCAGCGCTTAATAGTTCTGAAGATATATTAGGTACGTATTTTTGTGCTATTTTTGCGTTAAAGCAAAAAGACTTTGGCAAAATTGATGCAAATTCAAAATATTCTTCGATATATTTAATTGATTCTACAGAAAATCTTAACAATGTAGGAAACTTAATTTTCAAGACATAAGTTGCTAATTTTGCCTCTTCTAAATTAATTCTTCCGTTACATTTATCTAACCAACAGAAAACCTCATATTTAGTTATCGTTTTTCCCATTTCTAAGATTTGCGTCTCACGAAGGGTTCTACTTATTCGAGAAAATTTAGTAAAAATATTCGCTCCAATAAGCGAGTTTAGGCATTGTTTAACCTCTTGTTGAGTATGTTCCTCGCGACTACGATTTATAACACCAAGAATTACCAATGAATGAATCAATGCTTCACAATTGTCATATCTCAAATTATCTCTTTCATCATCTGGATCCACAAGAAAATGCTCAATTAAAAACTCGATAAGAGTTTCGGGGTTTTCTTCAATAGACGAACTATTATAGGAATATTCCATATAACGAGCAACATAATCGAAAACTTGATATCTATATCTCAATGAAAATGTGTCAAAAAAATTTAACATAGTTAAAAATAAATCACATTGAGCAACTTCACTAAAAATTTCTCGTGTAAGTTGTCTAAAATGTGTTCTCAACAAAATTAATTGGCCAGAATCAGAGAATAGATGATGATGTTCCGGAAAACCATATAAAAACAAAAAGAACGCTTGCAGTTTATTTGGTATATTTTGTGAATATGTTTGTAACTGTTCGCAAAATTCTTGGAACTGTGTTGATAATCTTTCGAATTCTGTACTTTCTATAGTACCTTCTTTAGCCAGTATAAAAGAATCGCATTTGAAGAATTTGATAAAAAAATTAAGCATCTCTGCATTTGCACTATATACTACTCTAATGTATCGAAGCACTTCTTCCGTATTTTGAAAATTTTGTTGTCTTGCTTCTTCAAAAAATTGGCGTAAAGGAATTAACAACGGAGCTGCTTTGACGAGCAAACTATTGATCTTCTGTTTTTTCAAAGGACAACCTATTTCATAAATTTCATTTTCAATACGTGTTAGAGCGTGCTTACCGTGTAAAGATAAAATTCTATTTGTGATGTTTTTTTGTTCTTCTAACGGTACACTAAAGACTTCGAAGAATACTCTGATTCTTTCTATAAGTTCAATTTTTGCCAATCTTGCTGGAACGAGATTTAGTGTGTAAGTAATTAGTATTTCATCCATGGATCTTTCTCCTCATTGAAAAACTTTAAACAAATAAATTTATTTTACAATGTTAATATAAAAAAAGTTTATAAAATTTTAATAAAAAAATAATCAAATATGATTCAAAAGTTTTTTATAATCTTTAAACATTTAAATTATATCTATCGAACTCACAGTTGAATGATAATCGCTTTTTATCGTATTTTCTTTCGCTAGTTTTCTTCTTAAGATTTTGTTTTAAGTTAAAATTAGTGAATATTTTTTTATGTTTTTATCGTCTAAGCTTTTTACTAATTAAATTAAAAAACATAAAAATTAAAATCAATAAATAAATTTTTAGCATGTCCGAATCCGTTTCTAGTTATTTAAAAAACATAACTGTTTTTTTGATCCTCGAAATGCTAATAAATATTTTGATCGATGAAAATAATGCTCATAAGAAATATATTAATTTGATTATGGGATTTATTTTTATTTTGCTAATAATATCTCCTCTAGTCAATATCAAGAATTTTTTTTCTTTTAATAGATTAAATAACATTTTGGATTTGCATGACTATCATGAAAATATAAATTATGAAAGTAAATTTAGAGAAAGTATTTATGATTTAGCAAATGAATGTGACTTTAAGATTAATAATTTAGATATTTACTGTAACAAAGACACATTGATCGAGATAAAAATTATCTCAGATGAAAGTAATGATAAAAAAAATAATTTTAAAAATTTATTGAAAATTTTATTTGGACTTGATGATAACTATATAACGCTTATAAAAAACAATAACTGAAATAACAATTATCTAGATAATCGCAAAGAAGGTTTTTATAATTAATTTATTTTTTAAAAAATTATTAACTAGCCGCGACAATAAAGTTTTTTCAAAAGTTATCATAATTTTTTGTCTAGGTATCATGTTTTTAATTCTGAGCAAACCAAGCAAAAAACAAGTTTATGATAAAAAAAATATTTTAAATGACAAAACATTAGATACGAGCATAAACAGTGATCGTTATGATCAGATTTTGGAAAGAAGATTGGAAAATTTATTATCAAACGTAAACGGAGTTGGAAAGATAAATGTTATGATAACTCTTGCCAATTCAAAAGAAATTGTAATTGCACAGGATACCAATGTTCACGAAATATATAAAAATGAAGATATTCGTGAAATAAAACAAGAATCAAAAAAAATATTATTAGAAAATAAAACACCAATAATATTAAAAGAAATAGAACCGATTATACAAGGAGTGGTTATAGTCACAGAAGGAGCTGATAATATTAACGTTAAAAGTGAATTGATTAAATCAATACAAGCACTATTAAATTTAGAAGCTCATAAAATAAAAATTTTAAAAAAAAATTAGCTGTTTGTTTATATCTGTAACTAAAATTATTTTTTAGAATATTTTTATTATATAAATATTTTAATTTGAGGTTTTTCGTGAAAGAAACAGCTATAAAACATTTTAGAAATAAAATGAATTGTTCTCAATGTATTTTAAAAGCTGCTCAAGAAAAATTTAATTTAAATATAAACGATAAAATTATAAATATGCTTTCTGCTGTTAATGGTGGTTTGGGCGTCGAATCTATATGTTGTAGTCTTATTGCATGTATTTTAGTTTTAGGATTAATTTTTGATAAAGATAGAGCTAAACTTACTAGAATTAGATTTTTAAGTGAATTTAAAGAAAAATATAAAAACTTAAATTGTCCGAAATTAAAAAATGAATATTTGTGCGAAGATATAATAATTGACGCATTAGACATACTAGAAAAAGTAATAAAAGAAGATTAAAAAAATAAAATCAACAACGAAAAACCGATCATAAATCCAGCAATATATCTGTGCTAAATCATCGCAATGTTGATAAATAAACGAAAAATATCACAACTCTAAAATAAGTAAATTAATTACAAATTATAATTAAATATAATTTTTAATGAATTATAAAAATTATTGAAGATTTATGTTTTTTTAATTATAATTAGATTCGTAATATTAAATAAATTATTTTGAGGCGATATAGTGTCAGAAAAACTTTTGCCGTTCCGCTTACTTAATTATCAAGATCATTTAGGAATTGAAAATAATCAATTCAATCAGATGATTGACGCAGCTAATCAATCCTTCGGAGATTTTTTCAATTGTCAATTAAGAAATAACAAACAATATCTTGAAATGGAAAAGTTTCAAAGTACAGTTTTAAAATTCCCAAAAATGATTTTTCCAGAAAAATTAGGACCTTATTTTTCAAAACTAACGAGTTATTTAAAATCATTGAGAGAAACTATAACTTTGGCCGAAGAATCTTTAACAAGAATTAATAAATTTATTCAATTGAATCAATACATGTCGGATTCAATAAAGAACAAAAATTCCAATGTGAGAACACAAATAGAAGAGTTAATCGCAAAATTAAAAATTGGAATTCCCGCAGATATAATAATTCCTATTTTTTCGAATCAATCTAACATACTTAAATTTATGCTTGAGACTCGTGTAAAAGAAGAAGATTTAGCTAACTCAATTAAAGCGCATATACAAATAACATGTGCCATATGTAATATTAGTTTAGAAAATATCGAAATGATTCTAGAAGCGTTTCGTGATTTAAAAAACACTACACGGGATGAGTTTGTTAATAAACTGCTTTGGTTTGTTTCGCGACAAAGCTTTATTTATAATACAGAATTTATTTTTATGAAAGAAATTACTGACATATTCAAAGTTCAAGAAAAAAGTTTACAAGCAACAATACTTTATCAAGAAGAAAATGAAAGATCCTGCGGAAATATCTTGTATATTTTACATCGTTTTGGCGCTTTCCCTTCTGTGTTGCAAGAAATGGTATCTAACATGTACAATCTTAAGATTGAATTTCCTATGTTTTCAAAACGAATGAAAGAAATTAGAGCACAATCTAGCAAAACATATGTTGAAAAAGATAAAAGAATTATAGAAGTAACCAATATTTTAAAGTTAGTATTAATAGCTATTTTTTCCAAAACTAATATTAATATCACTAGCAACGATGAGAATCTTGCAAGAAAGATTTTACGTATTAGTTTTAATTCTCCAATAGAAGAAATTAAAATTAAGTCAATGCCTTTTGTCATAGAATTAGTAAGATTAGCTCCTCATAAAACTCGCATAAAAGATTTAGCAATTAGACTTATACAAAGTAGTACAATATACAACAATCACAACATAGAATCTAATTTAGAAGATTTAGTTGAATTAATAAATTCTACTGCCGCAAAACAAGTTGTTCTTGTTGCAGAACCCAATCCTGAATTAGAACAAAAAGTTGTTCTTGTTGCAGAACAACCACCAGAAATTAATTTGCACGTTACAAAACAAACAGAACCTAAAAGACAAAGGAAAATAAAAAGAAAAAGCGAATCTAGCTTGTGTAAAGATTCAGAAATTTTATCCCTTCCCACTTTTGAAAGAAACGTTTTTTATTTTTTTTGTACTTTGCAATTTCCACTTGAAGAAATTATGTATAAACCAAGAATATTTGAATTACTCTATCAATTTAAAACCCAATCACACATAGGACGCAACAATTTTAAGTGTTTGCGTGAAAAATTATTTGAACTTAAACATAATCAAGATAGAGTATTCTTTTTTAAATTGTTATTAGATTCAGAAATGTTTCTGATTTTAATATCTTATTATCGCAAGAACAAAGGCGAAAAAGGAGCTCAAACAAAATCTATTAACTATGCTGAAAGTCTTAAATTAGAAATTGAAAAAAGCTCTGACCCAAAAACTATGTTGAGAAAAAATCAAGTAGAAGTGAAAATCGAAGACCAACTTTAACAAAAAAATATTAAAAAATAAAACATATCGAATATAATACTAAACAAGATACTCATGATGCTTTTGAAATTACCAAATTTAATACGCACGAGCCCAGAAAACATTATCATTGCTCTCTTCTCCACATATAATACATTTTGAGATTTTTTCTCTATTTATTAAATTATTTTTAAATTCTATACAACGCGGAGTTATATTAAAATTATCTTTGACAAATTTTTCACAATCACTATTGCTACACCAGCTTGATTTGATAAAACCGGATTTGTTTTTCAGAATTTCTTTAAATTCATCAATATTTTCAGCATAAGATATGTTTTCAGTTAGAAATTTTTCAGCTTTTAAAAACATCTCTCTTTGCATTTCTTCAACTATATCTTTGATTTTATAAGCATCTCTTATCGCAATATTATATTTTTTACTATTGTCACGTCTTGATATTAAAATTTTATTATTTTTAATATCATTTGGTCCTATCTCCAATCTCAACGGAACTCCGCGCAATTCGTATTCATTAAATTTCCATCCAGGAGATTTTTCGCTGACATCAATTTTGTTTCTTAAACCTATAGAATTTAGATCATCACTTATTTTATACGATTTTTCTAAGATATTTTTGTCTTTAAAAAAATTTATTGGAATTATAATGACTTGTATTGGCGCAATCTTTGGTGGCAATACTAGACCATTATCATCGCCGTGAGTCATTATAATCGCACCAATAAGTCTAGTAGAGACACCAAATGAAGTTTGAAAAACATATTTTAATTTATTATTTTTATCACTGAATTTAATATCAAAAGCACGAGCAAAATTATCGCCAAAGTTATGTGAAGTTCCCACTTGAAGCGCTTGACCGTCTAACATCAAACTCTCAAGCGAATAAGTTTCTATGGCACCCGCAAATTTTTCATTATCAGTTTTCTTTCCCGTTATAGCTGGCAATGCAAGATAATTTTTAAAAAAATCTTTATATAAATTCAACATTTTTAATGTCATTTCATGCGCTTGTTCTAAATTTTCATGTACCGTATGTCCTTCTTGCCACAAAAACTCAGACGTTCTCAGAAAAGGTCTTGTATTTTTTTCCCAACGTACGACATTACACCATTGATTATAAGTTTTTGGCAAATCACGATAAGAACTGATTATACTCTTATAATGCTCGCAAAATAAAGTTTCCGAAGTAGGTCTAATACATAATTTCTCATTGAGCTTTTCTTTACCACCGTGAGTAACCCAAGCAACTTCTGGCGCGAACCCTTCTATGTGATCCTTTTCTTTATTTAATAAATTTTCTGGAATTAATAAAGGCATATAAACATTTTCTACGCCGATATCGCAAAAAGTTTTATCCAATGATTTTTGTATCATCTGCCAAATAGCATATCCGTTAGGTCTTAAAATCATACATCCTTTTATGCTAGAATAATCAGCCAACTCAGCTTTTTTAACTATATCCGTATACCATTTTGAAAAATTATCTTTTCTATTGGTTATAACCCTTACAAATTTATTAATACAATCACCTAAAGATATTATTAGATATAAATACGATTAATTTTTATTTTGGCTTTATCATTTATATTTTTCAAATTATCTTTATTATTCTAATTAAATTTTTAATAATTTTCGGCAAGCTTAATCGAACAACAAATTTGCAGATACAATTTTTTTGCGAATATAACTTTTGTTTGTTATCTTTTAACTATCTATTTGTTCGCCCTTTTTAAATCTTATAAATTTGATTATTTTCAGATTTTTGTCTCTGTTTTCTATATAATCTTTAACAGATATTTCTGATTCTTTAATAAACTCTTGATCTAATAGGCATAAATTTTTAATAGTTTTTTTTAATTTTCCTTCAACCATTTTTTTTGCTATTTCTGGTGATTTTCCCTCGTTAATTGCCAATTGCATTAAAATATTTTTTTCTTTTTTTATAAAATCCTCGGGGATATTTTCAAAAGACAAAAATTTTGGATTCATAGCAGCAATTTGCATACATAGATCTTTATCTAAATCAGAATTAGTATTTTTATTTAATTCTAATAAGACACCGATTTTTCCACCAGAATGAACATAACTAGAAAGAAAATTTTCACCAGCATTTATTTTTTCAATTCTTCTTATAATTATATTTTCGCCTATTAGAGCAATTTTTTGGTTCAAAATTTGACTTACAGTAGTCGTTGCATCGTTTTCTTGCCAGCTGCTTTTTAAAAATTCGTCTATGTTTTCAGTATTTAATTCCAAATCACAAATTTTAGCAGCAATCTCAAAAATAAAATTATTAAATATTTCGTTTTTAGCTACAAAATCTGTTTCACAATTGATTTCTAAAATTACTCCTATGTTTTTCTTATGATCTATATAAGTTTTTACAACACCTTCGAATGTCTCTCGATTAAAATGCTTAGAAGCAATAAGTTGTCCTTTTTCTCGTAATAAGTCTTGCGCACGTTCTAGATCTCCATTAGATTCTAATAAAACTTCTTTACATATCGAAAAACCTGAACCAGTAATATCACGTAATTTCTTTACTAAACTAGCATTAACGCTCAATATTTTTACCTCCTTAAAATTATTTTAATTATTACTAAAAAAACAAAACTTTGACTTCAAATTTTTTGTATTAGACTTGCTAAAACATTTTTTAATTTATAAAAGCATCTTTTGTTTTAAAAAATTTTTCTGCTTTCGCTTTCTAGTTTATCTTGCAATTCTTGTGATTCGCCTTGATTAGCTTCTATAACAGCGTTCGCTATTTTTTCACATATTAATCTAACTGCGCGTATTGCATCATCATTACTAGGTACAGCGTAATCAACTAAATCAGGATCACAATTAGTATCTAACATAGCAAATACTTTAACACCGACACTTCGTGCCTCTTTTACAGCTATTTCTTCTTTTTTAGTATCCACTATAAATATAGCTTCAGGTATTTTGTCCATATATTTTATTCCGCCAAAATATCTTTCTAATTTATTTTTTTCATGAATTAAAATAGATGCTTCTTTTTTGGTAAGTAAATCAAAAGAACCGTCTTGTTCTTTTTGTTGAAGTTTTTGCAGATGATAGACGCGACTCCTGATAGTATCAAAGTTAGTAAAAGTACCTCCAAGCCATCTTTCGCTTATATACGGCATTCCACATCTTAAAGCCTCTTCTTTGATTGAATCAGATGCCTGTTTTTTAGTTCCTAAAAATAAAATTTTTCCGCCTGATTTAACCAGATCGACAACTGTTCTGTAAACTTCTCTCAACTTTCTAACAGTCTTTTGTAAATCTATTATATATATTCCGTTTCTTGCGCAATAAATATATTTCTTCATTTTTGGATTCCAACGACGTGTCTGATGACCAAAATGAACACCTGCTTCAAGTAATTGTTTCATAGTTACTATATTTTCTTGCAAAGTTAATTTCTCCTCCAAAGCTATAAATTGTCCTGTGAAATTTTAATAAAATCTTAAACATTAAAGAACAAATTAGATCTTTGTGCGTATTTTTTTATTAATGCATAAAATTATAAAAAATAATAAAAATTAAACGAATAAAACTAAAATATCATAAAAAAATATTTAAAATAAAACTCATAAATAAATATTAAAAAATTTAGAAATAATTTATTGTTTTGTTTTTGTGATCTCATTACTACAGACTTTTAAGTTATATTCGTTTTTAATACTGATCCGAAGTCGTTTTTTATTTTTTTCAAAAAAATTTTAATCTATAATTTATCAAATTATTAAAATAATATTTATCTTTAATTTTTTTTGATAGATAAACCTGTTCCAGCTGGAATAAGTTGACCGATTATTACGTTCTCTTTTAAGCCTACTAAATTATCAACTTTGTTTTTGATAGCGGCATCAGTTAAAACTTTTGTGGTTTCTTGAAACGAAGCAGCAGATAAAAACGATTCAGTTGTTAAAGAAGCTTTTGTAATTCCAAGCAACACACGATTAGCAATAGGAGGTTTTAAATTTTCTTTCGTCATTTCTTTTTTTATATCTTCGTATTCTAACCAATCTATATAATTTCCCGGCAAAATATTAGAATCGCCTGAGTCTTCTATTTTAACTCTTCTTAACATCTGACGTATTATAATCTCTATATGTTTATCGTTTATGTCAACGCCTTGTAATTTATATACTTTCTGCACTTCTCTTAAAATATATTCTTGTACACTTTCGATATTTTTAATTTTTAATAAATCTTGCGGATAAATATTTCCCTCAGTTAAAGTTTGTCCAGAATTTACTATATCGCCACTATAAACTTTAATGTGAGCCCCAAACGGAATTAAATATTCACGTGTTTCCAAATTGTTTGTGATAGATATTTTGCGATTTTTTTTAACGTCATTTATTTCGACTTGACCACTTATCTCAGTAATTATAGCTATACCTTTTGGACGTCTAACTTCAAAAAGTTCTTCTACACGTGGCAAACCTTGTGTAATATCATCACTGCTTGCAATTCCTCCCTCGTGAAAATTTCTCATAGTCAATTGTGTTCCAGGTTCTCCAATTGACTGTGCCGCAATTATCCCCACTGCTTGCCCAGTTTCTATCACATGATTAGTTGCAGGATCAATTCCGTAGCACTTTGTACAGATACCAACTTTAGTTTTGCACGATAAAGCTGATCTGATTTTAACTTTTTCTATACCTAATTTTTCTATTAAATCAGACAGATGCGTATCTATTAAATTATTTTTTTTGACTAGTATTTCGCGAGTATCAGGATGAATTATGTCCTCAGCGCTAAATCTTCCTCTTATTCTATCGCACAAAGTTTCAATTATTTCGTTACCATCTTTTATTGCACTAACATACATTCCAACTATATCTTCTTGATTTTCACAACAATCATGTTTTCTAGTAATAACATCTTGCGCAACATCGACAAGTCTGCGAGTTAAATATCCCGAATCAGCAGTACGCAGAGCCATATCAGCTAACCCTTTTCTAGCACCGTGCGCGGATATAAAATACTCCAATGCTGTTAATCCTTCATGAAAATTAGATTTAATTGGCAATTCTATAACTCTTCCAGATGGATCAGACATCAAACCGCGCATACCTATTAATTGATTTATTTGGTTTCTTGAACCGCGTGCACCTGAAGCAGCCATCATATAAATATTGTTTTCTTTATCAAGATTTGCAAACAAAACATTAGAAATTTTTTCACTTGTTTCTCCCCAAATCTGAATAATTTTTGAATATCTCTCGTCTTCAGTTAGCATTCCACGTTTATATAATTTTAAAATAATCTCGACTTTTTGTTCGGCTTTATTTATATATTCTTGTTTTTTGATATCAACTTTCATGTCAGAAATAGATATAGTGATTCCGCTTTTAGTAGAATATTTAAAACCTAAGTCTTTAAAGTTATCCAATAATTTAGAAGTTACTTCAGTTCCGTGTTTTTCAATACAACGATTGATTATCTTATACATTATTTTTTTATCTACAAGACAATTTATTTCGTAATCTAATATATTTTCTTTTATTTCGCGATCGACAAATCCTAAATCTTGCGGAATAACTTCATTTAAAATAATTCTCCCAACAGTCGTTTTAACTATCCCAGAAAAATATTTATTATTTATTTTTTTACTTTTCATGATATTTATTTTCTCATGCAAACTAATTATATTGCTTTCGTATGCTAAAATCGCTTCTCTTTCATCAGAATAAAAAATATTTTTATCAAGATTTTCTTTTTCAAAAGTAAGATAATAGATTCCTAATACCATATCTTTTGATGGCACTATTACCGGTTCTCCATCAGACGGTTTTAGTAAATTTTTAGTTGCTAACATTAATTCTTTAACTTCTGATTGAGCACGTTCTGATAACGGTATATGAACTGCCATTTGATCTCCATCAAAATCTGCATTATAAGCAACACAAACCAATGGATGCAATTTAATTGCTCTCCCTTCTACTAAAATTGGTTTAAAAGCCTGTATTCCAAGTCTATGCAGAGTTGGAGCTCGATTTAATAAAACTGGATAATCTTTTATAACATCTTCTAACATATCCCATACTTCAGGACTTTGTCTTTCTACTATTCTTTTTGCAGTTTTTATATTATTTGCGTATCCATTCTTAACTAATTCTTTCATGATAAATGGCTTAAACAATTCTATTGCCATCTCTTTCGGCAAACCGCATTGATCCAATCTCAAATTAGGTCCTACAACTATAACAGATCTTCCTGAATAATCAACTCGTTTTCCTAATAAATTCTGTCTAAATCTTCCTTGTTTTCCTTTTAATAAATCTGATAGAGATTTTAATGGCCTGCTATTAGCGCCAGTAACGGGTTTTCCACAACGACCATTATCGAGTAAAGCATCTACAGCTTCCTGTAACATTCTTTTCTCGTTTTTTATTATTATATCTGGTGCACTCAAGTCCAATAATTTCTTTAATCTATTATTTCTGTTTATTACACGTCTATATAAATCATTTAGATCAGACGTTGCAAACCTTCCACCATCTAACTGGACCATAGGTCTTAATTCCGGAGGTATGACTGGCAAAACATCTAATATCATCCATTCTGGATTATTCTCAGAATTTGCAAAAGCTTCTAGTATTTCTAATTTTTTTATGAATTTTGTTAATTTTGCACCTGACGCTTTAGTCATATCTAACTCTGTTTTTTCTATTTCTTTATTTAAATCTACTTTTTTTAATAATTTTTTTATTGCTTCTGCGCCCATACCAACTTCAAAGTCATCATAATCATATTTTTCAAGTAGTTCGCGATATTCTTGCTCACTTAATATTTGTTTTTCAAGCAAATCAGTTTTTCCTGGATCCAAAACTATATAGTTTGCAAAATATAAAACTTTTTCTAAATTTCTTGATGTCATACCAAGTATAATGCCAATTCTGCTGGGTACTCCCTTGAAGTACCAAACATGTGAAACCGGTGACGCTAATTCTATATGTCCCATACGTTCACGTCTAACTCTAGAAGTTGTTATTTCAACACCACATCTGTCACAAATTACACCTTTGTATCTAATTCTTTTATATTTTCCGCATAAGCACTCCCAGTCTTTTGACGGACCAAAAATTTTTTCACAAAATAAACCATCTCTTTCAGGTTTTAGAGAACGATAATTTATAGTCTCTGGCTTTTTTACTTCTCCTGTAGAGAGAGCTCTTATTTTTTCAGGTGAAGCAATTCCAATACTAATCGAATCGATTAATATTCCGCTTTTCGTCAAAAAGAATTCCTCCAAATTATTTTATTAAAAAAATAAAAATAAAATCTAATTTAAAAATCTATTATCTTTTTCAGTATCTTTTTAAAAGCATAACGTTTACGCAAATATTAAAAAAAATATACATAAGATCGCCAACGTTTAATAAAAATCAAAATAAAATAGAATCATTATATTTCTAATCTAATAATTATTATCATTATTTTCATCATCGTCATTTAAATCATCATTCGAATCTTCTACTAAGTTAAATATTCTTGATAAATCCATATCTTCAGCAGAATCTTCATAATCTTCGTCGTAATCATAACTATCATCGTTAGTATCGTCAGTATTAGCACTATCGCTATTATTTCTATCAATTATAAAATTTTTATCCAAAACAACATCTTCAATGTTTTGTACTTTCGTTGATATTATATTATCTTGATTCTTATCTAACAAATCATTGTCTTCATCCTCATCAATGTTCGAACTTATCTCAACTTCTGTTCTATCTTTAGTATAAAGTTTTACATCAAGTGCTAAAGATTGCAGTTCTTTAACTAAAACTTTAAAAGATTCTGGTGTTCCAGATTCAGGAATTTTATCTCCTTTGACTATGGCTTCGTAAGCTTTAACTCGACCTATAACATCATCTGATTTAATAGTTAAAATTTCTTGCAAAGTATAAGCAGCGCCGTATGCTTCGAGCGCCCATACTTCCATTTCACCAAATCTTTGCCCGCCGAACTGTGCTTTTCCACCAAGTGGTTGTTGAGTAACAAGAGAATATGGACCAGTTGAACGTGCATGAATTTTATCATCTACTAAATGATGTAATTTTAAATAATGCATAAATCCGACAGTAACTGCATTATCAAAATATTCGCCAGTTTTCCCGTCTCTTAATTTTATTTTTCCATCGTTTGGTATTTTCATGCCGTGCCATTCTAGATTTAAACCTAATTTTTTATTTTTATTTAAATCATTTAAAACTTTTTTTTCTAATCTTTCACGCCATTTTTTTTCGAAATTGTTCCAATCTAAATTTGCATAATCATTAGCTAAATCAAAAATATTTACTATATCATTTTCGGTTGTTCCGCTGAAAACTGGTGTAGCTATTTTCCAATTTAAAACTTTAGCCGCCAGCCCAAGATGCGTTTCTAATATTTGTCCTATATTCATTCTAGATGGCACACCCAGAGGATTTAAAACTATATCTAAAGCTCGTCCATTTGGCATAAATGGCATATCAACCACAGGTAAAATTCTAGAAACTACGCCTTTATTTCCGTGTCGTCCAGCCATTTTATCACCAACAGAAATTTTTCTCTTCTGGGCTATATAAACTCTTACTAATTTATTTACGCCGGTTGATAATTCGTCTTTATCTTCACGTTTGAAAATTTTTACGTCAACAACAACACCACCCTCACCATGAGGAATTCTCAAAGATGTATCTCTAACATCGCGTGATTTGTCTCCAAAAATAGCTCTTAATAATCTTTCTTCTGAAGTTAATTCAGTTTCGCCTTTTGGAGTTATTTTTCCAACTAAAATATCATTTTGTTCTACAAAAGCACCTATTCTAACTATTCCATCTTCATCGAGATCTTTTAGCATATCATCGCCAATATTGGGTATATCTCTTGTAATTTCTTCAGGTCCTAGTTTAGTATCTCTAGCTTCACAATCATACTCTTCTATGTGTACTGAAGTATAGACATCGTCATATATTAATCTTTCGCTTAATAAAATAGCATCTTCGTAATTATAACCTTCCCAACTCATAAATCCTACTAGAATATCTTTACCTAACGCAAGTTCTCCGTTAGACATAGATGGACCATCAGCAATTACCTGATTCGTGTTTATTTTATCGCCCATAGTTACCAAGGGCTTCTGGTTTATACAGGTACTTTGATTACTTCTTGCGTATTTGTTTAGTTTATAAATATCGTTTTTATTAAACTCATTTTTTACGATTATCTCATCCGAAGAAACTTTTTCTACTATGCCAGAATTTTTAGCAATTATATTAACACCTGAGTCACAACCTGTTTTGTATTCCATACCTGTTCCGACACAAGGTGCTTCAGGTTCAATTAATGGGACAGCTTGTCTTTGCATATTAGATCCCATAAGAGCGCGTATAACATCATCATTCTCTAAAAATGGTATTAACGAAGTAGCAATTGATACCATTTGTTTTGGAGAAACATCCATTAAATCAATTTCTTCAACACTAAATTCACCTATTTCTTCTTTATATCTTCCTGATATTTTTTTATTTATAAAATAATTATCTTCACTAAGTTTGGCGTTGGCTTGCGCTATAACGTATTTTTCTTCGTCATCTGCTGCTACATAAACAATATCATTTGTTACTTTTGGGCCATTAATATCGTTTTTATCAACAATTCTATATGGGGTTTCTATAAAACCATATTTATTAATTTTAGCATGTGTAGCAAGAGAATTTATCAAACCAATATTTGCACCTTCAGGTGTCTCTATAGGACACATACGACCATAATGTGAATTATTTATATCGCGAACATCAAAACCCGCTCTATCACGCGAAAGTCCGCCAGGTCCTAATGCTGACAATCTTCTCTTGTGTGTTAGTTCTCCAAGTGGATTAGTTTGCTCCATAAATTGTGACAATTGCGAAGTTCCAAAAAATTCTCTAAGTATAGCAGTTATTGGTCTTATATTTATGAGCGCTTGCGGTGTAACTACATCAAGATCTTGAATTGTCATTCTTTCACGAATGATCCTTTCCATTCGTATCATGCCAATTCGTAGTTGATTTTGTAATAGCTCGCCAACTGATCTTATACGACGGTTGCCTAAGTGATCAATGTTATCTTTTATACTTAATTCGTGCTCAAAATTTAGAGAGTAATTTATAGATGCAACAATGTCATGTTTAGTTAGTATTTTAGGAGATAACAAATCTTTATTTTCTTTTAATTTTTTTATTAATTCTTCTTGTGATGGATTTTCATCTATTATATTTTTTAATTCTGGAAAGTAAACTTTGTCTTCTAATCCTAAATCTCTATAATCTAAATTGAATTTATTTAAATAATAATTACTATCAACAAAAAAGTTGCCAATTATTTTTGTTTCTTCGTTTTCGTTATTCCAAACAAATATGTGATCAATAGCATTGTTTTGTATTTTTTTCGCTAAATTAATATCAATAATATTATCTTTTTTAGCTATAATTTTTCCATCTTGACTAACAACATTTTTGGCCAATTTTTTATTGATTATCAGACTTTCTAGGCTGAGTTTTTTATTTATTTTATATCTGCCAACAGAAGCAAGATGATATCTTTTCGTATCTAAAAACATATTTTTAAATAACAATTCAGAACTTTCTTTTGTCGGAGGTTCACCTGGTCTTAGATGTCTATAAATTTCCATAAGAGCACTTTCTCTATTTTTAGTAGTATCTTTTTTAATCGCGTTTAAAATTTTTTGTTCTTCGCCTAATAAATTTAATATCTCTTCATCTGTTTCATATCCAATTGCTCTCAATAATATAGTTATAGGCATTCTTCGTGTTTTATCTATTCTTAAATTAAGAATATTGCTTGCGCTCGTCTCATACTCAATCCAAGAACCACGATTCGGTATCAAAGTTGCAGAAACTAAACTGTTTCCGGATTTGTCATAAGATAAATTAAAATAAATTCCAGGTGATCTAACCAACTGATTAACTATTACTCTTTCTGCTCCATTTATTATAAACGTGCCTGTTTCCGTCATTATGGGAAATTCACCAAAAAAAACTTCTTGTTCTTTTATTTCATCTTGTTCTTTATTGATTAACCTAACTCTTATTTTTAAAGGTAATGAGTAATTTACATCATATCTTTTGCATTCTTGTGTATTATATTTTGTTTTTCCAGTTGTAAAATCCAAAATTTCCAGTATTAAATTTTTCGAAGAATCAACAATAGGAGAAAATTCATCCAGTATTTCTTTTATTCCATATCGCATAAACCACTTAAAACTTTCTTTTTGTGTTTCAATTAAATTGGGAATACTAGAGGGATCATCGATATTTTTATCAAAAACTTTGCGTTTGTTCTGACCAAATTTTTTTTCATATAGTATTATTTTTCCCACAAAATCATCCTTTTTAAGAAATAACAACAGCGCCGTATTATAGCAATGATTTTATATTTATGTCAACGATGAGATTAATGACTAGATTTATTTTTTAGTAAATATTTAATCAACATATTGATAACGAGTCACAGTGTTAAAAAAATAATGATACTAAATATAAAAAACATCACACAAGTAAAAACACACGAAAATAATAAAATGCAAGAATCAGAAAAAATTATTATACTTTTAAATATTTTTTCATCATTTATCGATTGAGTTATTACGGCAACAAATCTATATACTAGTCCGACTAGTATTATTTTTATCAACGGCACAAGACATATAAAAAAAATTAATATTATCAGACCTAACAAAAAACTATTTTTAATTAATTCCGACCAAGTCAAAATACATTCTATAGTGCCCGAAAACGTTTCACCAACAATTGGAACGATTTTAATTGCTGTTCTTAAACTTTTATTAAAAAAGTTTTTAAATAAGTTTGAACTAACACGTTCTATCGAAATCACACTCACAAAAACAAATGCTATTATTTTTAACGAATATTCTAAGGTTTTTTTTATAAAATTTACTAAACTTTCTAGAAATTTTCTATCTCCTATGTTATTTAGTAATCCCATTACAAAAAAGATATTTATACACGGTAAGATAATTTTGATAATTAAAATAATAGTCCCGGTTGTTAAAAATATAACTGGGCTAAGAATTATTTTATTAAAATTTGTTATTAGCAAGCTAAATATTAATGGTACACTTGATTCTATCAAATTTATTAAACTATCTAAAAAATTTTGTGTTAACAAGATAATAGATCTAAATTCAGATATTAAATTTATGGATACCACAATAAAACAAGCATAAAAAGCAATATTATTTTCGCTACAAAAAGAAGTAGTAAGATTATTTACTAAGCTCGATAAAATTAGTATAGCAAATAAATTTTTTACGTGTTTAGTGTTAAAAATTTCTTTTATAAAAATATTTTTTATAATAACAAAAACTTCTGAAAAATTGGTTTCATGCATTAAAACTTTTTTTGCTAGATTTTTTAAATTAATATCGATACCCAAATCATTATCAAAGTTTTTATTTATAATAAGGTCGATTTTATTTGTTTCTTTATTATATAAGTCTAATTTGTTTTCTATTGCTTCGTCTGCAAAAATTTTTGTTTTCAAAAAAAATAAAGCGAAAATAAAAAAACAAATAACCAAAAACAATCTTCTCAATAGAAATTTCTCACAAGTAAATAAAATCCTGCTTATTTCTATTTGTAAAAATCAAAAATATGTTTTTTTATTATTACTTTATAGATGCTAAAAATAAATATAATAAAATCTATTTTATCAAGATGTTGGTTAAATTAAATATCCTTGCTGTATGTTTTGTGCGCTATGAAATCTCAAGATAAAAAAATATAAAATCGACAAATTTTAAAATTTTATTTTTGTTTTTATTCTAACATCTCTAATCTTAGTTATTTTATTTTTCAAAGCAATAATATTTATAGTATTATCGAGAAAATGAGTGAAGAAGAAGAGATTTAGAGATGTTTGAGAAGATATAAAATATATTCACTGATATTGATTTTAATTTTATTTTTTATTTTTTATATCTTTTATATATGATTGATTCTAGAAAAGTAAAATTTACAAAGATGCATGGCTGTGGGAATAACTTTATAATTTTTGATTGTCTAAACAATAAAAATAATAACAAAAAAATTAATTTGATAATAAAAAATATAAATAAATTGTGCAACATCAACATAGGAATTGGTGCTGATGGGATCGTTTTTATTTTAAATTCAAATATTGCTGACGCCGCTATGAAAATTTTTAACAAAGATGGAAGTGAAGCAAAAATGTGCGGCAATGCTATCCGCTGCGTTGCTAAATATATGTTTGACAATTTAATTAATAAAAATATTTTTAATATAGAGACTTTAAGCGGGATAAAAAAAGTGTGGATAGAGAAAGACTGCAATAAATCCATTTCAAAAGTTAAAGTCGATATGGGAAAAGTTATAATGGATTATAAATTAATGCCTGTGAATATAAATTTTATAGAACTAAAAAAAAATAATAAAGATAATTTTATAGTTTCAGAAAACTTGTATATCAATAATTATAAATATTTAATTACGTGTGTTTCATTAGGAAATTATCACTGTGTAATATTTAAAAATGATTTAAATTTTGATTTATCGCAAGCAAAATTAATTGAGCATCACAAAGCTTTTCCTGATGGAATAAATGTAGAATTTGTTAAAATAATAGATAATAATAACATAGAAATTCGTGTCTGGGAAAGGGGAGTTGGAGAAACTTTTTCGTGCGGAACCGGATCGTGCGCTTCTGTTGTAGCGGCAGTGTTAAATGGTTATTGCAAGACAAACACAGATATTTTAGTTAAAAACATTGGAGGCGATTTGACAATTAACTATCAAGATAAAAACAATATTTTTATGACCGGAACGGCAACAAAAATTTTTGATGGTATTTTTTATTTAGACTCCATGTAGATATATTTTTGTTTTTTTAACTTATCTAAAAAATATGGTTCTCTGAGATAATTTCTAATTTTTTATTTTTTGACAAAATATTATCTAATCACACACTAAATATAAATAATTAGCTTTTTATTTTGACTACGGACAATATTTTTTTTATTACGTTTAATTTTTTTTTGTTACTGAAATAATTTATGACTGATATCGCTGTAATTTCACCTATTGAATCTATAGAAATTAAATTTTCTAAATCAGAATCAATAATTAAATTTATATTATTGTTAAATTTTTCACAGATAATTTTTGATGCATTTAAACCAACATTATCTATTCCTAAGGAATATAAAAATCTATAAGCTTGAACTACACGAGATTTTTCTATAGATTTTAATAAATTTTTATAAAGTTTATGGTTTTTACTAAAATCTTTGTTATCTAATACTCCAGAATAAATTATTTCTTGTTCAAGATTTTTTAAATTATATATATCGAAATAATTAAATAAAAAGTTTTTATCGACAAGTCTACGAATTAACTCAGTAGATAAACCTGTAATATTCATCGCATCTCGACTAGTGTAATGTTCTAGTGAAGCTATGATTTTTTCTATGCATAAATTATTTTCACAAATTAAAAATTTTGTTTTGTTGTTAATTATTATTCTAGTTTTTTGACCACAAGCGGGGCAAAATTCCGGAATTTTTATATTATTACTTCGAGTCAAATTTTCAGATATTTGCGGAATTATCATATTTGCTTTATAGACTTTAATTTTATCTCCAATTCCGAGTTTTAAATCTTTTATCATATTTAAATTATGTAAACTAGCTTTTGATACTTTTGTTCCCTCGATATCTACTGAATCAAAATTTGCAACAGGAGTTATAATTCCAGACCGAGAATTTTTCCATTCTATGTTATTTAATTTAGTTTCTTTTGTTTCGTCTTTCCACTTAAAAGCAATAGAATCTTTTGGAAATTTACTTGTGATGCCTAAAGATTCACTAAATTTAATATC
The DNA here is from genome assembly GCA_031265515.1 of Clostridiales bacterium. GTDB lineage: Bacteria > Bacillota > Clostridia > Lachnospirales > CAMVHY01 > JAISCN01. The sequence continues at coordinate 11,769 of JAISCN010000051.1, read as the reverse complement.
ATCAAAAGTTAAAACTAAACCATCAGCATTAAAATCATAAGTTTCAAGATTTTTTAAAAAAATATCTAAATTTTTTTTGATGTTATTTTGATCAACTAATTTGTTAATCACGATATCAAAGCCTAGTTTTTTTAAAAATTCAAGTTTGTTTCTCTTCGAATTATTAAAATTTAAATTAGATTGAGTTAGCATTTCGAATGCGAAAAAATATATATCCCGATTCAAAATATTTTTGGTATCTAAAGTTCTTATAGTTCCGCTACAAAGATTTCTCGGATTTTTATATTTTATTTTTTCATCGATATCATTTATTTTTTTGAAATCACTTTTTAAGATAATAGCTTCTCCACGAACTATTAGATCGCCATCGAAGTTTATTTTTTCTGGAAGATTTTTAAAAATAATTTTATTATGCGTAACATTTTCACCAATAATTCCATTACCGCGCGTTAATACTTTTTCTAGATTTTTATTGTTATATTTTAAAATTATTGTCAGACCGTCGAGCTTATATGATAGCATTCCAATTTTATTGCCTAAAAATTTTTCTATCTCGAAAATATTTTTTGTTTTGTTTAGAGATAACATTTTAAAATCATGTTTAACTTTTTCTAAGTTAGACATGACTTTAAATCCGATATTTTGTGTAGGACTGTTTGAAAATTTTATCTCTAATTTTTTTTCTAGTTTTAACAACTCATCGTAAAGCTTATCGTATTCGTAATTAGAAATCAGTTCTTTATTTTTATTATAGTAAATATCATTAGCAAGATTTAGTTTTTTTATCAAAAACTTCATACGATTTAACAAATTTTAACAACTCATCATAAAGCTTATCGTATTCTTAATTAAAAATCAGTTCTTTATTTTTATTATAGTAAATATCATTAGCAAGATTTAGTTTTTTTATCAAAAACTTCATACGATTTAACAAAAATTTCACTGTGAATTTTTATAAAGTTTAATAAAAATATTGTTTTTATGTATAAATACTGCATTTTATTATCTCTAAACACAATTCAAAGTAATTTTCGTGATATTTATTTATTTTTTAATTCATGATACAAAAAATATTAATATTATTAGATTTAATTTGGATAATTAGTGATATTATAAAAAAGTTTGAGTGAGCTACTGCTCACTTTTTTATTTTTTAACTATGGAGAAAAAAATTTAATGAATATCGAGTTAATTGGTGCAATAAAGCAAATTGCAAAAGAAAAAAAAATAGACGAAGATTTAATTTTTACAGCTTTAAAAACTTCTCTGGTAGCCGCATTTAAAAAAAATTTTTATAATCAAGAATTTTATATTGACATAGATCAAGATTCGGGAGTAATAAGCGTTTATGTTATAAAAAAGATTGTACCAGATGATAGTAAAAATTTTAATATCGATAAAGAAATCAGATTTAGCGAATCTTTGATTTATAGCTTGGATAGTAAAATAGGTGAAGTTGTTAAAATAGATTCTACTCCTAATGATTTTGGAAGAATGGCAGCTCAAATTGCCAAACAGCTTATATCGCAGAAATTATTAGAATTAGAAAGAAATGTTATATATAATAAATTTAAAGAAAAAATTGGAAAAATAGTAAACGGGATAGTACAAAGTATTGATGACAGAGGAAATATTTTGATTAATCTTGGAGATACAGAAACTATTCTGCACACACGAGAACAGATAAATGGTGAAAAATTTATTACAAAAGATAGAATCAAAGTCTATGTTGATGATATTAAACAACATTCTAGAGGAGTAACTATTTTAGTATCTCGATCAACCCCTAATTTTGTTAAAGCACTATTTGAACAGGAGATACCTGAAATATCATCAGGAATAATAGAAATAAAATCTATATCGAGGGAAGCCGGAAAAAGAACTAAAATAGCTTTATTATCTAAAAGAAATGATATAGAAGCAATCGGAGCGTGTGTCGGTGAAAATAATGCAAGGATTAATATTATTTTAAAAGAGATTAATGGAGATAAAATCGATTTAATAAATTATGACAAAGATTTATCTGAATTTATTAAAAATTCTTTAAGTCCTGCCAAAGTAAAAAAAGTTATTTTAAACGAAAGCAACAGTGAAGCTTTGGTTATAACTGAGTCGAATCAAATTTCTTTAGCCATAGGTCGTGGTGGGCAAAACGTAAGACTTGCATCAAAACTAGTCGGTGTAAAACTAGATGTTAAAACAGAAGAACAATTTGAAGAAATTAAAAGTGAAATTGAGGATGATTAAACAATAGTCAATTTAAGAAAATGCGTTGGTTGCGAAAATATGCTTAAAAAAAAATATTTATTGAGAATTGTTAGATATAAAAATATATTTATTATAGATTTTAATAAGAAAATTCAAGCACGTGGATCTTATTTATGTAAGTCTATGGATTGTTTGAAAAAAGCTAAAAAAAGACGTGGCTTTGAACGTTCTTTTAGCGATAAAAAAGCGTCAATAATTTACGACTTAATAAAAAATGAGGTTCTTATTTGAATAATATACGTGTTCATGCTTTGGCAAAAGAAATAAATATAACAAGCAAAGAATTATTAGATATATTAAAAAAAAATAGCATAAGCGCAACTTCTCACATGAGCTCTATTGAAGAAAACGACGCTAAGAAAATAATTAAAATATTTACTAGCGACAAAAATAATTCTAAAAAACTAAATATTTATAAAAAAAATGATTATGACAACGGCGTGAATGCAAATGAAATTGAAAAGACCAATAATAATATTAATAATAACAACTCAATCTATCACAACAAAAATAAAATAGATGTTAATTCTTATAAAAAAAATAACGAAAATATATTTAAAGATTTAAATAACGATATAAATGATAATAATAAAGTAATAAAGATAAACAATAATATAACGGTTTTAGAATTAGCAGAAATATTAGGAGTCTCTGTATCAGAATTAATAAAAAAAATGATATCTATAGGTTTGATGTATGATCAAAATAGAATTATAGATCACGAGATAGCAAATAACATAGCTAAAATGTTTGATACAGAAATTAAGTTGATCAAAGAACATAAAACTTTTGACAAGGAGAAAAAGAATAATAAAAAAAATAAATTTAATAAAAATAAAAAAAATATAAAAGAAGAAAAAAAAATTGTTGAAAGACCACCGGTTGTAGTTGTTATGGGACACGTTGATCACGGAAAAACATTATTGTTAGATACTATAAGAAATACAAACGTTATAGAAACTGAGGCCGGTGGAATTACACAACATATTGGCGCTTATACTGTAAATATAAATAATAAATTAATAACTTTTTTAGATACTCCAGGACATGAAGCATTTACTGAAATGAGAATGCGTGGTGCTCAAGTAACTGATGTTGCTGTATTAGTTATTGCTGCAGATGATGGTGTAATGCCTCAAACAATAGAAGCTATAAATCATGCTAAATCAGCAGGTGTTGAAATAATTATAGCTATAAATAAAATCGATAAAAATGACGCTAATGTTGATCGTGTAAAAAAAGAATTATCTAAATATGATTTATTGTCTGAAGACTGGGGCGGAAAAACAATATGTGTTCCGATATCTGCAAAAAAAAATATTGGAATAGATAATTTATTAGAGATGATAATTCTAGTTGCTGAATTAAAAGAGTTAAAATCAATTGAGAATACTAGCGCATCTGGAATCGTTATAGAAGCAAAACTTGATAGAAATAGAGGTATAATTTCTACTGTTTTAGTTCAAGAAGGAACTCTTAAAATTTCTGATCCAATAGTTGCGGGATATTCTCACGGGAAAATTCGTGCTATGTTTAATGACAAAGGTCATCGTGTAAAAAAAGCAACAGCATCAACACCAGTAGAAATTCTAGGTTTATCATCAGTTCCATTGGCAGGTGATAAGTTTTACGTTACAGATAGTGATAAACAATCAAAACAAATTACTCAATCGATAAAAAATAAAAACAAAACTTCTTTAATTAAACATACTGTCGAGAAAATTTCATTGGATAATCTGCTATTACACATACAAGCTGGAAATATGATTGTTTTAAATATAATTATAAAGGCAGACGTTCAAGGTTCTTTAGAAGCTTTGAAAAATAGTTTAGAACGTCTATCTAACGATAATGTTAAAGTAAAAACTATACATGCTGCTGTGGGAGCCATAAATGCGTCCGATATAAATCTTGCAAGCGCTTCGAATGCAATTGTTATAGGTTTCAATGTTCGTCCAGATACATTTACAAAATCATTAGCTGACAGAGAAAAGATTGACGTTAGATTATATAAAATAATATACGATGCAATAGAAGACATAGAAAAAGCTATGCGAGGTTTGTTAGATCCTATTTACGAAGAAAAAGTGATAGGACATGTAGAGATTAGAAAATTATTTAAAGTATCTAGTCTGGGAACAATAGGAGGATCACATGTCATAGACGGTAAGATAACCAGAAATTCAAAAGTTAGAGTGCTACGAAACGGAAAAATTATTTATACTGGTGAACTTTCTAGCTTAAAAAGAGAAAAAAACGATACTAAAGAAGTTACATCAGGATTCGATTGCGGATTAATGATAGATAAATTTAATGACATAAAAGAACTTGACATAATAGAAGCATACGAAAATGTAGAAATAATAATTTCTTAAAAATAAAGAATCGTCTCATCAAAAACGATCAGAAAAAGATGCTGAACTCTAAGTAATAATAGCAGTGGCAGTAATCTCCATAAAGTTTCGACTTTCGTACTACAGTAGTGCAGTAATATTGAAATAACCAATTAATTTTATATTTTAAATATTTACGCATTTTAGCATTTTTTTTCATACAGTATTATTTTTTTGGATTAATTTTTTTGTCTTTTAACACTTTAAAATTTTACATTATGGAATTATTGTTCATGTGAGTTCTAATTCTATTCTTGAATACTTAAAAGAAAACAACATTGGATCATCAGGACGATTACGATAATTAGTATGAGCCAGCATACCACAAACAAAAAACAAAAGACACGCTATTATTGCAAGAGACGGCATAGCAAACGCTAAACGATATAAGTGAATATTTGAAATAGGATATAATATATTATATATCAATAAACTAATTCCACCAGATCCCAATAATGGCGAGAAAGACAGAAGCAAAGAAATTTTCTTTTTATTTGTTTGACATCGCTGTTGAAATGTCTTGTTTTTTTGTTCTCGTTGTTCTTTTAATTCTTGTACTCTACATTGCTTTAATTCGTTATGAAATTGTGTTGCTGAGCGAACTACTCCATCTTTTACAAGAATACCGCGCGATACAACTAGATTATTCTTTTTCTTTATCCGTGCTCCTATCACTTGCATCACATTTTTTTGATCTTCTTCCGATAACACTTCTAGCAACTTTTGATATAAGTCTAATTTACTTAGAAAGATACTTCTCAAGTATAAATTAGTCATGAAATAAATCATCAATTTTATTTGTATTTTTGGTTTTGAACCCCTTACCGTCATCTCAATTAGATAATCTCTATCAACACATCCAGTACAATATCTATTGTAATATTTATAAATATATCTACAAATTTCCGCTGAAGTGCTATAATATAACTCTTCCGGAAGATAATTTAAAAGTTTCAGATAATTGTGATACACAATTGTACTGTTATACAAATCTCTTTTACTACAATATTCTATCAACCAATTTGCAAAATCATGATTAGATACCAATCTTATTATCAATCCCTCGCAATGAATTGTAGCAGAGCTTAAAAAATGAATAATTTTACTAGTATCATAACCTTGAGGAAAAAATTTTAAATACTCAAATACTGACATTTCTAAGCGCTCAACGGATAATTCTTTGAACATTAGAAAATACAAAGAATGATGGTCGTGGGCAATAATTTCTGATATCATTTTTGATTGGGATTCGCATGTTGACGACTTTACTGTTAACATTAATAATTTTCTAATTTCAATAAAAGGAGATGAATCAACATATTGTAAAAGTCTTAAAAACATTTGCTTTTTTATTTCTATCCTAAATTCATCTGAAAATTCTGTTAACAATCGATAAATTAACGATAAATATACATTGCAACGTCCGGCATCGCCATCGCAATGTCCGCAGCTTTGCAAATTAATTTCATGTAAGCACCTTTCTACGCAAAGTATTATAACTTCTTCTCTAAATTCAGTTGAATAAGACATAAAATAGTTAGAAATATTTTCGCTAAAATTATTATTAATAAGATATTCTAATACCTCTTCAAAATCATGAGATTGTATAATAATTTTCCTTTGTCATTTATCATTACTTTACTTATTTTAGCATTTTATCGTGTATTTATTTTTTAGTCATGATTTTTTTAAGTTTTTCTGTTTTCTCGACGGAAAGATCAATTGTTTCAAGAACTATATACACATATATTCAATCCTTTTCTTAAAGAATTTTTAGTTATTTTAATCTTTTATTCTCGTTCATCATTATACAATCTAGATTTCATTCTTACTGCCGCTTCTTTATGTTTACAGACTTCTTTTCTAAATTCATCGTCACTTATCAATTGTTCATAAAAAGAAACAATTTCACTTAATTTCAGGTTTCTAGTTTTAGCTTTGAAGGAATCAAACCTGACACATGGAAAATTGAGAATCAAAACATGATTGATGATAATGCTATAGAATGATAAGATAGCGCTGAAAAAATAATACTCAATAAAAAATGATTCGAAATATAAAAATTTTTTAACATAAAAAAAATAGAAATTAATATTAATTGCTTATACGTGATTTCTATGGGGGATTCTGGTTGCAAAAAATTGATGCATGTAATGAAATCTTGGTTTTAATAAAAAGTGTTCTGGAAAATAAAGAAACGTCGATTTCAGAGTTTAACTTTTTGAAAAACAATTTTTGTGAATTTAATAGAGAAAAATTATTTAGAAAAATTTATTTTGATTTTATAAAGCATAGTATTTATTTGCGAGAAATATATTTTAAATTACTAAATAAAGAAATTTGTGATTTAGAGTTATTTTGTAATAATAATGTTGTAGTAGATGAAGATTTAGATATAAAAGAAATTCTGATGAATAATATATTTAGAGAAGAAAATATGTGTGAATTGTGTAGCAAACTATCTTATTTATTTATAGATGAAAATTCGCGTGAAAAAATAAACGAGATGATTCTTGATTCTAGAGCAAATATTACAAAGTTATTTTTTTTATACGCGAATAATTAATCAAAAAAAAGAAACAATAAATCTTATCTAGAATTGTCTAGAATTTTTTGAAATTAGGAGGTAAATTATGTTCGGACATCAGCACGAAAATAACAAATCAAAATTCTTCTTTTTTTGCTCTCTCGCTATTATAGTATTAAAACTTGTATCTTTAAAAATAAAACTTTTGATGCTTTTAAAATCTTGTTGTTGTAATAAAAAAGAATGTTGCGATAAATTAGGAGATAATAAATAAATTTTAATCAACGATAAAATTTTAAATTATTTTAACTAGGAGATATAAAAATAATGTTTAAAGATCATCATGATTATAATCATACATCTAAGTTCTTTTTTACTTGTTCATTAATTTTATTAGCTTTAAAATTTGCAACATTGCAGATAAAACTTTTGATGCTTCTAAAATCACAATGTCTAGACAAAAAACATCTTTTTAACAACAAACTAAAATCACCTTGTGACTGCTGCGAATAATTATATTAAAAAATAAAAATTTTTATATTATAATTGGGCCTTAGTTTTTGGGGGTCTGATTTGAAAAATTATAAGTTTTATGGTTTGGCTGTTTTATTTTTTATATGCATGTTTGTTTATTTAACACTAGAGATTTTAAACTCAGATAGAATAATTTATGCTTATTCTAAAATATTTAACCAATTTAATTATGTTGTATTGTCGTCAGTCGCGATTTATTTTTTGGTCTTGATTTTATTTTTTTTGATTAATAATCTATTTTTATCTAGTAGTTTTGTTTTTATTATCTTATTTTTATTTTATTCAGTAAATTTTTATCGCAAGAAAATCACTGGATGGGTTTTTACATCGAGTGATTTTGTATTTTATGACAGCTTATTTAAGCTTCTAAAATTTAACAATAATAAATTAAGTCTAAATTATAAAATTGTTGGATCAATATTGATAATAACTTTAATATTGATATTTATTAAAACAATAAATAAAAAATATGATTTTAATTTTAGTTTAAAAAAACGTATAGGTTTTTTTATTATTTCTTGTTTTTTATTTTATTCAGTATTTTTTTCACATATTTCTCAAAATTTATTTCTTACTAATTTTTTTAAATTTAATATATATTTAAAATTAACTACTAATCAAATTTATAAAAAATACGGTTTTTTATTAGGTTTTTATACAATAAACGAACAGAATAAAAATTTAAAACCAGATAATTATAGCGAAGAATACGTAAAAAAACTTAGATATAAAATAAAAAGAGAATTGCCGAACAAAGAAAAAAATATCTGCGAAGATGTAAGCCTTATAGTGATAATGAGCGAATCTTTTTGCGATATTTCAAGATGGCCAAATGTTAACTTTTCCAGCGATCCTATAAAAAATTTTCATGAGTTACAAAAAAAATATACAAATGGTAATTTAATTGTTCCTGTTTTTGGTGGTTCAACATGCAATACTGAATACGAATTCTTAACTGGTAACGCTTTATATTTTTTAAAATCTTCTGCAATGCCATATCAAGAGCCTGAGATTTATTTTAAAAACAAAAATATAGAAACTCTTCCTAGAATTCTAAAAAAAAATGGTTACAGAACAATTGCGTTGCACACTTATGATGGCAACTTTTTTAATAGAAATATAATTTATAAAAAAATTGGTTTTGACGAATTTATAAGCAAAGATGATTTCAAAGATCCTGATTATAAAGGATTGTATATATCAGATAATTTTTTTACTGATAATGTTATAGAAATATGCAATAAAAATATGAATCGTTTGTTTTTTTTATTTGGAATAACTATGCAAAACCATTATCCGTATAATAAAGAAAAATATAGTAATGAAGTTAAAATCAAAATTAAAGGCAATAATTTAAATATAAAAGAAATAGAATCTTTAGAATGTTATGTAGAAGGATTAAGAGACGCCGACATCGAATTAAATAGATTGATAAATTTTTTAAAAACAGCGGATCAAAAAATCATTTTGGTTTTTTTTGGTGATCATCTGCCAATAATTGCTGATTCGGGTTTCGATTTTTATAAAAAGATTGATTTAATCAAGAGTAACGATGTATCAGAATGGTCAACAAAAGACTATTATAGTATTTATAATACACCATTTATTATTTTCAGAAATTTTGATTTCGAAAATTTAAACATAAAAGAAATCTCGCCTTATTTTTTAGGCAACGAATTATTAAATATTTTAGAAGTAAAAAAAAGCATAAATTTTAGATTTTTAGATATTGCTTTTAAAAGTTTTTGTGTTTTGCGCGAAAATCTCTTTATTAATAAAAATCATGAAATGTTTAGTTTTGTAAATTCTAACTATGATTTAATAAATGATTTTTTTTGCTTAGAGTATAAAAATATTTATAAATAATAAATTTATTTAAATAATTAACAAGTCATATAATAATTTATATCTTAAATTAATCAAAGTATAAGTGTGTTATTAGCATAGTGTTAAGAGGGGACAAGAATGGATCGAATAATAGGTTTTGATTCGCAGTTAATAATTCAAGCTTTGTGCCAGATTTTAAGTGTAACATTGTGTATTTTTATTCTTTCAAAGTTTTTATATTTTCCTGTTAAAAAATTTCTTGAAGATAGAGAAAATAATATAAAAAAAAACATAGACAAAGCTCAAGAAAATTTAAGCCAAGCTGAAATTTTTGTTGAGTTATACGAACAAAAAATAAACGATATTGCTGATAAAGAAAGAGAAATTTTAAAACTAGCCAATGAAAATGCTGTGATTATAAAAAAAGATATTATACATGAAGCTAATTTAAAAGCTAAAGAAATTTTAAACGATGCGAATGAGAGTATAAAACTAGAATTAGAAAAAGCAAAAGATGATATCAAATCTGAAATAATAAATGTATCTTGGGCAATTAATAGTGAATTAATTAAAAATGATAATGATAGTAAAAAAGTTTTTTTAAAAAATGCGTTTAACGTATTAGAAAAATTAAATAATAAAAATAAAAAGATAAATAAATGATAGAAAAAAATTATTCTAGAGCGTTATTTGAAATTGCTAACGAAGAAAAAATATTAAAAGATATAAAAAAAGAATTAGATTTGTTAAATAATTATGCTTTAAATGATTATCATTTTACTAGTTTTATTGAGTCAAAACGTGTTTTGATTAGTGATAAGATTAACTTGATAAAAAAAATTATTACTATAGACTTGTTAATAAACTTTATTTTTTTATTACTTAGAAAAAATAGAATTAATAACATAAAAGTCATAATCGAGAATTTTCTCGAACTGTATTACAAAAAAAAAAATATTATTTATATCGAAATTATACTTGCTAATGACGTTGATGATAATTTTTTAGATGATATAAAAACAATTTTAGAGAATAAGTTTCACAAAAAAGTTATCTTGAAAAATATTATCGATGAGAATATCATTGGTGGTTTTATTATAAAAAATAAAAATTTTATAATAGATTTAAGTATTTATAACAGATTGAAACAACTGAAATTTCTTTTATTGAATAAATAAAAACTTGTATTTTATGATGCATAGTTAATAACAGTAAATTTGAAAATAGAAAACATAACAATTATCTAACGTTAAATTTTTGTGTTTTGTTAGTTGTAATGTTTATTTTGCTGGGTCTCAAAAAAATAATATTTTTTATTTATTTCTGTAGATATAAATAAAAAAATACTTAAGTTTAAAAATAGAGTATATTTTTTGTTAAAGAAACAGATATTTTGTTGTCGTTAATTTTTTTGTATCTTTTTTTGATATGAATGCGATAAAAATTTTAACTTGTTTCTATAAATTACTTATCTATAAGGAAGGGAAAATTAATGAGCGAGAGAGCTCCTATAGACGCTTTAGCGATGTTTATGCAACTCTTTTTGAAGATACTTGAACTTGTTGGACAACAAACAAATAAGGGCGATGTTGATAAGCAGCAACAATTTAATGCAGACGTTAAAGCACTTTATGAGAAATGTATTACACCGGGCACAGCGGAAAATCAACGGATTGTGAATTGGTTAAAAGACAATGAGCCGCCGTTCGATATGGTTAGAGTAGCTGAACTTACAACAGAACTTGCCAGAGATGGAAACATTAACATCCCGGATCTTTCAAAAACAAACCTAGAAGCTTTACAAGAACACGTAAAAGTGCTGGCTGATGTAGTACATGCTCGAGAAAGAGGAGGCCCAGCTGGATTAGATGAAAGAACTGGTCCGCCGGGTAGCGATATAACATTAAATGTATAACTTGTTTTTATAAAATTATTTATCTAGCGGAGGAAACTTAATGAACGAGGGATACATTAAAAGATACGGTGAGCATGGCGGATATGCAAATCAAATAAAAAAATTATATAATGTTGATATATCAAAAATTGGGTTAAACACATTAGCTGGTCAAATCTTCTATAAAGTGTTTGTATCAGATGAGGATTTCATCAGATCTGATGGTTTTATTAATACTGAAGTCCTTGATGCGTATTTAATGAGAATTGGAGAAATATTCGGCTTTACAGTGCCAGAATGCATGAATGCTGAGTTTGCTGCTCTGA
>JAISCN010000021.1 GCA_031265515.1 Clostridiales bacterium | reverse complement strand
ATTTATGGTTTATTTTTTATTATTTTTATATAAGCTAATTTCTATCTAAAAAATTGATAATAAGTTTATTTATTTATTTTGATTTTTTAATTGTGAAAATTTTTTCTCTATATAAAACTAATTGATGTTTTTTTATGAAATTTTTTATGATTTTTAACATTTTTTTATTTCTTCGAGATTTTTAATTTAGGATTATAAAATAAATATTTTAATTACGAGTTAATTTGATAAAGTTAAAATAAAAAGATATCTCAGATATTTAGGATGTTCTCTAGAACTTAAGATTAAGAATCAAAAACTAGATAACAACACAATTTAAAAGTTAATTTAAATAATTTATGTATTTTTTGTTTATTGTACAAGCTGTTTTGTATCCAAATTCGAGAATTTTATTTTTATCTTTCGGCAACATTACGTACTCGAGTACTTTGTCACTCTTATATTCAAAAATGTTTTTTAGATTTTTATTTATGATTATAAATTGGCTACCTTCGAAATTATTGATTTCAACAAAAAAATTAGCAAAACTGTTTTCTAAACGACTAATTTCGCTGCCCAAATTAATTCTTTTAATTAATTTTAAATTACTTAAACAGTAACAATAAATTATATTTTTATTATTTTTAAAAACAATCAATAAGTACTTGTCGTTAAGATTTAATCTATAAGCTGTATTATTTAGTTTAATTCTAGAAATTTCTCTAATATTTTCTTCACTTTCTATTTTATTTAAAATGATGTCTTCATTTCCAAAAAAGATTATTTTATCTTTCTTTAAAAATTTTGTATTAAAAATAAAATTATCTTTGATATCGATGCTTTTAGAAATTCTATTTTTATTATCTTCTAAATCTATAATTAAAATTTTATTTTTTATATTTATATCATCTTCAACTAGAATACTTATAATCAAAATTTTTTCGTCAAAAGATAACTCGCAAGAAACTGGATAAATATTTTCTTTGTTTTCAACTTCTCTTAATTTATAATTCAGAATTAAATTTTTGTTTTTATCTATGCACACTACTTTATAATCATTTTGATAATCATTATCTTCTCTAATAACAAAGCAAAGAGAGCCATATCTATTAATTTTAATAAATACAATTCGCTCATTGTCTTTGTTTATTATTTTTTTATCAAAAATTTTGCCGCGTTTATCAAAATATGCAATTTTATTATTATTTGCTAATGCCAAAAAATTACTATCGCTCGAACTAAAATTATAATCGAATTCTAGTTTGTTTTGCCAAATTAAATTTCCGTTAATATTTCGATAGCTAATTCTTTTATTATCATCAATAACAAAAAAATTTTTATTTTTGCAAGTAAAAATTTCTCTATACTCAAATTTGCTAATTATCTTTTTATTTTTTTCTCTAAAAAAATTAGTAATATCAAAATTTTTTTTATAAACAAAAACAAATAATAAAATTAATAAAAATAAGACAGAAATTTTAGAAATTAGTTTCATTTATTTATAACTACTTTTTAATCCAACTATTTTATTAAAAACTATATTATCATCGTTGCAATATTTACAGTCTTTTATAAAAAAACCATGACGCATGAACTGCACTCTTTCGTCTATTAAGATATTTTTAGTACTAAACTCCAAAACACAATTTTTTTTTATTTTTAGAGTTTCAGGATTTTTTTTACCATTTTTTAATAATAAATAATCATACTCTCGAATTTCTGCTTTTATAAATTCTTTACAAGATACCCATTGAATAGTTCCTTTTGCTTTTTTATTACTAAAATTAGATCCACTTTTTGTTTTCGGATCATATTCGCATACTAATTCTAAAATATTTCCATTCTCATCTTTTATGGCTTCTAAAAATTTTATAAAATATGCACCTTTTAATCTAACTTCTTGATTTTTTGTTAATCTATAAAATTTTTTTGGTGCATCTTCTAAAAAATCACTTCTCTCTATATAAATTTCTTTGGAAAACAAAACTTTTCTTTTACCCATGTTCTCAGTTGCAGAATGATTTTCTATATCTAAATATTCAAAATTATCTTCTCTATAATTTTCTATTATAATTTTTAACGGATTTAGAATTGCCATATAAATTTTAGATTTTAATTTTAAGTCATCGCGTATACAATGTTCCAAAAAAGAAATATCTACGTTATTATCAGCTTTTGAAATACCTATTGATTCACAAAATTTTTTTATTGAATCTGGAGTATAGCCTCGTCGCCTAATTCCTGATATTGTTGGAAGTCTTGGATCATCCCATCCATCAACTTCTTTGTTGTCTACTAACTCTTTTAAATATCTTTTTCCCATAATTGTTTGCGTCAAACTTAATTTTGCGAATTCTATTTGTCTCGGTTTTTTTTTAAAATCGCAATTTTCAATGACCCAATTATAAAGCGGTTTATGATCTTCAAATTCCATAGTGCATATAGAATGAGTTACTTTTTCTATCGCATCTTCCAAAGGGTGTGCAAAATCATACATAGGATAAATACACCATTTGTTTTTAGAATTATGATGACAAATTCTTGCTATTCGATAAATAACAGGATCACGCATATTTATATTTGGAGAATCCATATCTATTTTTGCGCGCAACGTTCTAGAACTATCCTCAAACTCACCATTACGCATCTTTTCGAATAAAACTAAATTTTCTTTTATTATTCTATTTCTATATGGACTTTCTCTTCCTGATTCATTTAAATTTCCTCTAAATTTTTTTATTTCTTCTGGTGTTAAATCACAAACATATGCTTTTGATTTTTTTATTAGATAAATAGCATATTCATAAAATTTTTCGAAATAATCCGATGCGAAAAATAATCTTTCGCCGTAATCAAAACCAAGCCATTTTATATCATTGATTATACTGTCTATATATTCTCTATTTTCTTTAGCCGGATTGGTATCATCAAGTCTTAAATTACATTTTCCATCGTATATTTTAGCAAGACCAAAATTAAGACAAATACTTTTTGCATGTCCTATGTGCAGGTATCCATTAGGTTCGGGTGGAAATCTTGTTACTAGCTCGCTTGTTTTTTTTAAATCTTTTTTTATATATTCATGAATAAAACTTGCTGTTTCTATAAAATTATTCGCCATTGTATCTTAGAAAACCACCTAATACTAAATCTCTTATATAAAAAAATATTAAAAAAATAAAAAATAAATTTATTCTACTGTAACTGATTTTGCAAGATTTTTTGGCTTATCTATATCTCTTTCTAAAATATTAGCGACATGATAAGCAAAAAGTTGTAAAACAACATTCGCTAGTATTGGCAAAAGAATTTCGTGCATATCTTTAATTAAAATAATATCATCTGCCATTTCTAATATTTCATCGTCTAAAAATTTTTCAGGTATGATTAAAAATATTATCCCATTTCGCGCTTTGCATTCTTTTAAATTACTCAACGTTTTTCCTCGAATTTTGTCTTGAGTAACTATTCCAATCGTTAAAATATTTTCGTCTATCAATGCAATAGGACCGTGTTTTAATTCTCCAGCTGCATACGCTTGTGAAAACAAATACGCTATTTCTTTAAGTTTTAGCGATCCTTCAAGCGCAATAATATAATCTAAATTTCTGCCTATATAAAACATATTTTTGCTGTTAGAATATTTCTTTGCTACTTTTTTGATTTTGTTATTTTGTTTTAATGCACTTCGGATATTACGAGAAAGATTCTTTAAATCTTTTTCTATTAGTTCAAATTCTTTGCATTTACCATCATTTTCTTTTGCTAATATTTTTTTTATATTTAAATATAAAACATATAGTGCTAAAACTTGAGCAGTAAATGCTTTTGTACTAGCTACAGCAATTTCGGGTCCGGCATTTGTATATATTACATAGTCAGCTTCTCGCGATATGCTACTTCCAACTGAATTTACTACAGCTAAAACTTTGGCTTTGCTTTTTTTTGCGAGTCTTAACGCTGCTAAACTATCTGCTGTTTCACCTGATTGAGATATAATTATTACTAATTTATTTTTATCTATAACAGGGTTTTCATATCTAAACTCACTAGCAAACTCACACGATGCACTGAGTCCTTCGATATTTCTGAATAAATTAAGAATCATCAAACCAGCGTGATATGCCGTTCCGCAACCTATTATGTATATATGATTAATTTTTTTTAAATATTTTTTTTCTAGTCCAATATTTTTTAAAAAATCACTATTTAAGTTTATATTCAAAAAATTATCTATAACTTTTGGTTGCTCAAAAATTTCTTTTAACATAAAAGAATCATAACCAGTTTTATCTACATCTTCTATATTCCAATCAATATGAAATATTTTTTTATTAACATTTTTTTTATTAAAATCATACGTATTTATTTCGTTGGGTGAAATTATTGCGATTTTATTTTCTTCTAAGAAATAAATTTCTCGTGTATAATTTAAAATAGCTGTGGAATCTGATGCTAGAAAATTTTCTTTGTTTCCTGATCCGATTACTAATGGATTATCTTTTCTTGCTACGAATATTTTATCTTTAAAGTCGTCGCAAATAATTGCTAAAGCATAAGAACCTTTAACTTTATTTAGTGACATGATTATACTATCAAGAAAACTTTCTTCGCTAATTTCTCTATTCACATCATAAAACTTTCTTATCAAATGAACTAATATTTCGGTATCAGTTTGAGACTTTATGCAATCTTCGCTTAAATCGCTGAGTTCTTTATTTTTTAAATCCAAATAATTCTCTACTATTCCATTATGAACTAGACAAATTTTACAATCATGACTGCTATGCGGATGAGAATTATAATCTGACGGATTTCCATGTGTCGCCCAACGTGTGTGTGCTATTCCAATTTTAGAATCGTTATTTTGTTTTTTATCTAATATATTTTTTAAATTTTCTACTCTCCCTTGAGATTTAATAGTATTTATATTATCTGTTAAAAGAGCAATACCAGCGGAATCATAACCACGATATTCTAATTTTTTTAATCCACTCATCAATATCTCAGTAGCATTTTGAAAACCTGTATATCCAACAATACCACACATCAAAAAATCCTCTCCATTATATCTAATATAAGTATTATTATTATATCTTATAAATTTTGTGAATTTTAAGAGAGAATTTATTTATAAATAATATTAATATATTAATTAGATTTTTAATATCTCGCCTACTTTGATTTTTTAGGAATATATCGCTGCAAAAATATTAAAGATCATATAGCAAAAAAATAAATATTTAAAAATTTAGTCAAATTATTTTTTTATTTTTTATTTTTTTATTTTTTTATTTTTTTGAATATCGTGAAATATTTAGTAATATTCCTACTAACATCATAACTATCGCTACAGATGTTCCTCCATAAGAAATAAATGGCAAAGGAACCCCTGTGTTGGGTATAGAATTAGTAACAACAGATATGTTAATTATCGCTTGGCTCGCTATCATTATGGTAATTCCAGAAGCTACTAGCGTTCCAAACAGATCAGTTGAATTTAATGCTACGTGTATTCCTCGCCAAATTAAAATCGAAAATAATAATAAAACTATTAAAGCACCGAAGAAACCAAGTTCCTCACATATTATAGAAAAAATTATATCGTTATGTGCTTCTGGTATAAAACCTAATTTTTGTCTACTTCTTCCTAATCCTAATCCAAATATTCCACCAGATGCCACAGCATATAAAGATTGAATTATTTGATAACCGGTTCCGGTAGGATCACTAAACGGATTTAACCATGCAGCAAAACGAGCTCCGCGAAAATTTTTTGCGAAAAAAGCAATATAACTAACTAACGAACAAATTCCAGTAAACCCTATGATTATAAATATAGTTGTGAAAGGACTTGCAATAAATATTATACCTGAACCAATTAACGTAACAATAATTGCTGTACTTAAATTTCCGAGTGCGATTAAAATCACTGTTATAAACACAAATATTGCACAAATAATATGACCTAAAAAATTTTTTAAAATATCTTTGTTTTTAGAAATTAAAAAAGATATAAATAATATTATGGCAACTTTAGCTAATTCTGATGGTTGAAATGAGCCAAACAATGGTAAATTTATCCAACGTTTAGCGCCTTTTTTAACAACACCAAATAACAAAACAAACACTAATAGAGAGTTTGCAATTATATAAAATAAAAAAGAAAATTTTTTTAGCTGGCGATAATTAAAATTTGACATAAAATACATAAGCAAAGTACCAAGTAAAACAGCAAATGATTGTTTTTTTAAAAATAAAAAAGTATCGTAATTATATTCTGAACGAGTTCCAGCAACATAACTACTTGCGCTAAAGATCATAATAATTCCAATTAACACTAGCATAGCAACAGTAAACAAAATTATATAATCACATTTTCCGATGTAAACAATTTTTTCTGGTTCATTTTTTTTATATCTATTGCTATTTATTTTTTGCTTAATACAGAAATCATCTCAAAATAAAAAAAATATTAATAATAAAAAATATCTATTGCTGGTTTTTTAAAAAAAACAATATTTGATAATCTATATAGTTTTTAATTTGCCAAAACTCATACTTTATTTATAATGATTTCAATTTCTTTATAGAAGTTATTTACTTCTAAAAAAATAAATATTTTTTGAGCAATATGTCTGTTCAAATTACTAAATAACATAAAATAAAATAAATATAACTTAAATATTTAGATACTTTTTAAAATACTTTGCTTTTGAATTTTTAAGAGAAAATATGTGTGAACACTTGTGAGAATGATCACAGATGTTATTCGCAACGTTTTAAAAATATTTGCAGAGCTTTTGCATCGCCAAATATTTTTAGAGAATTTGACTGATTAAATTTTTTTGAAAATTTTTATCGATTTTCAAATTATCTAAACAGTAATTTTCAGATTGGATTTATAAAAAATATTGATGGAAACGTAAAGCAATACTTAAGACAGATTATTTTTATTTCTCGAAAGAAAAAAAATGAAAAAAATAATTTTGGGTTTGATTTTTTTGTTTTTTGTTGTAAAATAATTTATGAAACAAGTATTTAAAAAATATTAAGGAGTATTTTGATATGGCTGAAAACGCTACGGATGGATTTCAACTTCTTGGACGTTTTAACAAAAACGAATTATGTATGTTTGTAGGTGCTGTCGCTTTTGCGGGATGTGGTTTTACTATTGCTCTTCAACAGTTTAATGCAATCCACATGCTCAGTATAATGCAAAATAATGGGCTATGGGCAGGTATGGGTATCGGTCTTACGATGTTAGTTATATTTGCTATTTTAGACGGTCTTGAAAGATTTGGAAAGAAAAAAGAAAAAGAAAAAAAAACTGATAAAGGGGAACCAGATTCAGAATCTTGATAATTAAATTAAAGATTAATTGAACGATAAAAATCGATTAAATAATTCGAAAACGCATATGAATATTTTTTTGAAACTGGGTCATAATATGACGCGTAGAGATTTTCTCTATATGCTTTATCAATGAGAATTCGCTTTTGGAATTTGAAAAGGAGGCAAAAACAAATGAGTGAAAAAAAATATAGTAACGATGATTCAGGAAAAAGATTTAATCAAAATAACGATGACAACAAATATAATACAAACAACTGTAATTAATTATATATATTAATTGTTAATTTTTTAAAAGATACGTACTTTTAACTGCATAGAATCAAGACGGTTTTGTCGTTTTGATTCTATTTTTAGTTGATTCGTTTTTATTTAAAAATCTTAATAAGAATAAAATAAAAATTTGAAAAAAACTAACCACGTATAAATTACATTAAAGTTATGATAAAAAGTAAGAAAAGAAGATATAATATACCAAACGTGTGTAGATAATCTTATCGTTTATATAATTAACTATCTTATTAACAATATTATCTAGACAAATACTATTCTTTTTCCTGTAATTATTTCTATTTCTAAAGTGTCTGATGTCATACTTTATTATATTTAATATTATACTAAATTACTGCAAATAAATTCTTTTATAAAATAATAATCTTTGTTTCATGTAAAATATTTAATCCATGAAGATGAGTCTACAATTTTGTCGATCATCTTTTTTAACTTATCGAAATTTATATCTAAATCTATTCTTCCGAAATATTTAGCTAATTCTTTTACTTTTCCTCTCTGTATAATATTTTCTAAAGTATATTTTATTAGTTCAGTTTTTTTTAAAATTCCAGTTAATTACATAGCTTCATTGACTAATACATCGCATCGGTTAGTTTTAAATCAGTTCTCACGTTTACATCTCAATACATATAACATAATCTATTTTTATGTATTGTTAAACTATTTTTGAAATATTTTATTGAAACTATAAAATAATCACAAAACAACTTCGACACTATGTTTTTTTGTATAATGTCTTCTTTAATTTTTGGATAAAAAATTTTGTTTTTTAGTACACATTTATATTTGATTATACTTTTAGATTATAAATTTAAAAATACTCAGCTCAAACTAATCGGCAAAGATATTTTTGTATTTACAACGCAACTAAAATTTCCCGCTCTTACTTCAAACAGAGAAAAAAAATCGGATTTAATTAGTTAATTTTGCTATCCATGTGACATATCAAATCTATCAATTTACATGAGTAACCCCACTCGTTATCATACCACGCTATTAGTTTTACAAAATTCTCATTAAGCGAAATACCGGCTTTTGCGTCAAATATACAAGTGTTTGAATCGCCAATAAAATCACTCGAAACTACATCATCTTCTGTATAAGACAGTATACCTTTGAGATCGTTATCCGCCGCTTTTTTTATACAATCTTTAATTTCGTCATATATAACTGATTTTTCGAGTCTACAAGTTAAATCTACAACAGAAACATCTAAAGTAGGAATTCTAAACGACATACCAGTTAATTTTCCGTTTAGTGACGGTATAACTTTTCCAACTGCTTTGGCGGCACCAGTAGAAGACGGAATTATATTTAAAGACGCTGCTCGACCACCACGCCAATCTTTTTTAGAAGAACCATCAACTGTTTTTTGAGTGGCTGTTGTGGAATGAACAGTTGTCATCAAACCCTCTATTATCCCAAAATTATCGTGTATAACTTTTGCAAGTGGTGCTAAACAATTAGTAGTACATGACGCGTTAGAAACAATATTTTGACTGGAATTATACTCGTTATGATTTACACCCATCACAAACATTGGAGCATCTGGCGAAGGAGCGCTTATGATAACTTTTTTAGCTCCGGTTGCAAGGTGTAAACTAGCCTTATCAATAGAAGTACAAACTCCAGATGATTCTATAATATAATCAGCCTTAGAATTAGTCCAATTTATATTTTCGGGATTCAACTCGCTATAGACATCTATTTGATTATCGTTAACACAAAGTTTTTTGTTATTAACAAAAACATCTCCGTTAAAACGACCGTGAACAGAATCATATTTTAACATATAAACCATATATTCCAAATCTATAAAAGGATCGTTGATTGCAGTAACTCTTATGTTTTTTCTTTCTAAAGCGGCTCTAAAAGCAAGCCTTCCAATTCTACCAAAACCATTTATTCCAACATTTATCATTAAAACGAAAATCCTCCATATTTTTAAAAATAAAAAACGCTTTATCACTAACTTTTAACAACTAATTAAAAAAATTTGTATAAGTTTAAATTAATATTCGACATTTAAATAATTTTTAAAATAAAATATATCTCAATATTTTCTTAACCTTAAATATTAATTCGTCAAAGTTTTTTATAAAAAATAATAATCATATAATCAAAATAATGATTCTAAAAAAATAATAATATTTTTTATTATATCTGCCTCTTGTTATTATCCTCACAATTTCTATGGTTATCAATCTTTTTGTATTCTATTATTTTTTCGAATATATTTTTAGTTATAGATGCAGCAGAAATATTTTCTTTATTTTCGGGTTTATATATAACAACTATTGATACATATTCGGGATTTTCTACTGTTAGATAACCAACAAAAGAATATGTAAAAATTTTTTTGTCACGATTTCCTTGTTGTGCTGTTCCTGTTTTTCCTCCAATATCATATCCATTTATAAAAGCGGCACTACCTGTTCCGTTTGTTATAACAATTTTTAAAATTTCTCGCATAAAATCAGATGTTTTTTTTGAAATTACTTTTCTCATAACATCTTTAGTTTTTGTATCAACAATATTCCCATCTGAATCTGTTATTTGAGAGACGATATGCGGCTTTATTAAGTTCCCCCCATTAATTACTGCAGCGAAAGCATTTAAAGCTTGCATCGGAGTGTTATTAAAACCTTGTCCCATGGAGCATGTCGCTAATTCTACTGAGTTAAGTTTATTTAAATTATAAATTAATTTTTTTGCAGACTGTTCATCTGGTAAATCTATAGAAGTTTTGTCTCCATAACCAAAATCTCTTTGATATTTATAAAATTGCTCATTTCCAAGTTTGTTTATAATATTTATCATTCCGATGTTACAAGAATTTGCTAATATATGAATAACATCGAGATTTCCGTGACCATTTCTTTTCCAGCAGTGGATTTTTTTATCAGCGATATCAATATTGCCAGCACAATTAGAAATAAAATTATCATCAATAATATTTTGATCTAAAGCAGTAGCAACTACTATTGGCTTAAAAATCGATCCTGGCTCAAAAGTTTTTGATATGTTAAAATTTGTCCAGATGTCAAATAATTTTTTTAATTTATCTTTTTTGTTTAAGTTTAATAATTTATCTTTTAAGTTTTTACTGGTCAAATTATCTAAATTGCTTGGGTCGCTCAAATTAGTAGATGGATATTGAGCCATTGAAATTATTTCGCCGGTCTTGGGATCCATAACAATGACTCCAGCATATTCCGCATTATATTTTTCGCCGGCACTATTAATAATTTCTTGAGAAAAATTTTGAATATCTATATCTAAAGTTGTAATTAAATTATATCCATCTCGAGGACCGCTGTTTTTTATATTTAAATTTTTTTTAATATCAAAAGATTTAAAAATTCTGCCATTTACTCCAGTCAATTCTTTATCATATTCTTTTTCTATTCCGTATAAATTTTGTCCATGAGAAAAACCAATCACTTGAGGAGATAAATTATCATACATATAGTTTCTTTCACAGTATTCTTCAAAATAAACATATTTTAATTTTTTATCTTCGAGATAATTTTTTTTTGATCTTGAAATTCTTTTTTTTAATAAATAATAATTAGTATCGTTTATTAATTTGTTATCCTCGTTGTGATCTAATAATTTATTTATATCTTTATCTTTTAGATCTAAAGCTTTTTTTAATTCACTTAAAATTATATCTATCGATTCTTTTTTTTCGCGCGACAAATTTTTGATATCTAATACTAAATCATAGACGATATTACTCGATACTAATATTTTTTTATTTCTGTCAAATATTACTCCTCGTTTAGCCTGTACGATGCTATCGAACGTGCAATTTGATTGCTGTTTTATTACTCTTTTTTCATACTCGTTGCCAAAATTTTTTTTTATAAAAAAAATTCTAAAACCAAGAAGAATTAGTAAAACCATCAAAACAAAATTAATAAAATATATTTTGATTATCATTTTTCTTCTGAAGATTTTATTTTTACGCGAATTGTATTTATTAACTCTCATTAGACATCTTTTTAAATTTTATAAACTTACCTAAATCAATTAATCCAACAAAAACTCTTTTAGATTTAATAATAATTTTTAATGCTGATATATAAAATAATATAAAATGTTCTAATTTTAAAATATTTTTCTTGAGGTAAAATAAATTGACTATCGAAAAAAAGTTAAATATTGCTGTTATATATGGTGGAGTTTCGCCCGAACACGAAATATCTCGCAAAAGTGCAAATAAAATAATTTCTAGTTTATCTAAAAAAAAATATAATATTTTTCCAGTATATATTAATAAAGAAGGCGCTTGGACGCTTTACGAGAATTATAATAGAGATTTAAGAAATTTTGATTGGGAAAAGAATGGTTTTGAAGTTAGTTTAAGTACTAATCATAATTTTAGCGGTTTAATTAAACTTGTTGACTATAATTTTAATTTATTAGATATAGATTTAATAATACCAGCTTTGCATGGAGAAAATGGAGAAGATGGAACTATTCAAGGATTATTGGAAATATCATGTATACCGTATGTTGGATGTGGTGTTCTTTCGTCTAGTATTTCTATGGATAAAAGTATGATGCGAATAATTGCTAGTAATTTTAATGTTTTACAAACTGAATATCTTTTTTTAAGCGACATAGATTTTAAAAATAATAAAAAAAAAATCTTAAATAATATTAAAAAAGATATTAATTATCCATGTTTTGTCAAGCCGTGTAATCTTGGTTCTTCTATTGGAATAAATAAGGCTAAAAACGAAGAAGAAATTTTAGATATGATTAAAATAGCTTTTTACTATGACCGAAAAATTTTGATAGAAAAAGAAATAAAAGGCAGAGAGTTAGAATGTGCCGTAATGGGATCTGCAATAGACAATGAAATAGATATTTCTGGCGTAGGAGAATTAAATTTAAAATCAGAATTTTATGATTATGATGCAAAATATAAAGATAAAAACTCTAAAGTTATAATTCCAGCAAAATTAGAAAGAAGTATAATAAATAATATTAAAAAGTTATCTAGAAAAATTTTTAGAATTTTTGATTGCTCTGGATTATCCAGGATAGATTTTTTTCTCGAAGGCAATACTAACAAAATATTTTTTAATGAATTAAATACTTTTCCTGGTTTTACAAATATAAGTATGTATCCTATGTTGTGGGAATCAGAAGGTATCTCAACAAGTATGTTGCTTGATAAACTTATTGATATATCTCTAAAAAGAAAAGAAAATAAAGAAAAAAAGATATGGCAAATAGACCAATAGGCATTTTTGATTCAGGTGTCGGTGGATTCACTGTATTAAAAAAGCTAATTAAAATTTTACCAAATGAGAGATTTATTTATTTTGCAGATAGTGCAAGAAATCCTTATGGCAATAAAAATACTAAACTTTTATTTAAATTTGCAGTAGAAATAATAGAATTTTTGATTTTAAAAAAAGTTAAGTTAATAGTCATTGCTTGTAATACGATATGTGCAACGTGTTTTGATGAGTTAAAAATAATGTTTAAAATTCCATTGATAAGTGTTTTAGAAGCTGGTGTATATGCAACTATAAGAAGCAACGGAAAAAAAATCGGTATAATAGCAACTGAGAATACAATAAACAGCAAAACTTATGAAAATAAAATTTTAAAACTAAACTCTAAATTGATTGTTAAATCCAAGGCCTGTCCTCGTTTAGTAGAATTAATAGAAAATAATGTTTATGATAACGAAATTTCTTTTGAGATATTAAAAAGTTATTTAAAATATTTTAATAACGATATAGATGTGCTATTGTTAGGTTGCACACATTACCCATACTTTATAAGTCAGATAAAAAATTTATTATTAGATAAAATAAAAATTATCGATCCGTCATTTCAGACAGCCTTTTTTACTAAAAAAATTTTAAAAAACAAAAAAATATTATCTCGTTTTGACAAGATAAATAAAATTCAAAAAAAAATTATTTTTTATAAGAACTGTAGTTAAATTAATTTTGAGAAATAATTTAAGTCTATTTCTTTTGTTTTGATTTATATAGCTTTTAGTTAAAAATAATTTTTTTAAAAATTAAAAAACTACGCTCTATCCTTTCTTTACTAAAACATAAATTAGTAAAAAATATTTAATAATCTTAGCAATCAACTAGAAATATTTAGATTAAAATTTCCAAATATGCCAAATTTATCTTTTTCAACACCAACAAATAGTTTCACTAACATAAATATAAACGCGACTGCTAATGACTCTAATACTGTAGATATTGCTAGAGTTATAGAAAGACACATGGTTAGAATGTTGAGTAGGTGAGATTTATCAATAAATTTCTATTTTTATATTTTATATATTTTTAATTTGTTTTCCTTCGCTATTTTCGTAAAATCATTATCGCTATACAAAATATACATACCTTCTAAAGTAGCATACAAAGCTACCAAGCAGTCTGTTAATTTTCTTATTGTTATTCCTTTTTTTGCAAACATCTATAAAGATTAATTGCGTAATTTGTAGCATTCATTAAATCTATGTTTATCATTTGATATTGTTCTAACATAATTTTTATTTCTTCAAATACTTTATCTTCTCTTATTCTTTGCAATATCTCTTGATATATTGTTGGATATATATATATATATATCGGATGACCTTCAGATATCAGTTGCTTCAATAACTAGACATTGATTACCTAGTTACGTACTATAGACTTGAAATTTCAAAAATATATTTTAATACCTAATTACTTAACTTTTTTCAGACGAGAGGATCATCTATGTCGTCAAATTTAATCGACAGAACATAAATAAGATTCACAGAAAAAATAACATAAAATTTATTTTTATAAATTTATTTTTTATTGACTAAAGAAAATAATTTTGAGTAGAATAGAAGTATAGCGGTTGTTCGTCACAGACGACTTCCTAGATAGATAGCGAACAAAATAATCGCTTGCTTTTCAGGGTTTAGCGACTATTTTTTTGTTTTATATAATTTCGAACTATCTTTATGATTTTCAAAAGTAATTCTACCGCTTTTAAAACATCTAAAATGTTCCTTATCATACAATCACCTCACTTTTTTGCGAGTGAGGAGGTCGCCCATGTCGTCAAATCTAATTGACAAAACAACCGGAGTCTTAAATAAGACTCACAGAAAAAATAACATAAAATTTATTTTTATAAATTTATTTTTT
>JAISCN010000044.1 GCA_031265515.1 Clostridiales bacterium | reverse complement strand
AATAGAAGCTGAAGGTATTGCAGTTGAGAATAGACAAGAAGCAATTAATGCTTTTTTAAGGCAAGATGAACATCAAAATTATGTAGCGTTAACTCCAAATCAAGTTGCAGGAATAAATGCTCAAGTAGCGCAGAGAGCAGCAGGTAGAGAAGCAGCACCACCAGAAGCAGCACCAGCGCCTCAACGTACGGTTCCGGCAATTCCACAAAATGGAACTTTGGATGAGTACAAAAGAGATGGAAGAGAACGTATCAATCAACTTACAGATTTTTATGCGGCTAATTTTCATCTTGATACTCGCGGTATACTCGGAGATAGGATCCATCAACTTTATCAAGCATTAGAAGGAGCTAAGACACCTGAAGCAGCTAGACATAATATAGAACGTATAAATGAACTGCAAGGACAAATAGAAATGCAACATTTTAATTTTGAAACCTTGCAAGGAAATGCGGAGCGAACCGATGGCGCTGCTGCTACTACAAGACCGTCTGGCGCGATGTTTGTTGCAGAAGAAAAAACAAACAACGGATCAAACACATTCAGATTCTCTGCTGATCCTAGTTTATCACGTACATTGATTGAACATAATTTGCCTCCTAGAAAACTTATGTCGGCTTTTAGTAACATCGCTGTTCTACCTCGAGTTAAAGCAGACATTTTTTGTCAAAATTTTAAAGCAGGGATAGAAAGATTAAATTCCAATCAAGAATTTCGTAACAGTTTAGGTTTAAAACCCGGCGAAACAATTGAAGCTACTGTCTTGAAAACAAGAGGAAAACTTTCACTTCAATTTGTAAAAAAAGGTCCACGAGGCCAAAGAAGTCGTATGATAGATATGGAAAATGCAGGAAGGGCTGGAGTTGCTTTAGATATGATCACCAACGAAGCGATTTCGGTTATATCGCAACCAGAAATTGACAATGCTAAAAGCACAGGAATAAGTTTAACAGGAGACTCAAGGAATATTCCTAAAGGAAGGGAACATGCCTTAGCAAATCAAAAACTTTTCAGGATTATGAGAGCGGAAAAGCGAAGTCTTGAAGCAGATGTTAAAGCTGGAAAACCAATTACCCCTGGAAGAATTGAACAAATAGAGGGACGAATGCAAATATTAAAGGTAGAGTACCCTGGGCAATCCGCTTACATTGACGATTTTTGTAATAAAATTAGTCAAGCGAAAGAAAATTTATTAGCTATGCCTCTCGAAGGAACAAAGTCTTTACATGCAGCATTTAAGAACGTGGCACGAGCTCTTAAAGAAAACGGGACTAGTAAAGATAGCGTAGCTACATCTGATAAAGTTAAAAACGTTTTTAGTGCTCTAAGAGATAGATTACGGAGCCCTATCAAAACCGGCCCAACCCAAGCAGAAGCATCAGAGATTTAATTGGTTATGATTATAACCAATCTAAGTTTAAACATATTTTTTTCTCGCTATTATTTATATCTTTTAAAGTTTTTTTTATATCAATAACTCTTTGATTTGATGATCCGCAATATTTTAGATTTAAGTTTTTTTTATTTTTTATAAAAGCTCCATCAACCAAAATGTCTGTGAAATTTAAAACGCAGACATATTTTTTTTCTTTTAAGATTTCATCAAAAGTATGTCCCGTATACACAGCCACGTGATAATTATTTTTTTTAAAAATCTCGACAAGATTATATAACGAATCGCTTTGAAGAAATGGTTCTCCGCCGGTGAATGTCACACCATCAAGCAATTTATTACTTAGTGCAATATTTAAGATTTCTCGTGTACTAAATATATTTCCGCCATTATGACTCATAGCATGTGGATTGTGACATCCAAGACAATTTCTATTGCAACCTTGAAAAAAAACTGCTAATCTAAGTCCTGGACCATCCACAATAGAATCATTTATTATTCCGGCGAGTCTAACTTTTTTGTCAATAAAATTTTTGTCATCAAAATTATCAAATTTATTTTTAAGCATTATGTTTTACACGATCTTTTTCTTCTGATCTTTTAGCATCATTAAATCTATCTAAAGTTCCAACTAAATATCCAGTTATTCTTCGAATTCTCTCGAATTTGTTTTCTTCTGTTTCGTGTCTGCCACAATTAGGACAAACATCCGTAATTATTCCGTTGTAACCACATACAGGATCTCGATCTATCGGATGATTAATAGAACCATAACCAATACCAGATTCTTTCATGTGACGTATTATTTTCTCAAAAGCTTTTATATTATTTGCCATATTTCCGTCAAGTTCAACATAAGTAATATGACCGGCATTGGTAAGTTCATGATACGGTGCTTCTATTAAGATTTTTTCGTAAGCCGTAATTTTATAATAAACTGGGACGTGAAAACTATTAGTATAATAATCTTTATCAGTAACACCAGATATAATTCCAAATTTCTTTTTGTCTTTAATTATAAAAACACCTGATAAACCTTCTGCTGGTGTTGCTATAAGAGTAAAATTCAACTTTTTTTCTACTGTTAATTTATCTAAATAAATACGCATGAATTTTATTATTTTTAATCCCAATTGTTGCGATTCAGATGATTCACCATGATGTTTACCCAAAATAAATTTTAGTGTTTCAGCTAATCCTATAAAGCCTACTGACAAAGTTCCATGTTTTAAAACATCTTTTATATTTTGATCAGGTTTTAATTTTCTTGAATCCATCCAAACCCCTTGTCCTAACAAAAATGGAAAATTCTTTATTTTTCTTTCACACTGAATATCAAATCTGTCTAGCAATTGTTTAGATGTTAATATTAGTTTTTTTTCAAGCATATCAAAAAACAAATCTATGTTTTTTTTACTTTTTATCGCGAGTCTAGGTAAATTTATCGAAGTAAAACTTAAATTTCCTCTTCCGTAAGTTATTTCCGGTCCACAAACATTTGCCATTACACGTGTCCTGCAACCCATGTATGCAACTTCAGTCTCAGGCCTATTAAATTTATAATATTTTAAATTAAAAGGAGCATCTATAAAAGAAAAATTAGGAAAAAGACGCTTTGCACTAACTTCGCATGCAAGTTTAAATAAATCATAATTAACATCGTTCTCATTATAATTTATTCCATCTTTAACTTTAAAAATCTGTATCGGAAATATAGGAGTCTCTCCGTGACCAAGACCAGCCTTAGTAGCAAGCAAAATATTTTTTATAACCATTCTGCCTTCAACAGAAGTATCTGTTCCGTAATTAATCGATGAAAACGGAGTTTGAGCACCAGCACGACTATGCATTGTATTTAAATTATGCAAAAACGCTTCCATTGCCTGATAAACTTCGCGTTCGGTTTCTGAAAGAGAGTTTATTTTAGAAAAATCTTGCGCGCATAATATTATTTCTCTTTTTATGTTAAAGTTTTCTAAAAATTTTCTTTCTAAATCAAAATAATTTTTATCTAGTTTTAAATCTAATTTATCTTTATGTTTAGATATAAAATTTTTTATATCTTCGAGTGATATGCTAATCCCTGGACACAATAAAATAATAGATTTAAATAAATTTCTTGAATATAAACTTCTAAAAGTTTTTTTTACTCCTTGAGTTAGCGCATAATCAAAATTGGGAACACTTTGTCCGCCATGTTGATCGTTTTGATTAGACTGAATAGCAATACATGCAAGAGCGGCGTAACTTCTTATACTATTTGGCTCACGCAGATACCCGTGCCCTGTAGAAAAACCATTTTCAAATAATTCTATTAAATTTATTTGACAACATGTAGTAGTTAAAGTAAAAAAATCAAAATCGTGTATATAAATTTCACCAGATTCGAATGCCACGCGTTGATCTCTAGTCAAAAAATTTTCAAGATAAAATTCTTTAGCCGCGGCAGAACCATATTTTAACATCGTTCCCATCGCAGTGTTACTATCTATATTTGCGTTATCTCTTTTTAAGTTACTTTCATTAGAGTCGTTAAAAGTGATTTCTTGCATCAATTTCATAAGTCTGGTTTTATTTTTACGAATTCTAGCACGTTCAATACGATAGTTATAATATTTTTTTGCAACGTTTTTATATCCATTATCAGTCAAAACTTTCTCAACAATATCTTGAATATTTTCTATTTCAGGATAATCTTGATGTTCATATTTGGATTCAATAATATTTTCCACAAGCTTCGCTAATTTATCAGCTTCTTCTGTATCAGAACAATTACATTCTCGCATAGCTCTTAAAATAGCATCTTTTATTTTTTTTAAATCGTACTTTGTTTTCTGTCCATCTCTTTTTTTTACATGGGTTAACAAATCACATACCCCCGTCTCGAATAATAAATCGAGGTCATTAAAAATTTTCCTAAATTTTATTTTTTTTAGTTCTTTTATTTTAGCATTAAATTTTTTTTGTTAATTATTTTTTTACTATTATTTTTCAGATTGATAAATAAATTTGTCGATAAACACACTATAATAATTTTTTTAATTCATGAAATTTAAATTAAAAGCTAGAAATTTTTATTTTATATAAATTTTTATAAACAAGAGTATAAACTAGATATTATTTATAAAAAAATAATAAAAAATAATTTTAATACTATTCGGCTTATTTATTAAAGATCAGTTTATAAATATCAGATGGATTTTCAGAATAGTTAATCTAAGTCATTTTTTATTCTATAATTAATTTATATATTTAATCAACAAAATTTGTTATCAAATTACTTAAAGAAGATAACTCTAACGTTTTAAAGCGAACAAAAAAATCTAACAAAAACTCTACAGAAATTAAAATTAAATTAACATTAGTAGATTAGTAGAATGATTTTGTTTTTCTGCTTTTCCGTATTTGCAAATCTAAAAGCTAAAAATATAAAAAAATTTTTAAAAAATATTTTATTTTAAATTTATAAAATCATCTTTATGCGCCGCAAGATATTCTTGTATATTTATTATTTTCTTGCCTGGCTCTTGTATTTTTTTAATAGAAATATAACCATCAGCAGTTTTTGCAACAAGTTTTTTTTTATTAATTACAAAAATATAATTAGATTTTAGATTGCTATTTAATTTATTAAGATCGTTAAACTCTTCTGCTTCAAAAATTTTTAAAATTTTTTTATTATACAAAAAAAACGCACCTGGTTTTGGATTCATCGCGCGAATTAAATTTAAAATTTCAAGATTTGTTTTAGAAAAATCTATTTCAGAATCGCTTTTTTTAATGACAGGAGCATAACTCGCCAGGATATCATTTTGTTTAGTAAAAAAAATATTTTTGTCATTATCCAAGATATTTATTAACATTTCGCTTCCAAGTATCGCAAGCTTTTCATAAAGTTCATCGAAATTATCATCTTTTTTAATATCTATTTCTTTTTGTCTAATTATATCTCCAGTATCCATTCCAGCGTCCATTCTCATCAATGTAATACCGGTTTTTTTTTCACCAGATAAAATAGCGTGCTGAATTGGCGATGCACCGCGAAATTTTGGTAAAATCGAAGCATGAACATTTATACAAAATTTATTAGGAATTTCTAAAATTTGTTTTGACAGAATCCTTCCGTATGCTGCAACTATAAAATAATCAGCATCAAAATTTTTTAATTCTCTCAAAAATAAATCATCTTTCAAGTTTTCAGGCTGTAATAATAATATATTTTTCTCTAGAGCAAATTCTTTAACAGGAGAAAATTTTACGTCATGTCCTCTATCTTTTTTTTTATCGGATCTAGTTACAATAGCAACTAATTCATGTTTAGAATAATAAATTTTTTTTAGCACAAAAAGTGCAAATTTAGGTGTACCCATAAAAACTATTTTATTTTTTGACATCCAAACTCTCGTTTATAATTTTATCAATAAATAAAATTCCTTCTAGATGATCAAATTCGTGAGACAATATACGCGCTAAACGTTGATCACCATCTATTATAGTCTCGTTCCCATTTCGATCCAGACATTTGATTTTCATCCGCTCAGGACGTTCTACCACACCACTCGCATTTCTTACTGACAAGCAACTTTCAAGAAGTTTTTGAGAACCGTTTTTTTCTAAAACAATCGGATTTATAATTTCTATCACATTATTGTTATTATCTAATGCTAAAAATATTTTTTTTAAAACTCCAATTTGGGGAGCTGCAATTCCCCAGCCATGCTTTATTTCCAAAACTTCTCTCATATCATTTAACAAATCTAATATTTTTTCGTCTATTTTTTTTACTTCGCGAGATTTTTTTCTTAATAATAAATCATTTTCAAATCTTATATTTCTTAGAGCCATTAATATCACCTAGCATAATCATGTGTCATATTATATCATAAAATATTTAAAATCTGTAACTGAATAATATTTATCTAAAAGTTCAATTTTTATCCTATCTAATTCAGACTTAGGTAATAACCCCAAAATTTTCCATCCTAACTCTAACGTATCTAACACATTTCTAGTTTCAAATTTGTCTTGATTTAAATAATATTTTTCAAAAACTTTTCCAAAAAAAATATAATTTTTATCTATTTCATTAAGTTCATCCTCCCCTATAACAGAAGACAAGGCGCGTGTATCCTGAACTTTAACATAACAAGAAAAAAGTTGATTTGCTAAATCTTGATGATCTTCTCGTGTATATTTTTCTCCAATTCCATCTTTCATAAGTCTTGAAAGCGATGGCAAAATATTTATTGGAGGATAAATATTTTTCTGATAAAGCAATCTATCAAGAACTATTTGTCCTTCAGTTATGTAACCTGTTAAATCTGGAATTGGATGTGTAATATCATCGTTTGGCATAGTCAATATCGGTATCTGAGTTACGGAACCACCAGATTTTTTTACTATTCCAGCACGTTCAAAAAGTGATGCCAGTTCAGAATACAAATATCCTGGATATCCTTTTCTACTTGGTACTTCTTCCCTTGCAGAAGAAATCTCTCTTAAAGCTTCAGCATATGACGTTATATCCGTCATTATTACTAAGACATTTATATTTTTTTCATATGCTAAATATTCAGCTGTAGTTAATGCTAATCTCGGTGTTATCAATCTCTCTGCTACTGGATCATCTGCAAGATTTAAAAACATAACTACTTTTTCTAACACGCCGCTTTCTTCAAAACTTTTTTTAAAATATTCAGCTATGTCATATTTAATTCCCATAGCAGCAAAAACAATACAAAATTTTTCTTCACAAAAATTACCCAAAGAAGCTTGTCTAATTATTTGTGCAGCTAGTTGATTGTGCGGTAGTCCATCACAAGAAAAAATCGGTAATTTTTGACCTCTTATTAAAGTAATTAAGCTATCTATACTAGAAATTCCAGTCTGTATATAATTTCTTGGGTATAATCTAGAGACAGGATTTATAGCACTGTTATTTATATTTATTTTAGTTTCGTAATAAATTTCACCCAGTCCATCTATTGGATTTCCTACTCCATCAAAAATACGTCCTAAAATTTCTTCTGATAATTTAATTTCCATTTGTTTTTCTAAAAATTTTACAACCGTATTATTCACAGAAATGTTTTCATTGCTTCCAAACACTTGAACTATTATCTTATCTCTACAAATTTCAACAACTTTTCCAAGTTTTTTTTTATCTTTAATTTTTATTTCAACCATCTCACCAAAACTAGCGCTACTATTCAAATTTTCCAGAATTAAAAAA
Organism: Clostridiales bacterium; assembly: GCA_031265515.1. Taxonomy (GTDB): domain Bacteria; phylum Bacillota; class Clostridia; order Lachnospirales; family CAMVHY01; genus JAISCN01. The sequence continues at coordinate 11,411 of JAISCN010000044.1, read as the reverse complement.
GAGCTATTAACTTTTTCAAAACCTAGAAATTCCAAAAAACTCATCCTCTGTAATTATTAAAACAAAACACCATATATAAATATCTTTTATAAAAAAATATTTATTCTTGCTCAAATATTTAACCAAACTAAAAAAATTATTTCTTACTCATCTCTGTATAAAAATTATCTATTTTTTTAAAATATTTATCAAAGAAAAATTTGTCATCGTTATCTACTTTGTATTTTATATTTATAACTTCTTCAAAAATTTCGTGATTACTTAAAATTTTCACAGGTAATCCCAGATCCAGAAGTTTTTTACATGTCTCATGCAAATATAAAATCACTTTCATCATGTTTAATTGCTTCTCTAACGGAACACAGGTATCAAAATTATGATAGGCGTTCTGCTGAACAAAACCTAATCTAATAACCCATGCGATATTTAAAATTAGTTTTTGATCATCAGGCAAAACATCTACACCGATTAATTTAGCTATATCCAATAATTCACTTTCTGAATTTAATACACTCAAAATTTTACTCCGGCAGTTCCAAAAATCACTATCAATGTTTTTTTCGTACCAGTTTTTCAAATCATCTAAATACTCTGTATAACTCATTGACCAGTTTATCGCTGGAAAATGTCTTGCATAAGCCAAATTTTTATCTAATGCCCAAAAACATCTTACAAAACGTTTTGTATTTTGTGTAACAGGTTCAGAGAGATCTCCGCCCTGAGGTGAGACTGCTCCAATTACGCTTATAGATCCTTCAGTACCATTTAAATTTTTTACGTAACCTGCTCTTTCGTAAAAACTTGCGAGTTTAGATGCTAAATATGCCGGAAAACCTTCTTCTGCAGGCATTTCTTCTAATCGTCCAGAAAGCTCACGTAAAGCTTCGGCCCAACGTGAAGTAGAATCTGCCATAACAGCCACATGATAACCCATATCACGATAATATTCAGCAAGCGTCATTCCAGTATATATGCTAGCTTCACGTGCTGCAACCGGCATATTAGAAGTATTTGCAATCAATACAGTTCTTTGCATCAACATTTTTCCGGATTTAGGATCTTTTAATTTACTAAAATCTTCTAATACTTGTGTCATTTCATTTCCGCGTTCGCCACAACCTATATAAACAATTATGTCGGCGTCAGACCACTTAGCAAGCTGGTGTTGTGTCATTGTTTTTCCAGTTCCAAAACCACCTGGAACAGCTGCAACTCCACCTTTAGCAATGGGAAATAAAGTATCAATAACTCTTTGACCAGTTATAAGTGGTTCCCTCGCGTCTATTTTCTTCAAAAATGGTCTCTGAGATTTTATTGGCCAACGTTGTTTTAAATTTATTTCAAAAATTTTATTACTATCATTATTTTTTAAAACTAGTATAGTATCGCTTATTTTATAGTCTCCGTTATCTTTTGCATCTATCACTTTTCCCTCTATATCAGGAGATATCATTATTTTGTTCACTATTAATTCTGTTTCGTTAATTTCAGCTACTATATCCCCGGGTCTTACTGAATCTCCGATTTTTTTTAAAATTTTAACTGTCCATAATTTCTCTTCATCTAGTGATTTTGCGCGAACACCGCTAGAAATGAAAATTCCGGATTCTTTTTCTATGCTAATTAATGGACGTTGAATACCATCAAAAATATTAGAAATAATTCCAGGTCCTAATTCTGCACACATAAGCTCGCCAGTGGGATAAACTTCATCGTCTAATTTTAAACCCGAAGTATCTTCAAAAACTTGTATAACAGCACAGTTTTTATCTATCTCTATGACTTCACCAATAAATTTGTTTTTGCCGATGTAAACCATCTCAAAAAGTTTAAAGCAATCGCCATTTGTCACATTTAAAATATTAGAATTAATTAAAGATATTTTAGATTTCATTTATTTAAAACCTTTGATAATATTCAACATCAAATATTTTTTCAATATAAATTTAATTTATAAAAAAGTATTTATTTTTTTAAAATAAAATTTCTAAATATAATTCACAGATATTGTTTATTTTGGCATGCTTTTTATTTTTAATTGATTTTTTATAATAATAATTATTTAATTTCTTGCCTAATAACATCAGCCCTATATCTCAAGCACTCCGATTTATCTAAAACTTTTCCTGCCATAAGATTAAGATGCCCTGGTTGTATTTTAATAATTATATTATGCAAACTTGATTTAAATTTGGGAATATCCACTCCAAGAAAGCGGGCTAATTTAATATTAGAAATTAATTCCATAGCTTCACGAAACTCAATCGTTCTGCAATGTGATAAAATACCGAATGATCTAAATATTTTATCCTCGATAGCAGTTCTATTTAGATTCATATCATAAATTCTTAATTGATTTTCTTGTTCTACAATTTGCTTTGCAAAACTTTCTAAATTTTCTATTATTTCTGATTCGCTTATTCCTAGCGTTGTCTGATTAGAAATTTGATAAATACTACCATACACATCACTTCCTTCACCATGAAGACCGCGAATTGTCATGCCTAATTTTGATAACATCGGCAATAAATCATGAAATACCGGAGAGCGTTCCAACATAGGTAAATGAAACATGTAGCTGGCACGAAGACCAGTACCTAAATTAGTAGGACAAGTTGTCAAAAAACCAAGTTTATTATCAAAAGCATAATCCAATTTTTTATCTATGAAATCATCCAAAAAATTGGCTTTAATAAAAGCATTTTTAATCTGATTGCCGATAGTATAACATTGTATTCTCAAATGATCTTCTTCATTTATCATAATTGCACTAGAAGCATCACCGCTCAATAAAAGGCATCGTGGCGAAGTACTGTGTAAAAAATCCATACTAACGCTATAATTTTCAAACATTGTATACAATCTATTGGATCGTGTTTTCAAAAAATCGTAGCAACTTAGATCATGCAACGACTTGTCGCAACCAAAAAAAAGATCTTTTACTCTATTAATTAATTCGTTTTTTTTTGTTTCGTTTAAAGTAGTGACAAAATTAAAATTTCTAAAATTTCTAGCAAATCTTACTCGCGAGGACATACAAATCTTGTCATCATTTCGATCATCATTGAACCAGAGATTATCTTGAATAAAAGTCATTGATTATCACATTCAATTTATTTATTTTATTTATTATTATCTTTTTTTATTTGATCACGTAATCTCGCTGCTAATTCGTAATCTTCTTGCTCTATCGCTCTTTTTAAAGCTATTCTTAATCTTTCTATTTCTACACTTGAACTAGACTTATTTAAATATCGAGAAGAAATTTTTCCAACATGACACAATCCTTTTTGAATTCTTTTTAGTAAATTTGAGACTTCCGATCCAAAAGTGGTATAACAAATACTGCAACCAAACTTCATATTTGATTTAAAATTTTCTAAACTAGTTCCGCAATTTGGGCAAACTAATACTTGTTTATTTTCTCCTTTTTTTATATTATCATCTTTATTTTCGGATAAAGTCAGTAATTCGCTAATAAATCCTTGAAATAAATTCTCGAATATAATTTCATCTTCCAATTTTTCAGCACACTCGCCACATAAGCAAATATTTTCTTCTAATCCATTTATAATGCGTTTTAAAAATACAGTTGCGAGACTTATTTTACACATTTGGCAAATTATTTTAATATCACTCTCTTCAAACTGACCTCTCTTATAAAAATAACAAAAAAATTTCTCAAAAAAATATTAATTTTTATATCCGATCACTTTGTTATATTCTGTTTTTTATATTTTTTAGCAGTACTAAAAACAGATTTACTTCGAGAATTATATTCTAAAAAATAAAACAATTAAAATTTATTTTAAAAAATAATAAAAAAATTTTATTTTTAATTACAATAATTTCCAATGATATAAGATATAATTTTATAGAAACGTCATTGTTTTATGTCAATTATTATATTACAATAGGGTCTAGAAATTTATATCAGGAGATACATAAGTATGAATACACAGACTTTGTTGTTATTAGAAAGTATAACAACAGGAAATTTCAATCTTCCCGAACTTCCCGAAATTGAATCAGTTGTAGATCTCTTGCCAATGCTTATTTCCGAAATGCAACAAATAAATCCGTATAAACGTCCAGAAGGTGTGATGCAAGGAACTGAAGTAGATAAATATTGCAAATGTTTATATATAGAATGCGTAATTGAAGCTCAAGTAAGTTACCTGAAAAACAACAAAAAGCATGATTTGGCCCTTTTTTTAAATCATAAAATGATTCAATTTTCTAATATAACACGTGAGTTACGTAATTCTATAACGAAAAGCAGAGTTACAACATGGGAAACTTTGCGCGATTATAGGAAATTTTACAGGATTTATTGTGGGATAATTCAGCCCGAAGAAACAAGACCACAAACGATTGAAGTTAAACAAGTTGAAAGTACTGAAACACCGCATGAAGAAATTATGATAGATATAACTAAACCTAAACAAATAATACGAGAGAAAATAATATTTACATCATCGAATTTAAATCTCGCAACACAGGACAAAGTCAAAATTGCATCAGTTATAGGAATAATATTAGGAGCTTTAGGAGTGACTACTGTGGCTATTTTAGCATTAAAAGAAACGATAGAAGTTGGAAAGAACATAGTTTTTTTGGTTCCGACAATAGTATTTGCGGCCATTCTTCTAACTTCGATTATTACGCTTTTGATTACAAAGAGGAAAAGTCAATTACAGAATAACACCAAAAACGCACCTTCTACCACATATTTGTGCGAAGTAGAAAGCGCTTAATAATAAAAAGGATAAACCAAGCAAGATCTAGACTAGTTCTAATATTGCCATTTCAGCTCCGTCACCTTTTCTGAAACCGATTTTTATTATTCTCGTATATCCCCCGTTTCTATACAAATATCTCGGAGCTATCTCGTTAAACATTTTTTGCGGTAAATTAACTTTTATATATTTCTTTTTGTGTCTTTTATCAGGTATTTCTTTAGGTTTATAAAATATTGACAACATCTTTCTGCGAGCATTTAGTTTTTTTGGCCCGTCTTTGATTTTATTAGATTCATCAATAATATTATCATTGCTATTATTTTTTGCTATTGTAATTAACTTTTCTGCAAGAGAAGAAATTTCTTTTGCTCGATGAAGCGTAGTTTTGATCTTGCCATATTGAAAAAATATGGTAACAAAATTTCTTAGCATTGCTTTTCTCAAGTCACTCTTAAATCCGAGTTTTCTATATCCAGCCATTTTTTTAAACCTTCACATTGTTATTAATGTTTTTTTTATTTTTTATATTATTTTTTTATGATATTTCTGATTTTAAACTTAGTCCGTAAGCTGCAATTTTGTTTAACACTTCTTCATAAGATTTTCTTCCTAAGTTTCTGACTTTTTGCATATCTTCAAGCGTTCTATCAATCAAATCAGCAATAGTATTTACTCCTGATCTCTTTAAACAATTATAAGATCTAACTGACAATTCTAATTCTTCTATAGGTTGTTTTAATATTTTTTCTCTGTCCATTTCCTCTTGACTAACTACTTCTAATTTTTCTTGCACAACAATTTCTTCGGGTACATTTGTAAAAATCGATGCATAATCCTGGATTATCTTAGCTGATTTTTCTAATGCATCGTTAGCCATGATAGTTTTGTTAGTCCAAATTTCAAGTATTAATTTATCAAAATTAGTTATGTTTCCTATACGCATATCTTCTACAGAGAAATTTACTCTCTCAATTGGTGTATAAATAGAATCGACTGCTATAACGCCTAATTCACTGTTAAGATTTTTATTTTTTTCTGAACTGACATAACCATAACCATTAGTAATATAAAGTTCCATATTTAAATTCGCTTCTTTTGAACTTAAAGTTGCTATGTGTAAGTCTTTGTTCGAGATTTCCAAATCACTATCTAACATTATATCACCTGCAAAAACTTCGCATTGCCCGCTCACGTTGAGAAAACCAGTATGATTATCTCGACGTTCAGTCAAATTTTTTATAGCCAATTTTTTTATGTTTAATATTATTTCAATTACGTCTTCTTTGACATCTGGTATATAAGTAAATTCATGTAATATATTTTTTATTTTTACACTACTAACCGCGACACCGGCTAGTGACGATAATAAAACTCGTCTAAGGGTATTTCCAAATGTTGTTCCAAAACCACGATCAAGAGGGCCAATCGAAAACATAGCGTAAGCACCATCGTGCGAACGTTCTATAATTTCAATTTGAGGTTTTTGAGAGTAAAACAATATTTATCCTCCATTTTTTATTTTGAATAAAGTTCTATAATAAGAGTTTCGTTTATTAACGAATCAATTTGTTCTCTTCTAACATTTGATACAACCTTGCCTTTTAAATTTTCTCTATCTACATCGAGCCAATCAGGTACAATTCTCGCTTCAGTTGAACTTAAAATATCTTTAAATCTTTGAATTTGTTCTTTAATTTCGATGATATCACCGATTTTTATAATACAAGATGGTATATTATTTTTTTTATTATTTACTTTCACATGATTATGTCTTACAACTTGACGAGCTTCACGTCTCGACCTTGCAAAACCCATTCTGTATATAACATTATCAAGTCTATGTTCTAAAAGCGACAACAAAACCTCACCAGTGGATCCAGAATTCTTGTTTGCTTTTTTAAAATAATTTCTAAATTGTTTTTCCAGAATTCCGTAAATTCTTTTTGTTTTTTGTTTAGCACGTAATTGTAAACCATATTCAGACATCTTTTTTCTTGAAATTCCATGTTGACCCGGGGGCAAAGATTTTTTATTAATAGCACACTTTGAACTCGAACATCTGTCGCCTTTTAAAAAAAGTTTATCTCCCTCACGACGGCACAGTTTGCAAACAGGACCTATATATCTAGCCAAAATTTTTTTCCTCTTTTCTATAAAATTTTAATTATTTTTTATTGAATTTTATACACGTCGACGTTTGGGTGGACGACAACCATTATGCGGAACCGGCGTAACATCTTTTATAAAAGCCACTTCTAGACCAGCAGATTGCAAAGCGCGTATTGCAGCTTCACGACCACTACCTGGTCCTTTCACAAATATTTCAACAGTTTTTAAACCATATTCTTTTGAATTCTTAGCCGCTTTTTCAGCTGTCATTTGAGCAGCATAGGGCGTAGATTTTTTAGATCCTTTAAAATTTAAATTCCCAGAACTAGACCAAGATATCACATTACCTGCAACATCAGTTATCGTAACAATAGTATTGTTAAAGCTGGCTTGTATGTGGGCCTGACCACGTTCAATATTTTTTTTTATTTTTCGTTTTTTCGAAACTTTTTTTAATGCCATTAAAACCTCCAAAATCAGCTAAATCAAAACCAATAATAAATAAAAATCAATTAAATATTAACTATTCACATTTAACTTTTATAAATATTTTTATTTAATTATATATTACTCTTATATACTATTTTTTTTTGTTAGCAACTGTACGATATGGACCTTTTCGTGTCCTCGCATTTGTTTTAGTTCTTTGTCCTCTTACTGGTAGACTTTTACGATGTCTTATACCGCGATAACATCCGATTTCGATAAGACGTTTAATATTTAGCGCTACTTCGCTTTTTAAATCGCCTTCTACTTTTTGTGTATTATTTATAACCTCTCTAATTTTAGAAACTTCACTATCAGTCAGATCTCGTACTCTAGTATTTAAATCAACACCAGCTTCACACAAAATTTTTCTAGAACTAGATTTTCCTATACCAAAAATATAAGTTAGTCCAATTTCAACACGTTTCTCGCGAGGTATATTAACTCCAGCAATACGAGCCATATTATTTCACCTCTAAATTTTTTATTTTATTTTTTTATTCCAGATATTATTTTTTAGACAAATAGACATTATAAATTAAATCATAAATAAAATCAATTATTATTTTATTTTTTATCCTTGTCTTTGTTTATGTTTAGGATTTTCACATATTATACGTACTGTTCCATGCCTTTTTATTATTTTACATTTCGAACAAATCTTCTTAACAGACGGCCTGACTTTAATGATTTTCACTCCTAAAAAATATTTCTTAAACTAAAACAAAAATATATTTTTTTAAAAAACTAAATTTAATTTTAATCTAATATAAATAACTATTTTATAAATTTTATAAATTTTTTTGTTTCTAATTTTTTTTATATAAATTTTATTTTTTACGCCAAGTAATTCTGCCTTTAGTTAAATCATACGGCGATAATTCGATTAAAACTGCATCACCCGGTATAATTCTTATAGAATTTTTTCTCATATGACCAGATATATAAGCAACAATTTTGTGACCATTTGATAATTCAACTATAAATTCTGCATTGGGCAATTTTTCTTTGACCACGCCCTCGGCTTCTATCATATCTTTTCTTGACATTTATTTTTCACCTCAATTTTTTTAATTGCTTTTCTTATGTGTGCATCAAGTAAAAAATTTTTGTCAATTAGATCTATTATTTCTTGATTAACATAATTAGTTAAACTTACGTGTTTTAATTTTTTTTTCTTCGGTTTTTTTAACAATCTAGTTTTTCCGTCCACAAGATAACAAAAAATATCATCTTCTGCTATTATAATAAAAAAATTGTTTTTATCGTGACCACGTTTACTAATTGCAATTTGACCAATCACAATTCTATTCTTCTTCTAAATTTAAAGTTAAGATTTCTGGGTCGCCGTTAGTTATTAATATTGTGTTTTCATAATGAGCAGATTTTTTTTTGTCTTTAGTCATCACAGTCCAATGGTTATCAAGTTTTAAAACTTCGTGAGTGCCAATATTTATCATTGGTTCAATTGCTAAAGTCATTCCGTAACATAACTTTACTCCACGTCTATTTTGTTTAAAATTAGGAACTTCAGGTGCTTCATGAATATCACTGCCGATTCCGTGTCCTACATAATCTCTAACAACACTAAAACCATTCTTTTCTGTATATTCTTGAATAGCATTTGAAATATCAAACAAAAAATTATTTTCTTTAGCAAATTTTATTCCCTCAAAAAAACTTTCTTTAGTAACATCTATAAGTTTCTGATCTTCTTTATTTATTAAGTCACCTATTAAATAACTTCTCGCAGCATCACTATGAAATCCATTAAAAAAAACACCAACATCTACGCTTACAATGTCTCCATTTTTAATTACATACTCTCCGGGTATTCCATGAACTACTTCTTCGTTTATTGATATACAAGAAGCATTTGGAAAACCTTTGTAGCCTTTAAACGATGGTACCGCATTATTATCTAAAATAAATTTTTCTATCATCCGATCAATCGAACGAGTTGTCATACCTATGTTTATTTTATCTTTAATAAAACAAAATACGCGAGATAAAATACTTCCAGATTCGCGCATTTTTAATATTTCACTTTCGCTTTTTATTTTTATTATTTTAATTTCACCCATATAAATCTATTTAATATTAAATATTTTTTAATCACCGATATCATAAATAATTTTTATTTATAATTTTAAAAAACTTTTTTAATTTATTTATTTATTTAAACTAAACTTTTATAAATTTATAAAATAATTCTTCTAATTTTTTTACTTCTTCTTCTAGTATATTTTGATCTTCACCATCTAACATTATTCTAACAACAGGTTCAGTACCAGATACTCGAACTATTACTCTTCCATTTTTTAATCTTTCTCTCAATTCAAATATATAATTTTTTATATTTTTATCTAAAAAAATATCTTCTTTGGGTTTGTTGTCTATAATAATATTTTTAGTCACTTGCGGCATAATTTCTAGATCATTTAATTCATCAAGTTTTTTATCAGTTTCATAAATTATCTTAGATAAAAAGAGAGCCGTTAGTATTCCATCACCAGTTGTGCTATATTCTCTTAAAATTATATGACCTGATTGTTCTCCTCCGACAATACTACCGCTTTCTATCATATCTTTAAAAACATATTTATCGCCAATCTTAGATGTAATTATATTTATATTATTATTTTTGCAAAAATTAAATAAAGCCAAATTGCTCATACTTGTCGTTGTCAAAATATTATTTTTTAATAAATTATTTCTCTTGAGATGATTAACAAAAATATACAAAATACTGTCGCCGTATATAATTTTTCCATTCTTATCTATTGCTAAACATCTGTCTCCGTCTCCATCAAAACCAAACGCCATATCTAATTTTTTTTCTATCACTAAGTTAGATAAGTTATTAAGATTTGTAGAACCGCAATTTAAATTTATATTTAATCCATTTGGTTGATTGTTTATTACAAAAACTTCTGCTCCTAATTCTCTAAATAAAAAAGGAGCAATCTTAAACGTAGCACCATTTGCACAATCTAAACCAACTCTAAATTTATTAAGTTTTAAATTTTTAAATTTTTCAAGCAAAAAATCAATATATTCTTTTTGCATATCTTTCTTTTTAATAACGCTGCCTAGTTTATCATGACTAAATCTCGGTAATTTTTTTTTATCAAATAAAATAGTTTTTTCTATCTCGTCTTCTATTTCGTCTTGTAATTTAAAACCTTTACAATCAAAAAATTTTATTCCATTATCGTGAAATACGTTGTGTGATGCAGAAATTACTACTCCTATATCAAAATCAAATTTATTACTGAGAAATGCCACAGCTGGAGTTGGAATTACGCCAACTAAATTAACTTGTGCGCCCATAGAACACATACCCGATGCCAAGGCATTTTCTAACATATAACTTGATAGACGAGTGTCTTTGCCAATTATAATTCTTATTGTTTTATTTTTAAATTTATGTAAAGTATAAATACTTGAACGTCCCAGATCTAATGCCAATTCTGGTGTGAGTTCAACGTTAGCAACGCCTCGAATTCCATCCGTTCCGAATAATTTACCCAAAACAATTTACCCACTTAAATTTATTAAAAACAACATATTCTATCAAACAGCATAGTGTTAACATTAATTTTCAAATTTTGCTTTTTTATATAAAAAAATATAAAAAATAATTTTTTTGTTTTTATTATCTTTATTTCTGTATCAAATCTCAATTATTCAATTTCTATTACCTCCAACGCTTGGAGGCTAACCACCTGCTCGTCAATTTTTAATATCACACAATAGATAATTAAAAACCTTCGACAAAAGCCACGAAAAATATTTTAGCAGTAAAAATAAATTTAGCAATTGTATTTTTTTAAATTAAAGATCTTGACTAGAAATAATTTTAGTTAATATAATTCATTGTGTGTGGCTTTTGTTTAGACGATTAGCTCCAAGTAAAAATAAATAAATAAATAACCTTTTTACTGGTAGTTTAGCGGTTATTTAAAGTTTTTAAAAATATATTGCACAACTTCTATTAGTGTTTTTTCTAAAACATTGACTAGAATTTGTAGCAGTATTTTTTTTATACACTCACCTCCAATCTTGGAGGCT
>JAISCN010000033.1 GCA_031265515.1 Clostridiales bacterium | reverse complement strand
TGAATAACTACGCTGATAAAGATAAAATTTTAATTTTAGGAAAATACGATACAAACTTCGAAGATATCGAAAATAGTTTTGCAAGAGAAACTATAAAACAACTCGCATCGAATAATTTTATAAACGGATATGATTTTAAAAATTTTAAACCTCAAGATAATATCACAAGAGCCGAGTCTATCGTGATGATTACGAAAGTTTTTAAGAGAGATACAAATGATAAAGAAAATATTTTTATAGATCTAGATAAAAATCATTGGGCGTATAAATTTATTGTAAGTTGTGCTGGTGTCTAGTTTTTTGATTTTAGATTTTGTATTTAAAAAAACATCTAGAAAATTATCTACAAGAAAACAAAAACATAACGAATTATTAAAGTATTATCTTTGTTTTGAATAATATATTTCTAAATCGCTCAAATTTTTATTTTCTAAACTCGCTCATTACAAACATTACAAAAATATTTTTTTTCAACGTATATTTCTTCTAAATTTTTGTTTTTAAATACTGATGATTTTTATTTCTCGAATCAAATAAAATATCATTCCCTGAGGCATAAAAAAATCGATTTTAAAATATCTTTTAAAAAAATAAATTTAAAAGTTTTTAGGAGATTTTTATTATGTCTAACGATTTAGTAAAAAATAAAATTTATCTAGACAAAAGTATAGCAAATAAAAAGGCACAAGTGCTAATCGAAGGAGACATAATAGTATCTGATACTAAACCTGATATCGCAAATATTTTACAAACTAGTGCTAATTTTGTAATAGATAAAAACGAAATTTTAAACGGAAAAATAAGTATGGCAGGTAAACTTAATTTAAATGTTTTATATACGACAAAAGACAACGAATCTGTATATAATATAGATCATTGTTCTAAAATAAACGATTATATTAATGTTGATAATCTAGAAAAAGAAATGCTCTTAGACTTAAAACCAAATATAAATAAGATTGATTACAAGATTTTAAATGATAGAAAAATAAATTTTAGAGCTATTATAGATTTAGAAGTTAGCGTATCTAAAGAAGAAGAATTAGAAATAATAACGGCCATAAAAGAAATCCCAGATACACAATTATTAAAACAAAAAATAAATTTAAATAGATTTGCAGATTCCCGCTTTGATAGATTCATAATAAAAGACGAATTTAATCTCGATTCTAATAAGCCCAACATATTAGAAATTTTAAAAATTGATACTGAGATAATTTCTAAAGATATAAAAGTTTTTGACGGAAAAGTTAATTCAACCGGCGAAATTATTTTAAAAATAATATATAAGCCCGATATTTCAGATAGTATTATAGAAAGCGCAGAGCATAAAATAGATTTTAACGGTGTATTCGATGTTCCAAAAGCAAAAGAATTTATGCAAGCCGACTTAAAACTATTTGTTCAAGAACAAAATATAGATATAAAAACAAATCAAGATGGAGAAGATAGATTATTGGATTGTGAAATTTTTGTTGGTGCAAATATAAAACTTTTATCTAATCAAGAATTAGAAATTTTAAAAGATGTCTACGAAATTAACAAAAAAATTAATTTAATTCAAGAAGATATTGAATATCAAGATATAATCTGCAAAACGAAATCGCAAGTTAATTTAAAAGAACTAATAGAACTAAATAAAAGCTTACCCGAAATATTTAACATAGTGAAAATAAATGCTGTCCCATATCTTGATGATATTCATGTGATACCAGATAAACTAATATTAGACGGTTTTATAGAACTCGATATCTTGTATCTTACTCAAAACAACGAAAATAAAATATATAACTATAAAACTGCGATTTCGTTTAAACAAACTTTAGAAACTGCCGGATCATTGCCAGATATGATTTATAGCGCTGATTTGTCTATCGAAAAAATTAATTTTAATAATATAAATAATTATGAAGTAGAAGTTAGATTGCTAGCTAATTTAAATGCGTATATAATTGATAGTTTAAATTTAAAAATAATCAAGAACGTTGAAATTACTGACTTTGAAAAAGAAGATTTAGAAAAATTCTCAAGTATAACATTATATACAATACAAGACGACGATAAACTTTGGGAAATTGCTAAAAAATATAATACTAGCATTGATAGATTGAAAGAAATAAACGATATAACAGATGATATTATTAAATCAGGACAGAAGCTATTAATTATCAAATGAATCGTGTACTGACTTGTTTTATTTTTAATTATTATTAAAAACAATTTATTTAATCTCAAAAGTTTTATTTTTTATTATTTTTCGAAAAAATATTATTCATGTATTAAAGCAGGATTATGATATTGATTTATTGAGTAAAGACTTCTGTGGTGAAATTTTTGTCTAACGAAATGATTGAGCTATCAAATCTAATTAAAAACTGCAAGAAATGCGATTTGTTTAAAAAAAGAAAAAATATAGTTTTTGGTGATGGAAATTCTAGTTCTAAATTGCTTTTGGTTGGAGAAGCGCCGGGACAAAGAGAAGATGAATCGGGATTACCATTTGTTGGCAAAAGTGGAATATTATTAACAAATCTTTTAGAGGAAGTTGGTTTTTTTAGAGATAAAAATTTTTATATAACTAATATGATTAAATGTCGCCCTGAGAATAATCGAGATCCAAGCGATGACGAGATATCTTCTTGTGTAAATTATCTAAAGATGCAGATTAAAATTATAAAACCTAAAATTATTTTGTGTGTTGGACGAATATCATCTTCGAAAATTATAAAACAAAATTTTAAAGTTACAAGAGATCATGGAATAGTTTTCGAACACAAAGGATTTTTACTTATGGGAACATTTCATCCAGCAGCAATATTACGTAACAAAAATAATTTAATATTAGTTAAAAATGATCTAAAAAAACTTGCTAATTATATATAAAGAGATGAAAAATTTAATTTAAATCAGATAAATATTTTTTTTAAAACGAATAACTTATTAATTTCGTTTATTTTTTGTTTTTTCAAAGCTATTTAGAGTTAATAAATTTTATTTTTGTTGAATAGATTGGTTGAAGAGAAAATATTTAACTAGGAGAATTTTTTTATATGTTAAAAAAAATAATGTCTTGGATTAAAAATTTTTTTAATTTGAATAAAAATTTTACTGTTTTTTATATTCATAGCGGAGAAAATTTACCAGCGCCGCTTAGTAATGATAGCGAAACAAAATTTATTAATATGTTGGGAACAGACAAAAATGATGAAGCGGTTTCTGAATTAATAGAACATAATTTAAGACTCGTTGTTTATATAGCAAGAAGGTTTGAAAATACGGGTGTTAGTCTAGAAGATTTAACATCTATTGGTGTAATGGGACTAATAAAAGCTATAAAAACTTTTTGCAAAGAAAAAAACATAAAGCTTGCTACTTATGCGTCACGTTGCATCGAGAACGAATTATTAATGAATTTTAGAAAAATGCAAAAGAATAGATGCGAAGTTTTTTTTGGAGATAAATTGAATCACGATTGCGACGGAAACGAGTTATCGCTTTACGATGTTTTATGCGATAAAGAAAAAACATCAGTAGAAAGCAACTTAGAAATCGCTAGCGACAAAAAAAACTTACTTGCGGTTGTGAATAATTTAAATAATAGAGAACGTGAAATTATATATTTAAGATACGGTTTATACGACAAAGACTCCGATGAACTAACGCAAAAAGAAGTTGCTGATATACTCGGAATTTCTCAATCTTATATTTCTCGTTTAGAAAAAAGAATAATGTCCAAACTAAAAAAAGATTTTTTGGCTACACAAAATGTTTAGATTTTAATAAATCTATAAAATTTTTAGATACATCATCGATTATTTTATCGATGATATTTTTTTCTTGCGAATTAAATCTTTTTAAAACAAATTCACTTCGAGACGTATGATACGGCGGAAAACCAGTTCCGATCTTAAATCTAGCGAAATTTTCATCTTTTAAATGTTTAATTATGTTCATAACGCCATTGTGACCGCAGCAAGAGCCAGAATATCTAAATTTTATATTTCCCATTTCAATCCAAATATCGTCATGAAAAACTAATAATTTTTTAACATCTAAATTAAAAAAATCAACTATTTTTTTGACAGTTGTCCCACTCAAATTCATGAAAGTTTGTGGTTTTACAAAAATAAATTTATGTTTCAAAAGATTATAATTAGCAATCAATGCATTAAACTCTTTTGAAGTTTCAAAGTCGAAACCGTGTCTATTAGATATTTTATCTAAAACTTCAAATCCAACATTGTGCCTAGTATTTTTATAAATATTTCCAGGATTCCCAAGACCAACAATAACTCTCATAAATAAATTATAAATAATATTTTATAGTTTATGTTTTTAACCCCATATTCTAAAATATTTATTGCAAAAAATTTTACTTTGATTTTAGTTATTATAAGATTGTTTGATATAAGTCTGTGTTACAAAAAATATTTTAATTTTTTATAATCTAATTATAAACTTGAAACGAGGACTTTATTAATAATTCAAATTAATATCAATACACATATATTTTGATATATATTCAAAAATCTTTTATGACTATTATTTTATTTAATAAATTTATTTTACAAATATTTTTTTGGAGAAATACCCAAGTGGTTGAAGGGGTACCCCTGGAAAGGGTATAGGTCGATAGTATCGGCGCGAGGGTTCGAATCCCTCTTTCTCCGTATTTTTTATTATTTAAATTTATTCTTTTGTAAAGTTTTGTTTTTTTATCAAAATAATAACCTGAACTTTTTGTAAATACGAAATCAAGAAAAAATAAGATCTTTTTTATTTTAATATATTTTTATTTATTTGAGAATAGATGTTGCGTTTTTATTATCTAATAATTCTTGACCAAAATACTTTATAGTACTTTTTTCAATTCTAGATACTTGTGCTTGACTTATTTTTAGTCTTTTGGCTACTTCGACTTGAGTCATGTCTTTAAAAAAACGCATTATTATTATCTTTTTTTTGGATTCTGGTAATTTTTTTATTAGGCTCTGCAAGGCTATTGCGTCGGTTTTATTTTGAGATTTAAAATTTACTTCTTCGAATTTAGTATAATTTTCCACAGAGTTAAAATCCAATGATACTGGATCCAACGCAGATTTATATGCTTGCACAACTTTTGTCTTGTCAATTTCAAGCGTACTTACAATTTCATCAAAAGTAGGTTCGCAAAAATTTTTGTTATATAATTTTCTCTTAGTGTTAACTAATTTATAATAAATGTTACGCATGTTTCTACTTATTTTCATATGGCAATTATCGCGTCTATCACGTTTTATTTCTCCCATAATAAGAGGAACAGCATAAGTAGAAAATTTAACCCCAAAATTAGGGTTAAAATTATCGACTGCTCTGGTTAAACCTACACATCCAATTTGAAACAAATCGTCTATATCTTCGTTATCATTTTTAAATTTATTTATTATATTGATAACAAGTCTGATGTTAGAATAGATGCATTTTTCTCGAGCTTGTTTATCGCCTTTGCATGCTAACAAAAGCAATTCTGTGTTTTTTTCTTTATCTAACGCAGGTAAATTTTTATCATTAATAAATTGTATACTGAAATTATTTTTAGACAAATCAAGAAACCTCCCGACAAAATTCTCGACGAAAGGTTTTTGAATTATACATCCATATTTTAGCTAATTAGTTGTCTAGCCTTATTTATCTTATCTAATTACTTTATTATTTGTATTTCGAATAATGTTATGATTTATTTAATTATATATTTTTATTTTTTTAATATTTTAATAAGAGAGTAGAAAATTTTTGGCTTAGATAACAAAAAAATAATTATTATATCTGGTCCAACTGCTTCTGGAAAAAGTGGGATTGCAATTGATCTTGCAAAAATTTTAAAAAGTGAAATAATTTCCGCTGATTCGCGTCAAGTTTATAAATTTATGAATATTGGAACTTCAAAGCCAAATAAATCTGAACTAAATCGTGTGAAACACCATATGATAGATTTAGTTAATCCAGATCAGAATTTTTCTATTGCGCAATTTCAAAACGTTAGTCTTAATATCATAGATAATCTTTACAAAAAAAATATGATACCGATAATTTGTGGCGGTACTGGTTTTTATATAAATGCTATTTTATATAAAAATAATTTTTTAGCTGCTCATGATAAAAATTTTAGACTCAAAATAAACTGTTTAACTAATATAGAATTATATGATAAACTGCGTGAGATTGATTTAGAATCTAGTGAATTAATAAACGTAAATAATAGAGTTAAATTAATTCGTGCGTTAGAATTTTTTTATACTACAGGAAAAAAAATTTCGGAGCATAATAAATTACAGAAAAGAAAAAAAATGTGTTTTGATGCATTTTTTTTTGTTATTTGTCCTGAACGCGAGTTATTATATAAAGAAATAAATTCTCGAGTAGATAAGATGATAGAAAATGGTCTAGTTAGAGAAACTGAATTTTTATTATCTGAATTTAAAAGTTCTTATTTAAAAAAAACAATCGGTTATAAAGAAATTATAGATTATATAAATAATGATATTAATTTAGATACCGCAATCAAATTGATAAAAAAAAATACTAGACATTATGCAAAAAGACAAATCACATGGTTTAGAAATCAAATTAATGTAAAAAATAAATTTTATATAAGTGATATAAAAGAGATTTTTGATATAGTTAGAGATTTCAGGTGAAAAAATTTTGTATAAAAAAAATATTGATTTAATATTAATAATATTTGTTTTGATAATTGCAACTATTTCGGGATCGATTTTTGCTAATATTACAGACAAAAAAAATTTATTAATTTTGGGTAATAATCTAAAAGAATTTTTAAATTCTGGTGTTAATTTTGAGTTAAATAATTTTTTAATTGGTTTTTTTAAGAATTTTAGATTAGTATTTTTTTTGTGGATTATTGGTTTTATGCCAGTTTTTAAAAAATTTTTTAGTCTTTTAATCTTGTTTTTTTCAGGAGCATCTTATGGTTTAACCTGTTCTATAATTATAAATTTGTTTAGATCCAAGGGTTTTTTTTATATAGCAAAATTAATTTTTATTCCGTGTTTAATATTAGTTCCCGCGCAAATTTTTATTGCTTATTTAAATTTCAAAAAGATTGATTCTTTTTTTAGACGAGAAGATATATTTACTATATTAACTATGACTATAATTATTTTGTTATTGACTTTACTAGAGTTTTATTTTTGCGTATAATTCTTGATTAAAAATATTTTATTTAGGAGTGTTTGTTTGCCAAATACGAAATCTGCTAAAAAAAGAGTAAAAATAACGGCGAGACAAAATCTAAGAAATAAAAAGATAAAGTCACGTGTTAAGACTGAGATAAAAAAAGTTATTTTAGCCGTTAAAGAAAAAAATTTAGAGTTGGCTGAAAATAATTTAAAGATAGCTCAAAAATATATAGATATATCTTATTCAAAGGGCGTTTATCATAAAAATAATGCCGCGCGTAAAAAAATACGAATTGCGAAATTATTTAATAAATTAAAATCAATTCAAAGCTAATTTAAGATTAATTTTTTTGAGATTAATAAAAACATTAAACAAAAAAATAAAAATTTAAAACATTATTAGTTTATAGCAAACAAAATTAATTTTATAGTTCTATCATTTTTAAAGTTTTATGGAGGAATTTTTATGGCTTATTGTGAAATTTTAGAAATACGTGCTACACAAATTTTAGACTCACGAGGAAATCCAACCATTGAAACAAATGTAATAGTCTGTAATCCGGATGGCAAAGAATATTTAGGAAGAGCTGCAGTTCCTTCTGGAGCTTCGACAGGGGCTTATGAAGCAGTTGAATTGAGAGATAATGAAAAAGATTTTTTTGGAAAGAGTGTGCTTAAAGCCGTTAACAATGTTAATAATATAATCGCTTCAGAACTAATCGGTTTAGATTCTTCTAATCAGGTAACAATAGATAATTTCTTAAAAACTTTAGACGGAACTGAAAATAAATCAAAACTAGGTGCAAATGCAATTCTATCAGTGTCAATTGCCGTTGCTAAAGCTACGGCAAACGCTCTTGGTATTAGTCTATTTAATTATTTAGGTGGATTTAACGCAAAAACTTTGCCAATTCCTATGATGAATATTTTAAACGGAGGTAAACATGCTGATAACACTGTTGATTTGCAAGAATTTATGATAATGCCAATTAGTGCAATTAATTTTCACGAAGCTCTAAAAATTTGCTCAGAAATATATCAAACTCTAAAAAAAATATTAAACTCAAAAAATTTATCTACTGCTGTTGGCGATGAAGGAGGTTTTGCTCCCGATTTAGCGACAAGCAACGATGTTCTTGATATATTGACTAAAGCGGTCTTAGATGCCGGATATGAACCAGGAAAAGATATAGTTTTCTCATTAGACGCAGCATCGAGCGAATTATATAATTTTGATGATAAAAATTATTATTTTCGCGGCGAATCAAAAATGCTTGATCGTGAAATAAAGCGATCTAGTGAAGAAATGATAGATTATTACGAAAAATTAATTAATAAATACCCGATTATTTCTATAGAAGATGGTTTAGCAGAAGAAGACTGGCTAGGTTGGCAATCGTTAACTAAAAAATTATCTAATAGAATACAATTGGTCGGTGACGATTTGTTTGTAACAAATACAGAAAGATTAAAAAAAGGCATTGAACTTGGTGTAGCAAATTCTATTTTGATAAAAGTAAATCAAATAGGAACATTAACAGAAACTTTTGATGCTATCGAATTGGCTCATAAAAATAATATGAGCACAATAATATCACATCGTTCAGGCGAGACCGAAGATACGACGATAGCTGACATTTCAGTTGCTGTAAATTCAGGACAAATTAAGGCTGGAGCTCCGTGCCGCTCTGATAGAGTTGCAAAATATAATCAATTACTAAGAATCGAAGATGAATTGGGTTCAGCTGCAAAGTTCTCTGATGATAAATTACTAAAATTTTTTTCAAAATAGTTTTTTAAATTAAGATTATGAATTTCTAAAAAAATAAAATCAAATCTAAAAACATTATCAAATCGAAAAGTATTTAAATTTAATATTAAGATTGAGAATATTTCTTCGTTTTTGACTGTATGTTATTAAGTCAAATTTAAATAATCAAAATATTTCTGATTTAATTTTGCCATTTATAAAATCTTCATACAAAGGAGACATTTCTCTAAGTTTTTTTATTATATCTGGTAACTCTTGAATAAATAAATCAATTTCGCTTTCTTTATTATACTTACTTAAAGTAATTCTTAAAGAACCGTGAGCTAGTTCGTGACTTAATCCAAGTGATAACAAAACATGTGAAGGATCAAGAGATCCTGATGTACATGCAGATCCACTTGAAACACAAAAACCTTTTGAATCTAATAATAAAAGCAGTGATTCTCCTTCGATAAATTCAAAAGAAAAATTGACATTGTTAACGAGTCTTTGCACTGAATGACCATTTAATCTAACATAATTTATATTTTTTAAGATTTTTTCTATCAATTTATTTCTCATATTGATTAAAAAATCTGTTTTGTTATTTAATTCACTTTTTGCAATTTCAATTGCTTTTCCCATACCAACTATTGCAGCTGTATTTTCAGTTCCAGCCCTTAAATTTAATTCTTGAGCACCACCATCCATAAAAGATTTTATTTTTACATTTTTATTTATATATAATGCACCAATGCCTTTTGGTCCATGAAATTTATGTGCAGACATCGATAACATATCTATATTAAATTTATTAACATCTATATAAATATTTCCGATTGCTTGAACAGCATCCGTGTGAAAAATAATATTTTTACTTCGCGCAATTTTTCCTATCTCTTCTATTGGCTGAATAGTTCCTATTTCGTTATTAGCGAACATAATACTTATCAATATAGTTTCTTCACATATTGCCTTTTCTAATTCATCTAAATTTATTATCCCAAATCTATCAACACCAATATAACTTACTCTAAATCCTTGTTTTTCTAATGATCGACAAGAGTGTAAAATAGCATGATGTTCTATACAGCTTGTAATTATATGTTTTCCTTTAGATTTATTACACCAAGCAGCAGATTTTGTAGCCCAATTATCTGATTCTGTTCCTCCGCTGGTAAAAAAAATTTCTCTGGATTCGCAATTTAAATACTCAGCTATCTTTTTACGTGCAATCTCAATTTCGCGACGAGACTCTTGAGCTAAACTATATATGCTTGATGCATTTCCATAATTAGATTTTAAAAAAGGCAACATAGCTTCTAATACCTTTGAATCAATAATTGTCGTTGCAGCATTATCAAAATAAATCAATTTAAAAACTCCTGTTACGCTATTTCAAAAAAAAATAATATATCAATCTTATTTTATTTATTTAATATGATAGATTTTAATAATTGATATTAAAAATAAAATTATATCTTTTGAAATCACGTATCATTTAATTTATATTGTCTCTTTACTAATTTTTGAGAAAATATTAAAAATAAATTTAATAAAAGATATTTAAAAACTTTATTAAAATACAAAATATATAAATAGCCCTCGAATCTCTAAAATTACAAATTAAATCTAGAGAGATAAATCGCAGTAATTTATATATAATTCAAACTGTATAGATATGTATTTTTAAAACATGTACCCAAATTTATTATACAGTAAAATTTATAGGCGCTTATATTATTATTTTTTAACTTTAATATAAAATACTTTATCAAAATTTTTATAGTATTACGAACTCCTCCTGTTTTGATGTAAAAATCAAACATATTTTTAATTTGCAATATTTTTTAACCTATGTCGAATTTTTCTTGAATCTATAATTAAATTAAAAAAATTCTATATCGTTTATATCCATTTCTTTTTCGTCTCGTGTTGCCATATTTTTAACTTTAACTAGCCTCGTTTTTCTTTCTTGATCACCTAAAACTATTAAATACTGGGCACTTATACTATTAGCAAATTTTATTTGTGATTTTAGATTTTTTTTTCTTAAATTATAATCAACAAGAAAATTTTTATTTCTCAGATTAAAAGCAATTTCTTGCGCAAATTCAAATTCTTGATTACTGATAGTGGCAATATAAAAATCAATATTATTTTCGAAGCTTAAATAATTAATAGACTTTATAGCATCTAATAATCTTTCAAAACCAAAAGCAAATCCAACACCTTGAATATCAGGACCACCAAGTTCTTTTATTAAATTATCATAGCGTCCCCCACCACATATCGCTCTATCATTATAAATAAATTCAAAGACTATTTGTGTATAATAATCTAGGCCTCTAACTAGACTCTTATCAATTTCGTATTTTATTTTATATTTATTTATTTTTTTAATTACTAAATCAAAATTACTTTTGCAATCATCACAAAGAAAATCCAAAATTTTGGGTGCTTCTGAAATAATTTCTTGA
The DNA here is from genome assembly GCA_031265515.1 of Clostridiales bacterium. Taxonomy (GTDB): domain Bacteria; phylum Bacillota; class Clostridia; order Lachnospirales; family CAMVHY01; genus JAISCN01. The sequence continues at coordinate 1,359 of JAISCN010000033.1, read as the reverse complement.
CAGTTTTTGTTTTTGCAATCTAAAATTCTTAGATTATTTTTATTAAATCTAATATTACAATCGTCGCATAATCTAAAAATATTTTTATCTAAAAAATTTTTGAGTTCGTTATCGTACTTTTTTCTGCAATTTTTACACCCCAGTGAATTTATCTTTAACTCAATATTTTTTAGTCCGGTTTTGCTTAAAATTTCATGAGCTAATAAAATAATCTCCAAATCATTTAAGTAATTATTATCGCAAAAAAATTCAGCTCCTGTTTGATAAAACTCTCTATATCTTCCAGATTGTGGACGTTCATATCTAAAACATGATGTAAAATAAAATAATTTATTAAAATTTAAAAATAAATTATTTTCAATTGATGCTCGAATAACTCCGGCAGTTCCTTCGGGTTTGAGTGATATATTTCTTCCACTTTTATCTAAAAAACTATACAATTCTTTTTGGATTATATCGCTTGTGTTTCCAACACTTCTTAAAAATAATTCAGTATTTTCGAACATAGGAGTTTTTATTTCTATAAAATTAAATTTATAAAAAATTTCTCGTATTATATTTTCTATCTTTGACCATAAAAACAATTCATTTCCAAAAATATCTCTCGTTCCGCGTGGGGCTTTTAGCATTGTAAGCCTTCCCTTAAATTTTTAAAATTATTTTAAAATAACTCGATGTTTAAAAAAACTAATATATTTTTTTATTAATATTTATAAAAAAATATTTAATTTTTGATTTTATTTATCATGTGATTTAAAAATAAAAGAAGCCAATAAACTAAAAAAAATAGCAGAGCTAACACCAGCAGCACATGATTTGAGTCCGCCCGATAATATTCCAATAAATCCAAATTTATCTATTTCTTTTTTTACACCTTCTATAACAATATTTCCGAATCCAGGCAACGGAATGCTGGCTCCGGCTCCAGCAAACTCAACTAATTTTTGATAGATATCAAAACTAGATAAAATAGAACCTAAAATTACAAAAGCCACTAACACTCTTGCAGGAGTAAGTTTTGTTTTGTCTATTAATATTTGTCCTAGAACGCAAATTAATCCGCCTACAAAAAAAGATTTAAAATATTCTATATATATAACCTCTTGTGAATATCTTTTTGTTTTAACTTTTATAGCTCATAACAAAATTTTGAAATTTTGTCTCAAATTTTTTTAATTAACGAACAATAAATTTATAGATGCAAAATAAAGTAAAGACAAAAATATATCTAAGCCTCAAATAAGAAAATATTTTCACCCTCACCCAAACACCTCTAACCTTCTTCTCTCTACACACTTTCTCGATAATACTCTGAATATAACCGCTGCAAAAAACAAAACAGTTCCTGCAGCAATCACA
>JAISCN010000018.1 GCA_031265515.1 Clostridiales bacterium | reverse complement strand
CAACCGGAGTCTTAAATAAGACTCACAGAAAAAATAACATAAAATTTATTTTTATAAATTTATTTTTTATTGACTAAAAAAAGTAATTTGGAATAAAATAAAAATATAACGGTTGCTCGTCACAGACGACTTGCCAAGTAATTATCACAAAATAGCCATAGTTTTACTAGAAATTAGCGGTTATTTTTTTATGATTATAACTTCGATAAACTTAGATAATTATTTTAACAATTTCCGGAAACAGTTTTATTGATACTTTTTTTGAACAATTAACAACCCAAGAAGATTATTATGTTAATTACTGATCACTAATCTATATAATTGTGATTTAGTTTTTTGATTGCTTTTGATGTTTTTTTATTAAGTTATTTTTTCAATAAATTTCAAAACGACGCAACCCAACGGAGGAACTTTTATTAAAACACTACCTTCCTGCCAATTGTAACTTACTTTTTCGCTTTTTATTAAATTATTATTGACTATTCCTGATCCACCGTACTTTAAATCATCACTATTTAAAATTTCTTTATAAAAACCGTCTTTAAATATGCCAATACGATGATTTAATAACGGCACCGGCGTAAAATTAATTATAAATATTAAAGTTTGATCTTTACTTTTTCTAATAAAACTTATCAGACTTTGTTGCGAATTATCGCAATCAATCCATTTAAAATTATTTTTATTAAAATCATCGTGTAAAACACTGTTAGACAAATAAAAATAATTTAAGTCTTTTATATATTTTTTGAATTTTTTATGATGATCAAAATTCAATAAATGCCAATCTAAACTTTTACTTTCGCACCACTCATCAAATTGTCCGAATTCATTTCCCATAAAAGATAATTTTTTTCCCGGATGACCAATCATGAAAGCAAAAGCTATTCTCAAATTAGCAAATTTTTGCCACAAATCTCCTGGCATTTTGTTTATTAAAGATTTTTTTCCGTGAACTACTTCGTCATGAGAAAAAACTAAAACAAAATTTTCTGTATAATTATAGATCATGCTAAAAGTTAAATCATTGTGGTGATATTTTTTATAGATCGAATCTTTTTGCATATATTTTAAAAAATCATTCATCCAGCCCATATTCCATTTTAAATCAAAACCCAATCCGTCATTACTTAAGTCACTAGTTATGTTTGGCCATGCCGTGGATTCTTCAGCTATCATTAAAACATTTTTATTTCTTTTATGTATTATAGAATTTAAATGTTTTATAAATTCTATTGCTTCTAAATTTTCGTGACCGCCAAATTTATTCGTTATCCATTCGTTATCGCGTTTACTATAATTTAAATACAACATAGATGATACAGCATCTACCCTTAGTCCATCGATATGATATTTTTCTATCCAAAATAAAGCATTAGCGATTAAAAAATTTTTCACTTCGTTTCGAGAATAGTTAAAAATTAAAGTACCCCAATCTGGATGTTCACTTTGTTTTTTGTCTTCATGTTCGTATAAACAAGTTCCATCGAATTTTATCAATCCATGTTCGTCTTTTGGGAAATGCGCTGGTACCCAGTCAAGTATTACACCAATATTATTCTCATGGCACTTATTGATTAAATACGCAAAATCTTCTGGATTGCCATATCTATTGGTTGGAGAGTAATATCCTGTAATTTGATATCCCCAAGATTTGTCATACGGATACTCCTGATTTGGCATTAATTCAAGAAAATTATAATTCATATCTTTTAAATAAATAATAATTTCGTCCGCGAATTCGCGATAGTTCATAATCCTATTATTATTTTTATCACAAATTCTTTTCCAAGAACCTATATGAGCTTCATAAATATTTATTGCTTTATTTAAAAAATCCCGTGATTTTATCCAATCATTATCGCTCCATTTAAAATTATTTATATCAAAAACGCTAGAAGCTGTTTTAGAATTTAATTCACAATAATTTGCATACGGATCGGCTTTTTTTATTATATAATTATCTTTGGTTTTTATCTCGAATTTATAAAGCTCAAAATTTTTTAAATCAGGGATAAAAATTTCCCAGATGCCAGAATTTTTTAATGCGCGCATTTGATTTACTCTTCCATCCCAGTTATTAAAATTGCCAATTACACTTACACGCACAGCATTTGGTGACCAAACTGCAAAATAAACTCCTGAAATTTTATTTAAAGTTATTTTATGTGCACCGAGTTTATTATATATTTCGTAATGAGTCCCTTGGGAAAATAAATGTAAATCAAAATCAGTTATGATTGGCTCAAAATTATAAGAATCGTAAATCTTTTTTATATTTTTATTAAAATCTTCTAACTCGTAATAATAATTAATTTTTTTAGAGTTTATATTTAAAATAAAAAGTCCATCGCTATGGATTTTTTTCATTAGAAATTTATTTTTATTACTTTTTTTAATATTTTTATTAATCTTATTGATTTGATTTGAGTTGTTTAATTTTATGACATAAAGATTTTTAGCATCAGGAAAAAACGCCCTAATTGTAATTTTTTTTTTATTTTTTAAATTTATTTCATGCATTCCTAAAAAATTATGAGGACTATGATGGCGAGATTCTATTATTCTAATAGCTTCATCGTCAATATTATTAATATTCAAAAAGACGCCCCATTTTCTACAAAACTATTTATTATTTATTCACAAAATTAAAATTAATCGATTAAATTAATAAATCTCATTATCTAGAATACTTTTTTAACATTTGCCATAAATTTAATTTTTATAACTGATATAATTAAATATAAAATCAAATGCCAAATTATTTCGTAGCATTATTAAATCTGTAAAACTAATTCGACAAAAAAATAAAATCAAAAAAAGAATCCCAGATATTCGATATATTTTTTTATTTTTATTTTTTACTGTTTGATAATAAAAATACAGTAAAAATTATTATCGAGACTAAAATAACCGAGAGCGATGATCCTAAGTGCCAATCATTTGCAAATAAAAATTCTTTTTCTATTAAGTTTCCGATTAGCATAAATTTACCCCCGCCTAATAAATCTGGAATTACAAAAGTTGTTAACGATGACATAAAAACTAAATTAAAACCAGAATATATGCCAGATATTGTTAGTGGAAAAATTATTTTTGTAAAAACTAAAAAATCATTTGCTCCTAAATCTTTGGCAGTTTCTATTATTGTTTTATCTATTTTCCTAAAAGAATTATACAAAGGCAAAATCATAATAGGCAAAAAATCATATGTCATGCCTAAAATCATCGAAGATGTCTTATATAACAATTTAATTTTTTTTATTTTAAGCAAACTTAAAATAAAGTTAATTATTCCGTTTTTTTCTAGTATTGTTAACCATGCATATGTTCTTAGAAGTATGTTTATCCACATTGGAATTAATAATAAAGATAAAATTCGAGAGCTTGTTTTTCGTTTTAACGTAAATAATATATAAGCGACAGGATATGCTGTTAACAAACAAGTCAAAGTTGCTAATAAAGCAAAATAAATAGATCGTAATAAAACTTTTATATATACGTACCCAAACGAATTAACAAAATTACAAAAAGTAAAAACCCATTCGCGATTTGTTAAAGAGTAATAAACTATCAAAACCAATGGCGCTATTACAAAAGAAATGAGCCATAACAGATATAATGACAACGACAACTTATTAATTTTTATTTTTTTATCTCTGCAACTTTTATATTTTTTTGTGTTGCTTAATATTTTAGTAAGTTTTTAATATTTCAGCCAATTCTATCCGAACAAACAATTGTTTGTCAAGATTGTTTGCTTTAGTATTTTGTTATATAAATTTTATTTATTTTTATTTTTTATAAAAAAATTAGGTAAATATTGTGATTTTTTGAGATTAATGTTTAAATTATTAAATAAATCAATTATAATTACATAAATATATTAAATAGAACGGGGTATTGTGTTGGGTCCTAATGATGAAATCATAAACAGAAGAGAGCAACTTAATGAGATTATAAAAAGAAATTTTGTTCTCTATAATGGTGCTTTAGTTGCTACTTTTGAGGCTATAAGAGGCTTTTTTATACATGATTTCTTTTTTAGCAGTGATAATACTTGTCAAACAAACTCAATAATTCTAGAATCTTATTCTAAAATAATACTTTTAATCGGACTCTTATATGATTTTAGAGAGGAACTAAATATAACTGGTAATCAACTTGAAGCGCTAGTTTATCTTAGAAATTCTAATTTCGGATTTCCGCCTACGCAATTTGTTTCATTAGCATTTATGTCGAAAATTGAGGCCTATTCTATTCATGTTTCTGGATATAGCGATGATGGTCTTGTCTCTGTACTGACCGGGCGTTCTTTAGTAACACTTTATGATTCCAAAGGAGAATTTACAAGAAGAAATGGAGTAGAGATCGATCTACCTTTGTTGTTTTGCGATAGAGTTCGTGGTGTGGGAACATTGTCACCCATGGAAATCCGTGCCAATGAAAACATGGAATATGCTTTTTTAAGAGCCAACGAAAACACAGAATATACTTTTTTAAGATTAGCTAACAGACACGGTCGCGATGTATTCGTATTTACTCATCATTTTCAAGCTATTGTATTCGCAGTAATGCTTCATAACACACATCTGAATGAAATTGAAAAACGGGAAATTATGTTAAGAGTAGTTGAATTAAGAGATAGATATATTGCGCAACAAGATTTAATTTTGAATGAATTATTAGGACAACAAGAAACGACTTATGGAAACGAGATATCTCAATTAAAGCTTCGAATATCAGCAACAGTGGATGAATCACAAATAAATGAAATGAAAAATAGAATATTAGAAATAAGTGCAATCAAAAGATTTGAGATAGTAAGTCATTTTATAAGATTTTTGTTAAACGGAATTATGGAAATTGATAACGATGCGTTGCGTACAATATTTGAAACTAGTGAAAATTTAGAAAATCAATTAAACAATCCCGATCAGGTTCATGCATCTCAGATAGTTGTTTACCGTTTTGTAAATACTCTTGCCAATGAAGGTTTTATAATTCAAACTGAAAAAGATGAAAGTTCTAGTCGTGGAAGAGGTTCAGTTTCATTTACTTTTAGACGATGGCTAACTCTTCTCGGACGAGGAGTTCAGGATTTTAATTTCGAACGTCATGTAGAACCTCTATCAGGATTAGAAAGAGATCTTGGAGAATTTCAGCAACCTAATATATTTCCTGCTCGGTTATATTTAAAGCCAGCTATATTAACGACAAGAGCAAATAGAGAAGAATGGCAAAATCAAGCACAGCAAGCCAATGATCTTTTAAGAATTAGTTTATCAAGCGCTTATAAGAGTGTTGATTCAATCGAACAATTAAAAAGCGAATTAGAGTTAGCTGATACAACTGAGAAAAGAGGAGATCTTTTTAGAACTTTTATATGCAAATGCAACGACTCAAACGAATTTTTACGAATAGTCCAAGACTATCGAGATGAATTTTTAGATTTTAAGTTGTATTTATTTATACAAAATAGTTTGTTAAATTCTTCGTTTGAAACATTATTTCATACGTTAATAGAAAATCCTGATTCAGCTTGTAGAATAGATTTTCTGGCTAAATATTATAGAGAATTAGATCCAGACAAATTTTATCGTCTATCTTTTGATATACTTGATGTGTTGCAAGAAGAGCCAATAATAGACACGTTGTATCGTCATTTTCCTGATAACTTTAATCATAACTTTATATTGCAAATGACTAATCTTAGTAATTTTAGCGGAAATAGCCAAAAAACAATTTTTTCAGGCTTATTCAGAGACAATCCTGATTTTCTTAATGAAATGAATGATAGTGCTTTTCTTACTATAAAATACCTTGATCTTGATGAACAGTTACAGGAAATAATTTATAATTCAGATAGATTTAAAATAATAATTCTCGACATGCCTATAAAATTACTGTCAGATCTCAATTTCTATTTATTCCATATGGATTCTCTTTTATTCGTTTTTGAAAATCGAATTAAAGAAATGACAGAAAATAATCATATTTTTGACGATAAACAATTAGTTAAATTTCCTATTGATATGATTATTCAAGAAAATTTTGATTTGTTTGAAAATACTTTTCTTGGATTTTTCAAAGATCTTTTGGAATCTGTGAACTCCAATAATACTGATTTTAGTTTTCGTGATTATTGTCTATTTGCTCGAAAATCTTTAATCAATACACTTGCTCAAATAGACAACAGTTATTTAACTCTTATTTTTGCTTGGTTACCACAAATAATTGAAAAATTAAATTCTAAATATATAAAACAATATGAATGTGTAATAGTTCCAACTTTAATTGCTCTAAGATATCATATAATGAGAATTTGTTTCGAACTTAATGGGGATACAATTCAATTTAGTAAAATAGATATTGATCTCGAAGGTATTCTTGCTAGCACATCTCAATATATCCATTCACGTCCATCTCTTGAGCTAACTAAAATTTCTGATTATGAATTTGGTAAGATTTTTTTACGAGAATATTCTGAACATTTCATTCCTTCTTCTCGAGAATCGAATTTAAGTGACGGTTATGCTTTAATTAATATACTACATATGCTAAGAAGTAACATCAAATTGTATGGTTATACAATTGATAGAGAGAATCATCCTCGGATTGATCTAGCAATCACGTTCGCAGTTGAAGCTATGTATAAACGACCTTTCGTTTATGAAAATGATTTAATGCTTATATTGCTATTTCTTAATTCGATTCCTCCGCGTGAGAGTGAGAGCTTACTTATAAAATTCCCCGTGGAAAATTCACGACTAGAATTGATAAAATATTTTTCTATGTTTTTGCCAAGAGAAGCATATTTACGTTTAAATCCAAATAAGCTTTCACACGACTGGATTCGAACTTGGTTAACGAGATTAAAAGGACTTACAGAAGCTTCAAAGACACAAAGACCCAATCGTTCACAAGTATTTGAATTAGAGTTTGCTGGTTTTTTTCAAAAAATCGACCCAAAGTCAATTACAGAATGGATGATTTTGAATTTTACAAAATATTTAAGCAATTACCAAGTGAGTCTCTTAGAGTTAGAAACGTTGGGCTACGAAGTTATTGAGCGTTTGATAACATGTGCAGAAGTTAGAATTTATTTAACTGATCAGCAAATTGAAAAATTACAATTAAGAGAACTAACTCCGATTTTAATCAAGTGCGTTATAGAATTAAAAAGACTTCAATTATTTTATATCGATGTAATTAGATCTATAGATATTACTGCTTTGGGCCCGGAAATATATCCAGAATTTTTAAATTATATAATCATTAAAGATGGTTCAGAAGAAAAACGTGTCATGGAATTCGTGCGCCCAGAACAAGTGGAATGTATAAATCCCATGTGTCTTCTTAGCGAATCAATATTTACTTTTTTTAGTTTTTCTGCCCAACATATTAATTTTAGTCTGCTTGATTTTTCTGTTCCTACAGAGTCAAGCGCACGAATTTTACGAGCATTAATTCGTTCTGGAAATTTTTCTAATCTTACACCAGAACAAATGAGAAATATTAATTTAACACAAAAACAACAAATGGTAAAAATAAAACCACCTAACGAAAGCAAACCTGTAGAAACTATTGATTGGTTAGTTAGTAACGAAAAATTTTTATCTGTGGTTTCAAACGGAAAACTTGCTGTTGATGAATTGAATCTTCTTAGTACTTGGAATGCTAATCATATGAAGTCAATAGAAGAATTTGCTAATATTTTTTTAACATATATGTGCTATCGATGCGCTAGATTAGAATTAAACGTCAAAATAGTTAGACATCTATTTTTAATAATGAAAGACACTTTTTCAGTCCCACTTATTAGATATTGGAGGAAATTGATGTGGCCTTCAGGGAATTTCTCGAAGATGGCATTTAGTGTTAGTATGCAATTATTGCTGGGAAAAATAGATCAGTCAAATTTAGATATTTTAGCTCAAAAGTATGGCATCGAAGGAAAGCTACTTGCCTTCGAGATTCTTATGTCTAGCAAAGCTAAGTCTAAACATTCTAATCATCACAAAGATATTTCAGAAAAAACTTTAATAGATATTCTTGATGAGGTACCTGAAGATTATTTTCAGAAGACTCTTCCGTACTCCGCTAGTTTTTATGTGTTTGCTATTAAAGAAAGATGTGTTTTAACTTTGAAAATGGCTGATTATCTTACAAGACAGATAGATTTACTCAGATTAGAAGGAAAGCAATTAAAGGATATCTGCAAGGATTTTCCGATTGTTTTTGTTGAAGATGAAAATTTAAATTTACGTCTAAAATTTTCTGGATTTGATATACCTCGAAAAATTCAATTTATTTTAGATATCAAAAATTTAATAAGTTTAGGCATAATCCAAGATTTTGATTGTTCATATTTTATGTCAGAGATTCTTTCGAATTTGACACTAGAATATCTTGATAATAGGGTGATTGAAAATCCAGAAAATTTGAATCAATGTTTACAAATATGTAAATTATTATTAAGAAATAATTTTGTGAAAAGTATCGCGATTTTTCAATTTATACAAAAACATGGAAATTTTTATGAATCTTGCGATTCGCAAACTATAATTAATGCTTTCACTTGTGATGATTTTATTGCTGAATTTATGCGACTTAATTCACCATCAAAGCTTAAATTTATTTGCAAATGTCTTGAATTAGTTATATTGAGAGATATTTTGAGTCCAAATCTAAGTGAAAGAATGTTTGGCATACGGGGACTTATTGATGAATTTACTTTCACAATACTTCACAGAGAACAAAATCGAGTTGGATGTATACAATTATGTCAACAACTTTTAATGTGTGATCATATTTCAATTCCGATGATTCAGTTTTTATATCAAATGAGAAATGATCCTTCTGAATATATCGATGAAACTTGTTTATTATCTGACTTAATAAATATAGGGCCGTTTAGAGACGAATTTGAAAGAATGAATTCGCGAATTGTTCTTAGTTTTATGTGCAGATTCGACATTTTCAAATATGAAAGATATGTCGAGGTGTTTATGCTTATCCAAAGATTTGCATCTCGATTAACAATAGAAGTGCTTAGATTACAACAGAATCGACAAACATGTTTGGAATTTTGCGAGAATTGTTTTAAACGTGCGATAATAAATTTTCCGATTATGGCTTTTATACTTGAGAATAATGGAAATTTTGATATTGATTTTGTTCAAACTCATCCCGTATCTCCGGATCCAGCTATAATGATAAGTGCAATTTTTAGCAACAGATCTTTTCTCGATATATTTAGCGAAGAACAAAATCGAGATAAATGTATACAATTTTGTCAACAACTTTTAATGCGTGGTCATATTTTAATTCCATTGATTAGGTTTTTATATGAAATGGGAGATGATCCTTTTGAATACATTAATGAATCGGATTTGTTGATTCTCTTGAAAGATAATCCAGTATTTATAAGAACATTCTATGAAATGAATATACAATTTATACTTAATTTTATGTATAGATTCCATCTTGAAAAGTATACCGAACATGCCGAGAGGAGTATATTTTTCGAAACTTTTATATCTCAATTAACAATAGAAATGCTTAGATTACAACAGAATCGACGGGCATGTTTGGAATTTTGCGAGAATTGTTTTAGACACGCGAGACTAAAATTTCCGATTATGGTTTTTATACTTGAGAATAATGGAAATTTTGATATTGATTTCGTTCAAACTCATAACATGTCTTCGAATCGAACTACAATGCTAAGTAATATTTTTAACAACAGACATTCTCTCGACGTGCTTAGCGAAGAACAAAATCGAATTGGATGTATACAGTTATGTCAACGACTTTTAATGCGTGGTTATATTTTAATTCCGATGATTAAGTTTTTATGCGAGATGAGAAATGATCCTTATGAGCATGTCGATAAATCGACTTTATTAATTCACTTAAGAGGTTTAGCATTTAGAGAAGCATTTTATGGAATGGATACGCAAATTACACTTAATTTTATGTGTAAATTCTGTATTGAAGAATATGGAACTATTGGAACGCAACCTTTTGAAAATTTTATATCTCGATTAACGATAGAAATGCTTAGATCGCAACAAAATCAACGTGAATGTTTGAGTTTTTGCGAAGCGTGTTTTAGAAACGGTGCAATATGTGTTCCGATTATAGTTTTTATACTTGAGAATAATGGAAGTTTTGTTACTGATTTTTTTGTAATTCATCCCAAAGAAAATTTTGTCCATTTATTTGAAAATCAATTTAGCCAACTTGATACACGCACCAAAATAAGTATTATTCCTTTGATTTTAGATATACACGAATATCTTAAATCTGCAGGAGCAACAATAGATCCTTATATAAAGCATCTTTTATCAATAATTTTTGTTAAAATTTATGGACAAATAACTTCAGATGATTTTACACAATACGGAAATCTGGATACTAACATAATTATGTTCATAAAAACTTTAAGTTTATTGCCTTCATCAACGATATTAACGATATCAAAATATCAAACACTAGGTCATGCGCTATTTTCATCTATTTTAAAAATTATAGATAAATTTTATAACGAAAATACACAATTAAATAACGAGTCTGTAAAAAATTTGATTAATTTAGTAGAGGCTTTGCATCTGTCCGGATATTATGTTGATCGTCAGGAATTTCTAAATATATTAAAAATATTAAAATTACGCGAAAAAATAGATAATTTAGAAACAAAAACAAGAGATTTCATAAATAATGCATTCATACGCTATTTTTCATGGGAGAACGTATCTAGTTTCATAATCGAAGATTACAATTCTTTACGTGAAATTTTAATTAATTTTAAAAATCCTTCAACACAACTTTCTATAATGGAAAAATTAGATGCGGCACATAGATCTAGCGCAAATAATGAAATAACATCAAAAATTCAAAAACTTTCTGAAGAGCTTGACATTCCTTTATATTTTTCAGACGAACAAACTGAATCGAACATTGCAGCTGGTGGAATAGCATTAGCTTCACTTGTTGCAGCTCCAATTGCACTATGTTTGGGAAATCTTATGTGGCCATGTGCTATGATGATAGGCGTGCTTCCTTTGATACTTTTTTCTGCAATAATACTTAAAAATATTTCTGACAATAATTATTTAAATCGTAATCAAAAAATATTTATGCGAAGTCTTTTAATTTTGACTGCTTTAACATCATCAATTGCTATTGGATTATCGTTTTTTAAATTAATTTCGTTTTCTGCTGCTTTGGCGCCTATTATTATATCTTTCGCTTTTTTTGCAATTTCTTTAGCCGTAAGTTATTTTAAATCGCGCAATAAAAATACTACTTCTCTAGAAACTAGAACTATATAAATACTCTATTTTTTTAAATTAAAAAATATTAACTCTTTACAAAATTATTCTTTTTAGAAAAAATTACATGCTGAACACTTTTTTTAAAACATTTATGATTTTAGGATCAATTTCGTTTTTTTCTTTTTCTTTAAATAACTTATCTCTAGATAACATTTTTTCTATTTTTGTCAAATTTTTTTCTTGTATTAGTAAATATTTTATTAAGTTATTAGAAACTTTATGAAAATTTTTTAGTTTTATTAAAATATGTAAATCTCTGCTAGTGAGCACAGTTCCACGTGCAACCTCAGCGATTTCGATGAGTTCACGAAATTCTTCTGTATTCAAAGTTTCGTCTTTCATCATATAGAAATAATAAATATAAACTTAAAAATACTCAAAAAAAATTTTTATTATCGCGTTTTTGTGATTTTAATAAAAACATTAAGTTCCCAAGTAAGCTTATTAAAATAAATTATTTTATATGACAAGAAAATAAAATTTGACCTATATTTTGCTGTTGATATTAATCTTATGTTAATATCTTTTAGTTCGAATTAAATAAATCAAAATGATATTACAAAAAATAATCTGGATTTCTAGTAAATTGATAAGGTGGATGTTTTGCTTAGATCAAAGAAACTTTTAAAATTTATATTTGTTTTTGTTTTTTTAATTTTTATCATAAGAAATAATAATTTTATTTTAATTGCAAAATCAATAAACGAACTAAAAAGTGAACAAACACGAATAAAAAAAAATAGCTTAGAAACTCATGATAATTTAGATCAGACAAGATTTGATAAGGCCAATGCTTTACAAGAAGTTAATTTAATAGATAGAAATATAGAATTAGCTGAGAAAGAATTATCTACAAACGAAGAAAAATTGATTAATAATAAAAAAAAATTAGAACAAGCAAAATTAGATCTTGAGACAGCAAACAAAAAAAAATTAGAACACGAAATAACATATAAAAAACATTTGAGATTTGTTTACGAAAACGGGAAAAATTATTATATAAAAATAATTTTAGATGCAAACGACTTACACGATCTCTTGAGAAGAAAAGATTATGTAAATGCAATAATAAAGTACGATACTGAACTGCTGAATAATTATTATGAAAATCAAATAGAAATAAACAAAAAAATAAAAGAAATAAATCAAGATGAAATTAAAATAAAAAAACTGATCAATAATCAAGAATCTCACAAATCTAATTTAAAAAATCAAATTAAACTAAAAACAGAATACATAAATAAAATTAATATCGATCTAAAAAAATATCAACAAGAATTAGACAAGCTAGATGAAATGAATAAAAAAATAACAGAATTGATCTTACTCGAACAAGAAAAAATTAAAAATAAAGATGAGATAAATAAAAATAAAAATACATTGATTTTTAATAATGGGAAGTTTGGATGGCCTGTATACGATTTTATTAATATAAGTTCTGATTATGGATACAGAAATCATCCTATAAATAATAAAAGAGAGTTTCATTCTGGAATAGATATACCAGCACCATTTGGAACACCTGTTCATGCATCAGAAGGTGGCGTAATAATAAGTTGCTGTGTTTTAGGAGGATATGGTAACACAATAATTATTAGACACGATGACAATTTGTGTACTTTATATGCTCACAACTCGAAACTATTATCAAAACTAGGCCAAACTGTAAAACGTGGAGATATAATTTCACTTGTTGGAAGCACAGGAGTATCTACGGCTCCGCACTGTCATTTTGAAGTTAGATTAAACGGCTCTCATGTCGACCCTAAAAAATATTTAAATATAAATAAAGAATAATTTTTGTTCAGAATTTATGTTTTTATATATTAATATTATGGTTATATTACGTAAATTTTTTAATGATAAGATTAAAAGTTTTTATATTCTTTTAAGAAATATTTTTTATGTTTTTATAGTTGAGTTTTTTATTTTATGTATTTTAAAAAGAAGAAGAAATTATATTTTAGGTTTATTACTAGGAAATCTTTTTTGTATCTTTAAGTTGTTTTGGATGGAAGTATCCGTAAGAAAAGCATGTCAACTCAGTGTCGAAAAAGCAAAAAAATATTTTTCGTTGAGTTGTTTGATTAGACAGTCGTTGACTCTCATATCATTTTTTTTTGTTTTTAAAAATAAAAATATTAATGCTGTTGCGTTTTGCATTGGATTACTTTCACTTAAGATTTCAGGTTTTTTATGTATTAAATTAAATAAAAAAATAGTTTAGAAAAATATAATTAATAAAAAAAATTTGAAAAACATATTATTTTTTAAGCTATTTTTTATTATTTTTATAAATTATCTAAATAAAAAATTTTTTAAGAGATGTATAAAATAAATTTAAATTTAAAAGAGATAATTGATTGTACTAAGGCGAAAGTAATATATAAAAAAGAGATTAAAGATATACTTAATAAAAAAATAAATCACGTAAATCTCGACACACGTAATTTTAAAAAGAACGATGTCTTTATTGCTTTAAAAGGAAATAATTTTGATGGACATGATTTTTTAGAACAAGCGGCAAAAAAAAACGCTATCGCATTAATTTCTAGTGTAAAAAAAGATTTTGATGCACCTGTTTTGTTGGTTAAAAATACTTTAAATGCTTTACAAAAAATTGCTAAGTATTATAAATCCAAGACCAGAGTGTTAACAATTGCAATAACTGGAAGTAACGGAAAAACAACTACACGTGAGATTTTATCAAAAATTTTATCTTTAAAATACAAAGTTTGCTCTAGTAAAAGAAATTTTAATAATCACATAGGTTTGCCTATAAGTATTCTTGAAATAAACAAAAGACATACAGCTGCGATATTTGAATTAGGGATGAATCACGAAAATGAAATAGATTTATTAACTAAAATAGCGTTGCCTGATGTTGCAATAATAACTAATATCGGAACAGCTCATATAGGTTTATTAGGTTCTAAAGAAAATATTTTAAAATCTAAATTAGAAATAATTAATGGCTTAAAAAAAGATGGGCTGTTAATCTTAAACTCTGATGATGAATTTTTATATGATAAAATTGATTTTAAAAAAATAGATCAAAAAATAATTTTTTGCGGATTAAATAATAAAAAAGATAATTTTATAAATGCAACGAATATTAAATACTCAGAAAATTTAACTAGCTTTGATATTGAATTTAAAAATAAAAAATATAAATTTAGTATTGATTTGTTGGGAGAGCATAATGTTAAAAATTTTTTATTAGCTGTTAGTTGTGGATTAAAATTTGGAGTCAATCTAGAAGATATCTGTAATATAAAAAAATTTAAATCTATTGAAATGAGATGTGAAATAGAAAATATTAATAAAATCAAAATTATAAAAGACTTTTATAATGCATCGCCAGAATCTATGGTATCTGCATTAAGCGTTTTAAATAATTTTGATATGATAAAAAAGAGAAAAAAGATTGCTATACTAGGAGAAATGCTTGAGTTAAATGGTTACGATAAAATAGAACATCAAAAAATCAGCAAGCTCACGAAAAAATTAAATATAGATGCGGTTTTTTTTGTGGGTAAAAATTTTCAAGAATTTAAAAAAAATAACGAAAAAAGTTTTTGCTTTGAAACTAAAACTAAATTAATAGATGCTTTGAAAGATTTTATAAAAAAAGACTTTTTTTGTAAAAACGATATCATATTGATCAAAGGATCACGCGGCATGCATATGGAAGAAGTTTTTGAATTTATAAAAAAATGTTGTTAAAAATCAAAATTTATTTTTTATTATAGAAATGCCAGGAAGCTCTTTTCCTTCTAAAAATTCAAGCGACGCTCCGCCACCGGTTGATATGTGCGTCATTTTATTCACAAAACCAAATTGATTAACAGCTGATGCTGAATCACCACCGCCTATAATAGTTATGGCATCTAGTTCAGACAAAGTTTTAATTATAGAAAAAGTTCCTCTGGAAAAATTTTCGAACTCAAATACTCCCATCGGACCGTTTAATATAATTGTTTTTGCGTCTTTTAAAGCATCGCAGAATAATTTTTGAGTTTTTTCTCCAATATCGACACCTATGTCATCACTTTGAATTTCAGAACTTTTTGTAGTCTTGAAATTTGCATCTTCTTTAAATTCTTTGACAACGACATTATCAATAGGCAGTAATAATTTTATATTTTTTTTATCAGCCTTTTCTAATACATTGCGAGCAAATTCAACTTTATCTTCTTCTAATAAAGATTTTCCAATATTATATCCTTTTGCTTTGAAAAAAGTATAAGCCATACCGCCACCGATTATTAGAATATCAACTTTATCTAATAAATTTTCTATTACGTTAATTTTATCAGATACTTTAGCACCGCCTAATATGGCAACAAATGGTCTAGAGGGACTTTCAAGCGCTTTACCTAAAAAATTTATCTCTTTTTGAATTAAATAACCAATTGCTGTTTCTTTTATAAACTTAGCAACTCCATACGTTGAACAATGTTTTCTGTGCGAAGAACCAAAAGCATCATTTATATATATATCAAAATTATTTGACAACTCTTTTGAAAATTCATCTATGTTTTTGGTTTCTTCTGATCTAAATCTAGTATTTTCTAGTAAAATTATTTCTCCTGATTTAATATTTTTAATCTTTTCACGAGTTATAGGTCCTATAACGTTGCTATCATCTATAAAAATAATTTTTTTATTCAAAAGATTAGATAACTCTTCAGCAATAGGTTTAAGTGATAAATTTATATCATATGCATTTGGTTTTCCTAAATGAGAACATATAACTAATTTTGAAT
The DNA here is from genome assembly GCA_031265515.1 of Clostridiales bacterium. Lineage (GTDB taxonomy): Bacteria > Bacillota > Clostridia > Lachnospirales > CAMVHY01 > JAISCN01. Next base: position 5,313 of record JAISCN010000018.1, on the reverse strand, counting down.
TACTGTTTATCAATTTCTCTATAGTCGGAATTGCTTCTTTTATTCGTTTGTTATCTATTATTTTATTATATTTCATTGGAACATTAAAATCACATCGCAAGAGAATTTTTTTATCTGTTAAATTTAAATCATCAATCGTAAATTTATTTAACAAGTTCAGACTCCTGATTTTTATTAACAACAATATCCTTATTATAAATATTGAGATATATCAGTCAATCAAAAACTAAATTTATAAGATCTGGTGCAATTTGAATTTATGGTTGTTTTTTACTTTCTGATACTGCATTTTTTAAACTATGATGATTAGATAACTAAATTAGATAGTTAGTTGTCAATTAAAAGATTATTTCTTTTATAATTAACACCGGTCATGAGTGAATTGATTTTTCTTCTCTTGCTGATTTATCTCTACTAAATTTATTTACCGTTAATTTAATAACAAAAATCACACACAATATTAATCCAAGAGCGGCTGGTAAAAATTTTAACATATCAATAGCTGCTAGATTAATTGCAAAATTAGTAAAAAGATGGTTAAATAAACCTAATAAAATAACAGTTACCGAAAACCCAATAAGAGGAGAAGAAATAGCTATGAACATATTTCTTTTTAATTGGGGCTTTATTGGATCTTTAAAAGAAGCAGTAGCAGCAATTGGAGAAGATACGATTGGAGAAGATACGAACTGAATTGAATCGTCTTTTATTCCAATTTTTTTTATTTGTTCAAAATTATTTTCTTGAATTACTATATCAATTAATCCATTCATTAACAAATCATCGTTTTTTCCTATTCCCGCAATTTTTTCTTCAAAAGTTAAATCATATGATATGTCTAATACATTCACACACGTGTGTTCTATCTTATACCTTCTAATAAATAGAGGAAGTAAACAAAAGCCAATCGTGGGTTTTAAAAATTTAAAAAAAGATATAATAAGTTTAATATTAGAATCAGAATAGAATTCATTTTGCTGTTTTTCTCGGGCTATTGAGATTATATGATTAAAAAAATAAAAAAATATAGCACTTAAATCTCCAATTTCACAACTATATCTTGCTGTATCTTTTTTAATTATTTCAAACATAATCAAGATAGCTCTTTCAATTGGTTCTAGAGTGTCTACTTTAATGGCAACATTGCATCCGTTTGCTTCAATGGTTACTATACCATTTGTCGATATTTTTTCAATTTTTTCTCTATCGTGATCATAAATTAAGTTTATAGCATGTTCAATCTTGTCCCGTGTATCTGGATTCATAAAAACCCCCCCTTATCTTTAACATATAAATATTATATCACATAATTTTGTTGTTAATTAAAAATTAAAATAAATTACGAAATTTTTAAAAAATACGATACAGTGGGTTTATCTCACAGAATTTTAAATAAGTTTTCTATCAGTTGATATAGTTAGTTATTCTAAATAAAGAAATTAATTTATATAAAAATAATAAAAAATAAACTATTTATAGAAGATGTTTAATCTTATCCATCAAAGAAATAAAAAACTCAAAAAATATAAATAAAAAATAAACAGTATACAAAATAAAAAATGTTTTTTCGAATAAAAAATAAATTTTTGTAAAAAAATATCTCTGAATTGTCTTTAACAAAAGCAGATAAACATGAAATGATCCAAAAAAACAACGTAATTCCATAGAGAGAGATCTACTTTTTGTAATATTTTCTCTCTTATTTTTTTAAGTTTTAAAAAATATCTCGAAAAATTGAGATATTTTTTAGTTTTAATTTTAAAGTTTCGGGTTACGCATCTTATCCTATATAATCTTTTTACTTTAAATTTTTTTTCTTTTGTTTTCTTGCTTTAGTATTCATTATTTTTTCTTACTGATCTTCTTTTTTAGCTCTCTTGACTAATTTATATTTTTGTTTTTTAATGCATTTTTTAACAAATCTTCGATTTTATCAACTTTTATTCCGATAGAGAGTGAAATTTCTTCGATTATTATTTGTTTTGCAGCATTCAGCATTTTTTTCAGTTATTGATAAAATTTTATTCTTTTCTTTCTTATAAAGATATTTATAAACATTTAAAAAGATTATTAAAATTTTATAAAAATTCTTTTGTTTTATACAAAAACTATGTATAATTAACAAGAAGTTAAACGGGAGGTGGAAATTATTGAAAAAGAAAAAGAGGCTTGTATGCTTATTATTGATTATTGTGGAAAATCATTAGAAAAGCGTTATTTTCCTCTTTTTATCCTACTTTTAAGAGCAACAGAACTAAAAAATGATGCTGATATTTTACAACTATTTAATCAATTGGGTGAAATTTACTCTAGGATAACCAGATTGAATAATATTTTATCTTCGAATAAGCATTATTTAGAAAAATATTTAGACAGAATAGCGACAATTTCACAAAACATTTTCATTATGTTAAATAAACTAAATACTTTAACATTTACTCTTTTAAGCGAATCTGATGCGAATTCAAATTATGAAAAAATTAAAAATTTGAAGTTTGAAGAAAAACAAAAATTTTTACAACAAGTTAAAGATGTTAGCACATGGATTTCTGACAATAGCATAGATGATCAGTTAGATGCTTTACTCAAGGACATATCAAAAGTAATATTATATCATATGTCTTTATTTTTGATACCAGTAAGTAGTGGTATTATCGCGGCATCCTTAATCCTAACAAAAAGTGTCGAATTGTTATCCATCGGTTTTATTTTACCAACTTCTTTTGCTGTTTTATCTTTATTTGCAATAATAGTTTTTTTTATATTCAAAAATTATTCTAAATTACCAAATAAAATAGAACAACATGAAGAGAATGTCAAATGAAGTTAAGAAATTTTGTAAGATGATTATAAAGTTAGATGAATTAATAAAAGATTAATATAAAAGTAAGTAACTCGTCAGGAGACATAAATATTTATAAGTTATTATATTTTTTGTGTAATTTTGTTTTTAATCTAATCTTTAAAATAGAAATATATGGACTTGAAAATATAACAGACAAAAACGGCGTGATTTTGTGCGTCAATCACTCTAGTAATTTCGATCCATTTCTTTTAAGAGTAAAAATATCCCGTAAACTAAACTTTATAGCAAAAAAAGAATTATTTAAAAATAAATTTATAGGTTTTATTTTAAGCAAATTTGGAGCACTTTCTGTTGATAGAAATAAAAATGATATTAAGTCATACAAAAAAGCTATAGATATCTTAAAAAATAAAAAAGAAATATTAGTTGTGTTTGTTCAAGGCACACGACAAAAAAAATTTAATGAAAATGACGCCAAAAACGGAGCGTCTTTTTTTGCTCTAAAATCAAATGCCACGATTTTACCTGTGTTTATTAAATCTAAATATGTTTTTTTTTCTAAAGTAGAAATTAAAATAGGAGAGAAAATTATTTATCATTATGACAAAAAAATTACACATGAAAAAATAAATAATCTTACTAAAGAAATATCATCCAAAATAAAAAAATTAAGCAAGTAAAATAAATTAAATTATTTTAATAAGAATTTGTTTTTTAACTATTTGTTTAAGACTAGATTTTTAATTATTCTTAAAATAGTTTCACAAGAATCATTCTTGCCAGATTTTTCTGTCATCGTTTTTATATATTTGTCTTTGTTTTTATATAAATACGTGATTTCATCAAGTAGTTTTTGATCGCTTAATTCTTCTTCGAAAATAACTCTACTAAAATTTTTTTCTTCAAAAATTTTTGCGTTTAGTATTTGATCTCCGCGACTTGCTTTTTTGGACAATGGAATCAATATATTAGGTTTTTTTAAATATAAAATTTCAAATATGGCATTTGATCCCGATCGCGATATTACTATGTCAGCAAGTGAAAAAAAATCAGATAGTTCTTGATCTACATATCCAAATTCACGATAATTTTTTAAATTTATTTTTTTTAGATTATTTTTGCCACATATATGTATCACTTGAAAATTATCTAATTTATATAATATTTTACGCACAATACTATTTAGAGTTAAACTTCCTAAACTTCCTCCTATGACCAATATAACAGGACGTTTATCAAAGTTTAATTTAATTCTTGCTTTTTCTTTGTCACCAAAAAATAACTTGTCTCTTATTGGTGGACCAGTAACAATTGATTTTTTTATATATTTTTTTGTTTCTTCAAATGAACAACAAATTTTATTTGCAAGTATACAAGAAATTTTATTTGCTAGACCCGGAGAAACATCTGACTCGTGAATAACTATTGGAACTTTATTTATTTTACAGGCTATTACAACCGGTACTGACACAAATCCGCCTTTGGAGAATAAAACATCTGGTTTAATTTTTTTAACAATATCGTTTGCTTGTTTTATTCCTAAAAATATATTTTTGATATCAATTATATTTTTAATCGATAAATAACGTCTTAATTTTCCAGTTGCAATCGAGTAATAATTTATTTTATTTTTTTCGCATAATTCTTTTTCTATCCCATTATAGCTTCCAATATAAAATATTTCAAAATTTTCGTTTCTTAAATATTTTACGAGAGCTAAATTAGGTGTGACGTGGCCAGCACTTCCGCCTCCAGTTAATATAATTTTTATTTTTAACACCATCTAAATTAAAAAATAAAATTAAAACTAAAATAAAAACTTATATATTTAAATTTATATTCAAAGTAAAAAAATATAATTCTGTACTAATTTACAATTATTAAGTATTATAAATACTTATTGAAATATAAGGCTATAATTCAATCTCTTGCCAATAATTAAAGTTCTTTCTTTAAGCATCTCTGATAATTTGTATTAAAATAACAAAAAATAACTGCTAACACTTTGAAGAAGACAGTTAAACTAAAGTAACAAAATAACTTTTACTTGGAATCAACTGTCTAAACGACAGTCATTCATGTTTTGATTATATTAGATAAATTTTTTTTAGTCAAGATTTTTGGTTTAAAAAACATAGTTGCTAAATTTATTTTTATTGTTAAAATATTTTTCGTGGCTTTTGTCGAAGGTTTTTAATCATCTATTGTGTGATATTAAAAATTGACGAATAGGCGGTTAGCCTCCAAGTATTGGAGGTGATAGAAATTGAATATAGATCTAATAATAATATTGCTAATACTGTTAACGATATATGAAATTACCAAAAAATAACCGCAACAAGTCCAATGCAGACGGTTATTAACTTTTTAAAAAAATAATCTTTTACTTGGAGCTAATCGTCTAAACAAAAGCCACACACAATAGATTATATTAACTAAAATTATTTCTAGTCAAGATTTTTGGTTTAAAAAATATAATTGCTAAATTTATTTTTATTGCTAAAATA
>JAISCN010000014.1 GCA_031265515.1 Clostridiales bacterium | reverse complement strand
ATAATAGAAAATGAGCCTCAATCTGGAAATACTCAAGAAAAACATTGTAGATTAGATCTTAATTGCAAACTTAATGATGGAAAACTTGCAAATGTTGAAATGACAATGGATGCGACTAGTTTTGAGTTTATAAGAATAGAATATTACGCTGCGAAATTATTTGGTGGATCAAATACTACAGGTCTTTCATACGAGAATTTTCCAGATGTTTATCAAATATCAATCATCGGCAATAGAAATCTTATTAAAGATAAAAAAGAAATTATAAATTTTTATGAAATATGTAATCTAAGAACCAAAGAACCAATTAATGGCAAGATTCATATTATTACTGCCGAGTTAGGAAAAATTAAATATAATAAAAAATCCATCGAAGAGATGGATAGCAAAGAACGTTGGTCATTATTTTTTGCCTGGTTTGATGATAAAACAAAACTTGATAAAATAAATAAAATAATAAGTTTAGAAGAAGGGATAGCAATGGCAACAAATGTTTTGAGAAATATTACTGATGATGAGTTAATAAGAATGGAGTTAATAAGTAAATACAAAAGAGAAGAAGATTGGAAAAATCAGTTAGCGACGATTAAGTCGGAAGAGAGGAAAGAAGGAAGAGAAGAAGGAGAAAGAAAAGGAAAGATTGAGATAGCTAGAAATTTATTAGAAGAAGGATTTGCAACAGAACAAATTACTAGAATTACTGGACTCACCATCGAAGAAATAAAAACACTCAAAAACCAAAACTAAAACAAATTTACGTCTTTTCTTTATAAGACATCAAAATCAATTTTATTTTTAAAAATTATTTAATTATGACAAAAATACAAGTTTTGTCGTATAAGTTTTACGTGTTTTAAAATTATAAAATTTTATTTAAAGTTGCGAAACTTTACTTAAAACCAAAAATTTATTTAATTTTGATTATAGTTTTTGATTTCTTACTGTGCGAAATTGATTATTTTTATAAAACTAATTTTTTAATTATTTTTTGTTTTTAAACACAAACTTAGTAACTTTGTTATGAATGTCGATAATGACATGCGGTGTAATAAAAAAATAATCGCCATGTTTTTAAAATGAACGATTATTTTAAAATTACTTAGTTTAATTTATATCCGAAACTAATCGTATAAACGATGGTCACTTATACTTATTTTTTTGTATTAGTTTTTTTTGCGCAAAACTTGACATATTCACAATAGCTTGTATAATTAAGGAGATTTTGAACGATAGAAATCAGGGTGGTGTTTATATTGAGTGATGCAGATATTACGAATTTAATTTGGACATTTGCCGGCATCATAATTTTTGGAACTACAGTGTCTTTCTGTTACCCCTGTATACATAGATGTCGATATGGCGATGATCGTGACGATCGTTGAACACTTCTTAAATATAAATCGAAAATAAAAAGGAGGTTCTTGTATTGAGCGATGATCATACGGTTATGATTATATCGGCTGTTGTGGCTCCGATTCTGGTGATAGGTTATTGTGCTATGTGTATCTGTTGTAGTTGTCCTTGTAAGGGCGCTATAGAACCAAGAAAAATAATTGTTGTTGAACTGTAGCTATAAATACTTATATCTTTATCTAATAATGCTATACCTTAACAAAATTATTTATACATGTTTAGCATCGTGTTTCTTAAATTTTGTCATGTTTTTAATATCGTTTGTATACAATTAGCTTTTTCAAAAGAGAATCAACTATCTATAAACGTCAAGACAATATAGAGCGTACTAATCTCATACTAATAATGTCAACAAAAGTTGTTTTTATCAAGATCTTCATAAATAAAATCTTATTGATGCCGTATGTATCTAACATTATGGTGTCAATATTTTTTTGATTTTTCTAGTTTTAATATGATAAAATTCAGCGAATATAAAAAATCACTTTAAAAAATATTTTATTTTTGTTTTTATATATGATCTAAAATACTTTATATTTTTGTAAACAAAAAATAAATATCTTTTTAATAACAAATTTCTGGAAAATTTAGGTTTAATAATTAAGATTGAGGTTAAATATACAAATACGTTAGTATTGCGTGAAGGAATAATTTTATTCGGGAGGTGTTTTTGTTTTTATGCCACATTTGATGATTGGTTTCATAGGCAAACTCGCGGAATTACTTGTTAATTCTCTAGGCAAAGTAATCGGCACACTTGTAGGAAATTTGCTAGAGTTTATTATTACTAACCTTGCACCATCACTTATTACTCTCATTGTCTCCGTAGTTAAAGGAACAGCGCATGGTTGGATGCCCCTAGTTATAGAACTTTCTATTTTTCTTATTGATTTTGTTCTTGAACTTACTGGGGCCAAAATTCGCATGGCTAATATGTGTATATCGCTCATGATTAACATTACAGAATGGTCAAGAAATGATGAACTACTTAACATGTTAAAATGGACACCTTTAAATTATTATGCAAAAGGTGACCCTAGTTATAGGATTGGAAGTGTAATTAATACAGAAATTATAGGAAAATTTCCAACAAGTGAAGACGATATTCAGAATACCACTCACGTTGTTAGTGAAAATGACGTTCAAAACCCATATTTTTTTAGTTTGAGAATAATGAAACAAGGTATAATGCCTACTGCTTTGACTATATTTGCACTTATAGTTATGTTGGAACTTTTTCAAATTGCAACTAAAACCGAAGGAATGAGAAATTCAGGTTTTGAGGCTCCGTTTAAACTAATGTTTAAGGTCGCAATATGCAAGATAGTATTAGATAATACTCAAATGATACTTGAAGCAATATTTAATGCAGGTGCTGAATTGGTTGATAAAATTATGAATATAGATCAGGGACTTATAGCACCGGTTGATGACTCATCATGGGACGGATTTAGAGCGACTCTTATGAAATTCGACTGGTTTACTATGCTGATGTTATGTTTACAATTGCTTGTCCAATGCGGACTTTTTAAGGCAGCTAATCTTTTTATACCGTTTTTAGTTTTTGGAAGAGTACTAGAGATGTATATATATATAGCTTTAGCTCCAATACCGTTTTCTACTTTTGCCAGTCAAGAACTTAATCAAATAGGAAAAAATTATGTTAAAAGTTTTATTTCTATATCTCTTAGAGTTGTGGTGATATACTTGATAGTTATTATATATTCACTTATGATGAATATCGTTTCATTTGATTATGGAAATTTAGTGGCTCTTGAAGGTCTTCGAGCATTAATTATTCAAGCCCTGCAATATTCGCCCTACGCAGCATTAGGTGTTTTGGCTGTTACAGTTTGTGCTAAACCACTTATATTTTTTATGATGTTATTAATGTCTATAATGAGCGCGGATAAGTATACGAATAGAGTTTGTGGTGCAATGTGGTAATCGTACTTTTAAAAAAATAAATAAATGTATAAGTAAATAAAAGGCAGGTAATTTTTTATAAATGCCACTAGAAGTTAAAATCCCAAAAGAAATTACAGAATATCGCGAGAAAATAATATTTGGTATGAGTATCAGACAGTTAATTTGCACTTTAATAGCTGCTTTAATATCTATAATAACTTTTTTTTCTATTAGAAAATATATAGGCAGTGATTTAGCTGGTTATTTAGTATTAGTAGAGGCAATGCCTGTTATGGGAATTGGTTTTCTGAGGGTGAATGGTTTTAGTTTTGAAAAATATTTGGCAATAATTTTAAGTCATTTATTATCAAATCAAAAACGATATTACAAAGCTGATGTATCTATAGATACACTAGATTTTTATAGTGATTTTGGGTTAGGAGTTAGCGCAAATGAAGAACTTATTTCAAAAGCAAAAAAAGAAAAATTTTCAAGAGTCCGCGGCGAGAAAACAAATTCAAGAGTTTCTAAAAAAACAAACAAAAGGGAAAAAGCAAACACTAAAACAGCTAAATAAAAAATTAAAAGATCTTGAAACAGTTTCTCATCATCAAGAAGAAGATTTAAAGCAAGTTTTTAGAAAAATGAAGAAACCTGCGTCAGTTCAAGAAACTATTAGATACAGACGAATGATGGAAGATGGAATATGTGAAATAGTTCCGGGATTTTATTCTAAAACAATTAAATTCGAGGATATTACTTATCAACTTTTAGATAGAGATGGAAAAATTGCAGTGTTTGCACGTTATTGTGAATTGCTAAATTATTTTGATTCTTCTATTCATGTTCAAATTTCTGTTGTAAATAGAAATATTGACAGAGTTGATTTTAGAAATAACATGTTTTTAAAATTTAGAGAAGATAATTTAAACGACGCTCGCGAAGAGTATAATCGAATGTTGAGTAACAAGATAAGCGAAAGTCAAAGTAATATGATAAGAGAGAAATATATAACTTTTACTGTAAAAGCTCAAGATTATTTCGCAGCGCAACAAATTTTATATAGAGTAGAAAACGATATTTATAATAATTTTAAAACTTTGGGATCTAATTCTTATGTTTTAAATGGCAGAGAAAGACTCTCACTCATGTATCATTTTTTTCATGGTTCTGATTATTTTAATTTTGATTATGATTATTTGTTAAAATTTGATTTATCTACTAAAGATTTTGTTTCTCCAGATAGTTTTAATTTTTCTAATAAATCGTATTATGAAATGGGTTCTAGATACGGCAAAACATTGTTTTTAAAAGATATGCCGCCCGATTTATCTGATAAATTAATAACAGAATTATCTGATATTAATATAAATCTAAGGATTACGATTCATTTTGATAGTGTCGAGCAAGATAAAGCTTTTGATTTAGTAAAACAAAAAATAGCATTTATGGAACAACAAAAAATTGATGAACAACGTAAAGCTTTGAATAAAGGCTATGACTTAGCAATGATACCATGGGAATTAAGACATAGTTTAGATGAGGCACAAGGTTTATTAGACGATTTACAAAATAAAAATCAACGAATATTTAAATTTACTTGCTTAGTTCATGTTTCGGCTGATAATTTAGAAGACTTAGATGATTATGTATATCAAGTTAAATCAATTGCGAGAAAAAATAATTGCAAACTTGGTGATCTAGATTATCTCCAAGAAGAAGCAATGAATTCGTCGTTACCAATTGGCGTAAATCTTGTTGAAATATATAGAACTCTAACAACTGCAGCTGTTGCAATTTTTGTTCCGTTTACTACACAAGAATTATTTCAACCTGGTGGAATGTACTACGGAATAAATACTATTTCAAGAAATTTAATATTTTTTGATAGAAAAAGTTTAAAAAATGCAAATGGGTTTATATTGGGAACTCCAGGTTCCGGAAAATCTTTTGCTGCAAAACGCGAAATGTTAAATGTTTTATTAAATTCTGACGACGAAGTTATGGTTATAGATCCAGAACGCGAATACAGTGCTATGGCTGGTGGTTTAAACGGACAAGTAATATTTGTTTCTGCTGCAAGTAAAAATAATATAAATCCTTTAGATGTTTCTACTGAATATGCAGATACAGATGATCCGTTATCTTTAAAATCAGAATTTGTTTTATCGTTGTGTGAATTAATAATCGGTGGATCTAATGGTTTAGGTTCTGTAGAGAAAACAATTATAGATAGAGTAACAAAATTAACTTATAAAGAATATTTTCGCAGACCAAAATCAACACCTATGCCTACACTTTTGGATTTTTATAATATATTAACTCAACAAGAAGAAATGGAAGCTGAAGAACTTTCGCTAGGTCTTGAGCTTTATATAACTGGTAGTCTTAATGTTTTCTCTAAGCCGACTAATATAGATTTAAGAAACAGGTTCGTAGTTTTTGATATTAAAGATTTAGGAAAACAATTAAAAACTTTTGGAATGTTAGTTGTTCTTGATCAAATTTGGAATAGAATAACTATAAATAGAGCCATTGGACGTCGAACTTGGATTTATATCGATGAAATATATTTGTTATTTCAAAATGAATATTCTGCAAATTATCTTTTTGAGTTATATAAGCGTGCAAGAAAATGGGGTGGAGTTCCAACAGGAATAACGCAAAACGTAGAAGATTTATTAATTTCTGATTTGGCTAGACGAATGTTATCTAATTCAGAATTTATTTTAATGTTAAATCAAGCGTCATCTGATCGAACTGAATTAGAAAAGTTATTAAATATGTCTTCGCGTCAAGCAAATTATGTAACAAATGTTGGTGCAGGTCAAGGTTTGTTATTTAGCGGAACTGCAACTATTCCATTTATAGATAAATTTCCTACTAATTCTAAATTATATCAAATGATGACAACTAAACTTGAAGAGACGAGTAGTTCAAAAACAGATAAAAATATCACTAAAAATAAATCTGATAATAATAACTCTGGAGATTATAAAAGTAATGGTGAAAATATAAATTCTGATATCGAAGATCATCAAATTACTGACAACAAAATATCAAAGCAAAACAAAAACAAAAATATCAACCTATCCGAATCTAGCGAAATAGAAAATAGAAATATAGATTATACTGATTATATCGATAAAGAAGATAGAGACCAATCTGATCTAAATGCTGATAATAATAATATAAATCAAAATTTTGAAACTATCGAAAATAAAAAAATTAACGATGATTTAAATCAAGATCAAAGTAATAGCATGTTAAAACAGCAAAATAAAAACAATAATGATAATAATCTAGAACCACAAGATCAAGAAAATAACCAAGAGAATAAAGATCAACCAAATAAAGAAAATAACCAAGAAAACAATGCAGAACAAAATAATAATCTAGAACCACAAGATCAAGAAAATAACCAAGAGAATAAAGAAAATACTAGTTCTGATGAAAGCGATACAAATAAAAAAAACTAGAATATATCAGAATAAAAAAGTAAAAATAACGATTTAAATTACGGTAAAAATAGCATTAATATGCAGTGATTGAAATTAATTGCAAAAAATTCTATGCACAAAATTTCTTAGGTTTATATTTTAAAAACACAATAAAAAATAAAATTTAGAAATAATTTAAAAAATAAAACACTTTAACAAAATTTGGTGGTGATAAAGATAGTTAAAGATCCTGATTATCCAGATAATGAAAATGAAATTCCTGATGATAGATATAAAGCACATGACATGGAAGAGGTATATAGAGGAGAAGTTGAAAAATCAACTGAAGAAATAATATTTGACGATAACGATCAAAGACTCGATGAAATTGAGTCAGATATTCAAAATCTTGAAGAAATGGAACGATTAAGAGAACAAGAAAAAGTCCGTATAACAGATTCAAGTGTTATTGACGAGGAATATGCGGAATCGGATACGGAAGTTCCGCTAGAAGAAATTCCACAAGCAGCACCAGCAGAAGAAGTAGCTCCAGAAGCAGCACCTGTAGAAGCTCCACCAGAAGAAATTCTACCAGAAGTTCCAGTAGAAGTACCACTAGAAGAAGCACTAGCAGATGCAATACCGGATGAAGAAGCACTAGCAGATGCAATACCGGATGAAGAA
>JAISCN010000010.1 GCA_031265515.1 Clostridiales bacterium | reverse complement strand
CAGATTATTTGAATCTACTGTAGTAACGACATTTTTAGATTTCTCATATTGATCTTTTAATATCTCGTATATTTCTTCAAGTTTTTGTATAACACTTTCTTGTTCTTGAGAAAAAACTTAATTGCCACGGACGAAATTTAATATAGATTCAAATACAAATGCCACGTACATTTTTTTGAAAAAATTTTTATCAATAGCTTCAAAGTTATTTGATAAATATATATATACGCGAACTTTTTCAAATGTTATGATTTCAGGTACGTCCTTAATCCGTGGAATAACAGGATTGTCATCATCTGAAACTTCCGGGATCAGATATTTTCCTGCGGCTATTTCCCTACCTGTAAAGACATGTCTCATTTTTAAATTCCCTCATTAGATTATAGAATAAATAAATATTTAATCTAAAAAAGTATAAAAATGCATAGAAAAACTGTTTTGATATTTAAGAAAAAAACATTGAAACAATCTATCATAACTATGTTGAAATCCCCCCCCCCTCTTTTCCTAGTGCTTTTGTTTTTTGCGACCTCTTCATAACAAGTACTACTATCGTTGCAATTAATAAAATAGCTACAGATGCTATTGCCGGAGCCAAAAAAGCTGCAGATTTTAAGCTTAATTCCATCACTTTTTGTGATGACAAAATTACTAAAGTGGCTACTCCTGCAGTACCTAGAATTCCTAGTGCAATAAAAAAATATGAAACAAACTTTATTTTGTCTTGTGTGCTGTAATCATTTTTTTCATCAGTATCTTCGTAATCATTTTTTTCATCAGTATCTTCTTTATCCACAATTTTTTGAACCAACGAGAGCTTTTCTTTTATCCGAGCTTCGTCTTCATTTATACAACCTGTCGCAACATCTCTGTCATATACAGCAAGACTTATAATAAGTTGCTTTGTGCTATAATAATTTGTATTTAGTTCCGATAACATTAATCTAGATTTTTTTATAAAATCCGGCGGAGGAAAACAATTTTGAAGGATATAATCTACCATGGCTTGAAATGCAAACATCATATACATTTTTTCAGCAAGAATTAGATTATTAATGACTATCTCCGATAAACCATCAGTTGCTGAGCCAAAATTTAAAACAGGAGGCACGCCCTCAATTGGTGCAAAAACAGGATTTTCGTTTCGTAAGACTACCGGCGATGCAAAATAATAAGTACTTTCGTATCCGAAAACTTTCGGTATTGGATATTTTCCTCCCAGCATTTCTTGAAAATTAAATACGTGTTGACCAGGTAGTTCATTCATATTTATTTCCAACTCTTGTTTTTAAACTGTATAAATTTGTATTTAATAAACAGTTTTTTAAACTCATAAATTTTAGCAAATTTATTAAATCTTAGTATTTTTTATTTATCTTGAAATTATCTAAAGTTCTAAGAAAAACATTTTGGCTACATCATTTAATTTTATTTTATCCTAAATTTATCAAAAATCGAAATAATATTTATAATCATCACATTCTTTAATTATTATGGGATTTATTGATATAGTAATTATCATTATCTTTTTGAGTTTTAAATAATCGTTAAAAATATAGTAAAAGAAAAAATTGTTAAATTTTTATACAAACATTAAGAAAAAATTTATTTTTTAAAAAAATATACTAACGAATATTTTTTATTAATTTTTATTTATTCTTTTTGATATTTGACTGTTGTTTTTTAAGATCTATCAAAAAGTTTAGTAATATAAGCTAGATTGTTAATTATGTTTTCAGAGAAGATGTCTTTTTTAAATCTAAATTTCCAATTGTTTTTATTTGTTCCCGGAGTATTTATTCTAGAATTGGAATCTAAACATAAAATATCTTGTATTGTTATAATTGCAAAATCGGCAATACTGGAATACAAAAGTCTTATCATATCCCAACAAATATTTTCTCCTGATATATTTTGATATCGTCTTACTAAATCTTTAACATCTTCATGAGATTTATCGTACCAACTTTTTGTAGTGTCATTATCATGAGTCCCGACATAAGCAATTAAATTATTATTTTTGAAATTGTGCGGTAAGTGATCATTTTGTTTTGATCCATCAAAACCAAATTGCAAAACTTTCATGCTCATAAAATCACATTCAAAAAGCAATTCTCTTACACTATCACTAATAATACCTAAATCTTCAGCGATTACATTTAGATCTTTTAAATTTATATTAAGACTTTTACTTATATCGTTAAAAAAAGATTTACCAGGTCCTTTGCACCATCTTCCATTTTTTGCACTAACTTCACCGTATTCAATTTCCCAGTAAGAATCAAAAGCCCTAAAATGATCTATTCTCAAAAAATCAAATAATTCAAAATTTTTTTTTAATCTTTTTGTCCACCAATCATAATTTTGTAATTTATTATTCTTCCAATTATATAAAGGGTTTCCCCACATTTGCCCATCTGGAGAAAAATAATCAGGAGGAACACCTGCAATTTTTTCAGGAAAAAAATTTTTATCTATATCAAAAAGTTTTAAATTTGACCACACATCAGAACTATCAAATGCAACATAAATTGGTGCATCGCCAATTATTTTAATATTATTTTTATTAGCGTATTTTTTTAAATTACGCCACTGAAAATCAAATTCATATTGCAAGAATTTTTGATAATTTATTTCTTTTTCTAGATTATTTTTAAATTTATTTAAAACGTTTTTTTCGCGTTTGATTAGATTTTCATCCCATGTGTTCCAAACAGCACCGTAAAAATAATCTTTATTTATGTTTTTTTTATTATCTAAAAAATCAATATTTATTTTTTTTCTTTGATCTATAAAATAATTTTTAATCGCTGAAAAAAGTGTAAAATCATCGAGCCAATAATTATTTTTTTCACAAAAGTATATATACTCTTCTGTGATTTTAAAATTATCAAAAGCGGTTCTAAAAATTTGAGATTTAAACTCATAAACACTATCGTAATCTATAAAATCATCGTTAAATTTTGGCAAAGAAAAATTATTATTCAAAAGTTTTTTTTGAATTAATATATCCGGAGAAATTAATAAAAAATTTCCTGCAAACACAGATGAGCTTTGATAAGGTGAGTTAGAGTAACCCGTCGGATTTAATGGAAGTATTTGCCAAAGTTGTTGATTACTTTCGTGCAAAAAATCTATAAATTTATAAGAATTTTCACCTAAATCACCAATTCCGTAATTGCTAGGTAAAGACGCTATGTGAGCTAAAATACCAGCACACCGATTTCTTTTCATGATATCACTTCTCTTATTTGATTTATTTATCTAAATATTTTTTATTAGTGGCTTTAATTTTTTACACTCGGATGTATGTTTGTGAATATCTCAAGAAGTAATTTTTATAATTTTATTAAAAAAAAAACTAAGGATAGAATTTTTGTTATCAGATTTAGTTTTTTAGTTTTGTTTTTTATTTTGCTTATAAGATTGTTTTTTATGCAGGTTTTAAGTGGCGATAAATATCTCGAAATGGCAAAAAATAACGTGATTAGAAAAATAAATTTAAATGCTTCAAGAGGCCTTATATTAGATAGAAATAATGAGTATATAGCAAGAAATAAGTTTATATATAACGTTAAATTTGACGCCAGCATTAAGTCAGTTGATGTTAATTTAACTTTATTTAACTTAATAAAATTATTAGAAGAAAATGGCGATAAATATATAGATAATTTGCCAATAACCAAAAATGAACCATTTGAATTTACTTTTGAAAACGAAAATGAGAAGAAAAAATGGTTTGAAGATATGAATATGAAAAAAAATAATTCAAACCTGGACAATGCGCAAGAGACTTTTAATTACTTAAAAGATTTTTTTAATATTGATAGTAATTTAAGCAATCAAGATATAAGAAAAATAATTAATTTGAAATCAATTTTATATAAACAACGATATCGTTTATATGATCCAATTACGATAGCGATAGATATAAACGATAAAAGTTACGTAAGTATTGAAGAAGATAGAGAAAAATTTGCTGGTATATATGTTGATAAAGAAAGTATCAGAGATTATCAAAACGCCAGATGCTTTGCTAATATAATTGGCTACTTAGGAAAAATAAATGATGAAGAATTGGAAAATAATAAAAATTATAATGCAGATAATTTAATAGGAAAAACTGGTATAGAAAAATCGTTTGAAAAAGATTTAAAAGGCACTGACGGTGAACTAATAATGGAAGTAAACAGTTTAGGAAGAAGAGAAAAAATTTTAGATAAAAAAAATGCGATTCAGGGAAACAATATATTTTTGACTATAGATAAAAATTTACAAGTGAAATCTTACGAAATTTTAGAAGATATTTTAATAAATTCTATTAAAGCCAAACTAGAAAATAAAATTTTAAATCTTAATGAATTATTGGCTAGCATGATAAAAACTAACGTAATATCTTTAAGAGAAATCTTTTCTAGCGATGAGAACACTTATTCTAACGAAGTAAAAAAATATATTTTAAATAAAGATAAGAATTTAGATTTTAAAAAACAAACTGATCAAAAAAAAATTAGAAATTTAATCTATGACGCAATAAAAAATAATTTTCTTGGCGCAAAGTTAATTCTATTAATTTTACGTGAACAAAATATAATCACAGGAGATATGAGTTATTTTAAAAATAATAATTCGAACGAAATTTTTTTTGACAAACTAAATTCTCACGAGATAGCGCCAGATATGCTTATATGCGATCCTAATTCCGCTTCGATTGTCATAATCGACGTGAATAATGGTGACGTACTAACAGCTGTAAGCTATCCAAGTTTTGATAATAATAAAATTTTTAATTTTATAAATAACGATTATTTTAATCAAATGTTAACTGCTGAAAATACCCCTATGGTTAACAGGCCATTTATGGAACCACGAGCTCCGGGATCAACATTTAAAATGTTAACTGGAATTGCTGCGTTGGAAACGAATGCAATTCAACCTAACACAAAGATTAGCGATAATACAATTTTTAAAAAAGTTGGGATACCATATAGCAAGTGTTGGTCAAAAATATCTCACGGAAATATAGATATTACACAAGCTTTAGAAGTTTCATGTAATTATTTTTTTTTTGAAAGCGCATATCGAATGGGTAACCGAGCTTCTAAAAGTTCTTTAAATGGAATTAATAAGTTGAATTTTTATATGCGTGAATTCGGTTTTGATGATAGAACCGGTGTTGAGATCGGCGAACTGTATGATTTCTCAAAGAATTATATATCAAATATTTCTGGACCTGATTATCATAAAAAAAAAGACGATAAAAATAAAATTTGGTACGATGGAGACACGATAAGAACTGCGATAGGTCAATCAAAAAATAACTACACTGCGGCTAATATGGCAAAGTACGTTAGCATTGTGGCGTCACGCGGCAAAAGATATAAATTAAAATTAATAGATAAAATTCAAAGTTCATCACAAGAAAAAAATATTATTCAAAAGAAAACCGTACTTGAAAAAGAAATCGATATCAAAAATTCTACTTGGGATGCAATTTATCGTGGCATGGAACTAGTTGTTAGTGGCGATCATGGAACAGCAAGGACAATTTTTAAGGACTGTAAAACTAAATTAGCAGCAAAAACCGGTACTGCTCAAGAAAATAATTCAAGACCATCGCATTCATCTTTTTGTGTTTTTGCTCCAATTCAAAAACCAAAAATTGCTGTTTATATAGTAATTCCGTTCGGAGAGACAAAAGCTTACCACTCGCCGGCATCAAAGATTGCAAGAAAGATAATAGATTACTATTTCAGCGAAGAAGAACTAAAAGAAAGTTGATTGTAATTTTATTTTTTTAAAAATAAACTTTTTTATTAATTTTTATATAAAAATTTAACAATTTTTTTACTATATTTTTAACGACTGCTCAAACGTAACTTATTTTAAATTTGTTTATAATTTTTTTTAATATTATAAAGTTATCTTTTTAGTTGTTAATTAATTTTCTTCTCTTATTTTATAAAGTAAACGATGTAAACAAAAACGCTCAATAAAAAACATTTATCAGACAATGATTTGGTTTTTTAAGCGAATTTTTGATAATGCAAGAAACAAAAAATATTTTGAGAGTTTTAGCTAAAAACTTGGTAGTTTAGCAAAAATAAACTTCTAAAAGAATCATTGATTGAATAAAAAAACTGTATTTAAAACTAAAAGAAATAATATTAATCATTATATCAATGGGTCATATAATAATTGAAAGATATAATGATTATGAATATTGTTTGATTTTTTTGACAAAAAGTGTAAAATAAAATTAATTGGTCTAGTCAAAATATTTTTCTTAGAATTTAAGAGAATTTTGTGAGTCCAAAATCTAACGAGAAGAAGATTGAAGAATGGAACATGTCTTTACAGGTAGGGAAATAGCCGCAGGAAAATATCTGATCGCGGAAGTTTCAGATGATGACAATCCTATTATTCCACGGATTAAGGACGTACCTGAAATCATAACATTTGAGAAAGTTCGCGTATATATATATTTATCAAATAACTTTAAAGCTATTGATAAAAATTTTTTCAAAAAAATGTACGCAGTATTCGCATTTAAATCTATGTTAGATTTCGTTCGTAGCAATCGAGTTTTTTCTCAAGAACAAGAAAGTGTTATACAAAAACTTGAAGAAATATACGAGATATTAAAAGATCAATATGAGAAATCTAAAAATGTCGTTACTACAGTAGATTCAAATAATCTGACTCTCATTCCTAAAGAATTCGTAGATCGACAGGAGGAAATTTTAAAGTATGAATTAGATCGCGCTCTTTATTGCTGCTATCTCAGTACACAAAGAAAAATAAGCATTTCATATTTCTTTATT
>JAISCN010000007.1 GCA_031265515.1 Clostridiales bacterium | reverse complement strand
GTGGAAGATTAAAAACTTTGTTTATCGTAAAATTAGAACCGTAACAGTTTTGAAACATATTGTTCGCAAAAAAACTTCCAACAGAAGTTAAATTTTGTGGAAGATTAAAAACTTTGTTCATCGTAAAATTAGAACCATGACAATCGTAGAACATACAACACGCAAAAAATTCACCAACAGAAGTTAAATTTTGCGGAAGGTTAAAGATATCATTCATCTCGAAACTAGTACCGTGACATTCAAAAAACATGTGACTCGCAAAATTATCTCCAACAGATTTAACATTCTCCCAAGCATCTTCATCAAAAGTAAAATCTTCGCCCATAGTTATATTTGTACAATAGGAAAACGTGTAACTCCATTCATTGTCCGGTGTATCCTCTAAATTATTTCTTGTCATTTGTGGATAAATTTTAGAAATAACTTTTTTTACTTTATCTCTCATGTTTTGTGAATTGGGACTACTGATATCAGTAGAGTGGAATTCACTACAGTAACCAAAAGCTTTTAACCAACCATTCTTTTTTGAATCATAGGGCGTTAAAGTTACAGTATGTGATCCATGCATTGTGTAATTGTGTCCTATTCCAGAATTATCATCACCTCTCTCACCTTTCAGTTCACAGTGTTCTAGATCTGTTCCATCTCCCCAATCAATATCCCAGTTGTAATTATTAAAACTTCCACCTACTTGTCCTTGTGTAGGAACATAATAAATTTCATTATCTTCTGTTGTTTCAATCTCAAACTTAAAAACATAAGGATCGTGATCTGGTGACGATTCTTCCATTGCAAAAATATTTTTTCCACTAAAATTAAAATTAAATAAAAAAACAAAAAGTAAAATTAAAAAGATAAGAGAAAAAATATTACGAAAAGTAAATCTCTCTCTCTCTAGAACTACGTTGTTTGTAGACCATTTCATATTTATCTCCTTTTGTTGAAAACAATTCAGAGATATTTTTTTACAAAAATTTATTTTTTATTCGAAAAAATATTTTTTATTTTGTATACTGTTTGTTTTTTATTTATATTTTTTTGAGTTTTTTTATTTCTTTGATGGATAAGATTAAATATTTTATATTTATGGTTTATTTTTTATTATTTTTATATAAATTAATTTCTTTATTTAGAATAATTAATTATAATAATTGATAAGAAACTTACTGAACGCTCTAGATTTTCTTAGTACTCCGACCGTACAAAATATTTAAAATATAAAAAAACTGAAATAAAATTTTTAATATTATTATACTGATAATAAAGCAAAGATGGACACAGTTTATTAATAAAAATCTTATTTAAGAAAAAAACTAATCATGCCTATTTTTTTTAGCGTCATTTATTTTTAGGTATTGCTAAGAATAGTTATAAAATACTAGAATTTTATGTAAAAGTGTAATAAATAAAATACAAAAACAAATAAAATTAGAATAAATAATCGTTTTAAAATCAAAAATAAATTATATTTCAATAAAAAATATTTATGAAATCTGTTTCCGCGTCTAAATACTTTCCGTAGTTTGTCGTTTTTTTCTGATTTGCAATTTTTATTTAATACTTTACTTTTTTTTCTAGTTCTTTTTTTGTACCAGAGTTTCGGTGAGTATACAAATTGATTAATTTCACTTGCTGATATTTTTGTATTATTTTTGATTTTGTTTCTTAACATCTTTGTAAATCCTACGTTCAAGAGATCTATTATAGTTAGTAAAATTTCCAATTGAGTTATCATTTTTTATTATACTAGTAAATTGATTTATTTTAGCATCTAAATTGTCCGCCATGCTTAAAATAATTGCTTCTAAAGTTGATGGTAATTTTGGAGAACCAAAATCATATTGACCGTGGTGAGATAAAATTACGTGAATTATATTCAATTTTAATTCTTCCGGAAAATTATTTATCTCAATTATTTTTCTATTTATTAAATTAATAATGAGTATTATGTGACCGATTAATTCTCCTTCGTCTGTGTAAGAATTATCTGGAAAATCTGATAGCTCAAAAATTTTTCCAAAATCATGTAAAATCGCACATGATATTAATAAATCTTTAAAAACATTTTCTACACGTTTAGCAAGAAACTCACAAATTTCACTGACAGAGACAGTGTGTTCAATTAAGCCATGAACATAATTATGATGGATATTTCTCGCCGCAGGATATACACAAAATTTTTTATAATTATTTTTATCTTCAAAAATTTTTTCTAAAAGTTGGTTTAAATAAATATTTTGAACGGAATCGATAAATTTTTCGAGTTTATTTTTTAAATCATCTAGATTTTTATCGCTGCAAGGCACAAAATCAGATATGTCGTATTCATAATCGTTACTCTTTCTTATTCTATTAACTTTTAATTGTAAATTATCTTGATATACTTCTGCATTTGCATCTACTTTTATAAAATCCCCTTGTGAAAACTCTTCTATGTCGTTATTTATTTCCCAAACACGAGCATTTATAGTTCCAGTTCTATCACGTAAAATTAACGACAAATAATCTTTTCCAGATTTTGTTTTTAATAGATTTTTCTGTAAACAAAAAAAATGTTGAATTAATCTTTCGCCATTTTCGAATTCATTTATATACTTCATGATATGATCTTAAACTAAACTCTTTATAATTACATCAACTATGAATTAAAGAAAAAGCCTTGAAAATCTACAATAAGTAAATTAAAAATTCATGAAATATACTTTAATCCACGATTTAAAAGTTTTCATTTTATTTCCTATAACACGATGCTGTACAAAATAGTGTTATTAAAAACAACGAGTATTATTCTATGTTATTTAAAAAACACTTCTAATTCGATAATAATAAAGAATTACATATTTTAATTTTTTATTTTTTTTATTTTTTCAATAATTTCGATCTCTCTTTTCTTCTTGCATAATTATATATCTCATCTTTTCATCTTGACTTATATTTAATAAAGTTTCAGCAGCCATTCTAATACTTCTCTCCTTTTCTATTATTTTATTTATTGATTTATTTGTTTTCTAAGTTCATTTACCTCTTCGATAGATAAACCAGTATCTCCCACAACATCTTCAGTTCTGCAATTTCTCTTTAACATTTTTTTAGCTACCTCTATTTTTCCTTCTCGCAGTCCTTTTTCCATTCCTTTTTCCATTCCTTTTTCTATTCCTTTTTCTATTCCTTTTTCCATTCCTTCAGCCAAGCCTTCTTTTCTCCCTTCTAATCTCCCTTCTTTTCTTCCTATTTCTCTCCCTTCTTCTCTCCCTTCTAGTCTATCCGAATCTCGAACAGCATTTTCGGTGCGGATTATATCCCAATATTTTTCATACGCATACAATTCAGCATCTGTGAAACGTCCTTCTTCGCATAATTCTATTGCCTGACGGATATATTCGTTTTCTATTAGTTCCGGCGCTGGTTCTATATATTTTTCATCTTCTATCTCTTTCAAAAACCTTAACCACAGTACTGCCATCTTTTTCTCTATCAAACTTTCAGGTGTGAATTTAGGTAATTCTATCATCACCAACTCAAAACCTTCTATCACTTCTTTGCTTTCTTCAATGTTGACCATCTTGTAATGATGATAATGTTTAGTCGTTTTATGATCGAAAGTTTTATTAATAATGGCTAAGGCGTAGACAGGTTGTAAGAGATTATAATTCTCATTTCTATCAAGCTGTTTGATATACGCTTTGGAGGCATTGAAAAAAAATCTGTTTGTAAATGACGCATTCCAATACATTTGCATTTCTACAATAAATTGTCTTCCGTAATTATCCTTGCAACGAACATCTACTATTGAATTTTTCTTTGCAGGATTATCCGGTACATGTTCTGCCGGCAAATATTCTATACTTTTTATGTATTGATTCTCTTTAAACGGCATTAACGCATTGAGAAAACTTATCAGTAAATCAGGATGCTCGCCAAAGATTCGTTTAAATGGTATATCGTTTTTTGGATCTAAATATCTTCTCATCTTCTTTGTGTATTATAGGTTTATTTAATTCTATATAAATTGAGATGCAAAGGTAACACTTTTTTAGGAAACATAAAAGGAGAAAGATACAAAGGTGCAATGCACAAACAATAAACATCCC
>JAISCN010000032.1 GCA_031265515.1 Clostridiales bacterium | reverse complement strand
TCTTTTTTAAACAAAATATTTATTTATTTCTTCTGCTATTTGATAGTAATTTTGACTATATTATTTTTTATTTTTTGAAAATATTTTATTTTAATGATATTCAAAAAAGTGATTTTTTTATTTAGAAAATATTTTTAAAATTTTTCTTGATTATTTTTTTTGTGATAGTATGCTCGGATAATTCAATTTTTTTAATCAGGTGAGAATATGGCAAATGTTATAAAAAATGTTTTAAATTATTTTCGCGGTTATGATTCTGATGATGAAAATGTTAAATTAAAGTACAATGACGGGGATGTTTTTGATAATAAAAATGAAAAAATGATAGAGTTAAAAACACGTAAGAATAACAAAATAGTTAGTTTAAATACCAGAATTCAAGTTGTTCTCACTTGTCCATGTGATGTAGATGATTCTGCTAAAATAATTGACGATCTAAAACAAAATAAAATTTGTATAGTTAATTTAGAAGGAATAGAAAGAGATCAAGCTCAACGCATTTCTGATTTTTTAGGTGGTGCATCGTATGCTCTTAATGGAGACGTTCAAAGAGTTTCTAGCGATATATTTATAATTGCTCCTATTGATGTTAACATAGTTGGAAATTTACGTGAAGAATTAAAAAATAACGGTCTTGTTCTTCCGTGGCTATCGGGAAACAAATCTTAGTTTGTCAAAAAAGACGTGATAAATTTTGGTTTTCACTTTATTAAAATCGTTAGAGCTTTTGATAAGATTAATAGAATTTTTAATACTGTGGCGTGTTATTATGTCATGGCTGGTCTTGTTAGGTTCTACTAATTCTTTTGTAAAAATAGTTTATGACTTAACAGAAATTTTCATGAGTCCAGCAAAAAAGTTTTTAGATGTTATTGGATTATCTAACACAGTTTTTGATTTTTCTGCTATGTTAGTTATATTAGTTTTGGAGATTATAAAAATCGTTATTTTTTATATCATTTCTGTTATTTTTAGATAGTTTTATGTAAAGTTTTTTTAAATTAACATTAATGTTTATTTGATAAATATAATTAAGAAAGAGTGTTTATTTCTTCACAAATCAGTTGCTGGTTTTCATTTCTAGATTCGCTTATTTTTATTTTAAAAACTAAAGGCGTATTATAGAATAAATTATCTTTAAATTTTTCGTAGTTATGAGAAAATAAAATCAATTCTAATTCTCCAAACAAATCTTCGGCCTTTAATATAGCAATGATTTTTTTGTTTTTAATAACTTTTATTTTATGAGAAGTTAATAATCCACATATAATAATAACTTCGCCGTGCTTGAATTTTTTTTTATTTATATCAAGACTTGTAGCAGTGGATACTTTTTTTATTTTGTTTTTAAATTTATCAAGTGGATGACAAGTTATGTACTCACCTAAAAATTCCTTTTCATAACTAGCAATCTCAAAATCATCAAAATTTTTTATATCTGGCAAATCATCTTGATCTAAAACATTTCTTTCGTCTTTGTTTATATTCTCAAACATATTTATTTGATTGTTAAAAATATTTTTCTGAGTAGATTTAAAATTATTTAAAATCTTATCGTATATCATAAAGTATTGTGCGCGGTTTCCATTTAAACAATCAAATGCACCGCATTTTATTAATATCTCGATATTTTTTTTATTTAGATATTCATCTTTACTCAATCTCTTTATAAAATCACCGAGAGATTTAAAATTTCCGTTTGAGTTTCTTTCTAGTAAAATACTTTCACAAAAATTTTTATTTAAATTTTTGACATTTAAAAAACCAAAAACTATATTATTTTCGTTATAAATACTAAAATTTAATAGACTTTTATTTATGTTTAAGCAATTTAAATTAATATTAAATTTTTTGCAATCGTTTATAACTTCTTTAAATCTTCTTGAATTATCATTTCGTATATCTAATAAAGCTGCAAAAAATTCTATGCTATACTTTTTTTTAAGCCAAGCAGTTTGATAGCTCAAAGTAGCGTAAGCGATGGCGTGTGATTTGTTGAAAGCATATTTCGAAAACTTTATTATTTCGTCAAAAATTTTGTTAGCGACATCATTATTTATATTATTTTTTTTGCAACCCAAAATAAAATTATTTCTTTCGTTTTCTAGAAAATTATTATTTTTAATATTCTCGATATTTTTGTTACTTTTTGAAATTAAATTTCTTATTAAATCGCTTTGAGATAAAGAATAATTCGCTAGATCATGAAAAATTTTTATCACTTGTTCTTGATAAATAATACAACCACATGTTTCGCTTAATATATTTTCTAATTTTTCATCTAAATACTTGATATTTTTTAAATCTTTTTTTTGTTTTAAATACAATTTTATTAAATGACTTGTAGCTGGCCTATATAAAGATATTCCAATTGCGAGTTCTTTAATCGATCTTGCATTTAAGTCATTCATAAATCTTTTTATTCCATTACTTTCAAGTTGAAATACACCTAAAGTATTTTTTTGAGAAATAAAATCAAAAACTTCGCTATCAAAAAAACAAATATTATCAATATTTATTTTTATATTTTTATTTAATTTAATATTTTCTAACGTCAAATCTATAAGAGAGAGAGTTTTTAATCCTAAGATATCTATTTTTAATAACCCTAAGTCATTTAAATTTTCGTAATCAAATTGAGTAGTTGTTATTCCATCGCTGTGTGAATAAACTGGTGAATTTTCTAAAATATTATATTTTGATATTAAAACTCCAGACGGATGTATAGAAACATGACGTGGTAATCCTTCTAATTTTTTTGAAATATATATTAATTTTTTTACCGTTTCGTCTTTTTCCAATATATTTTTATTTTTTTTAATAAAAAATAAATCATCTAATTTTTCTATCTTTTCTTCTGTTATGGTCTCTAAAATATTTTCTATTTTATTATAATTAATACTAAGAACTCTTGCTACGTCTTTTATTGCGACTTTTGCACTCAAATTAGAAAAAGAGACAATTTGCGCAACATACTCGTTGCCATATTTATTTTTTATATATTTAATAATTTTTTCACGTTTATTATCACAAAAATCAATATCAATATCTGGAACAGAATTTCCTTTTGGATTTAAAAATCTCTCAAAAAATAAATCATATTTAATTGGATCTATTTTTGTTATATCTAAACAATATGCAACTAAACTGCTGACTGATGATCCGCGTCCAGGACCATTTCTAATATTTTCATGATGTGCAAAATTAATTAAATCGTAAACAATCAAAAAATAATCTGCGAATTTTTTTTCGTTTATTATTTTTAATTCAAAATTTAATCTATCTAATATTTTTTCTTCAGGATTTTTATATTTTAATAAAATTTTTTTTTGACATAATTTTTCTAAAAAATCTTGAGAGTTAAAATTAATGTCATTTTTAAATTTTGGCATATAAAAATAATTTTTATTAAAATTAATATTAACATCACAGCGATTAGCTATTATTTGTGTATTAGCTATAGCATTAGAAAATCTACTAAAAATTTTTTTAATTTCACTTTTGGATTTTAAATATAATTCTTGAGTTTCGTATTTCATTCTGTCTTTGTCACTAAATTTCTTTCCTGTTCTTATACACATTAAGACATCATGAGCTAAATAGTCTTCACGATAAATATAATGAACATCATTAGTACAAACTATATTTAAATTTAATTCTTTTGAAATTTTTTCAATTTGAAAGTTTAAAATTTTTTGATATTCGAAATTTTGATCTTGTATTTCCAAAAAAAAATTGTCTTTACTAAATATTTTTTTGAACTCAAAGGCAAAATATTTTGCTTTTTCTATATTATTTGCTAATATATTTTTCGAAACAGGACCAGCACCACATGCACTTAAACAAATTAATCCGTCTTTATATTTTTTTAATATATCTAAATCAATTCTCGGTCTATAATAAAAACCCTCTATCGATGCGTAAGAAACGAGTTTTATTAAATTTTTCCAACCTAAATTATTTTCAGCTAACAAAATTAAATGATAATAAAAATTTTCTTTAGAAATGCTTTTATCAAAACGAGATGTATTGGCTAAATAAGTTTCGCAACCCAAAATGGGTTTTATATTATTTTTTATGCATTCTTTATAAAAATCAATAGCGCCAAATAAATTTCCATGATCCGTTATAGCTAAAGAATTCATTTCTAAATCTTTAGCTCTTTTTATTAGATTTTTAATTTTTGCACACCCATCTAATAGACTAAATTCAGTATGAACATGCAAATGTGTAAAATCAAAAGTCATATAAAATTATCAAAACCAAATGATAATAAAAAATAAAGTTTTAGTTTTATGTTTTTGTTTTTCAAAGAGAATTTTCATTTGATCTACTACATGATTCGTTAATATAAAATCCTCCAATAATAGCAATACAAAATACTGCAGCAGCTAGTATAATAATTAAGTTAAACAATTTTGTATTACACCTTCTTTTCGTAACTTATCTTAAGTATAACACAATATTTATCGTATTGACTAAGATATTTATATATCATTCAAAGTTATTTTTATTTTTATAATCATATTTAAAAAAGTTGCGATCAAAATTGATTTAATGATTTTTTTAAATATTTTTGTAAAATAATTAATAAAAAAGACAGATATAGAAAAAATATATCCTAGAGCAATTAACAATAGGAGTTATTTTTCTATGAAGACTTTTTTAAGAAAAAAATATTTTTATTTCACTTGGATAATTATTTTCTTATATTATTTTTCGCCTTGTAAAATTTATGCGCGTGATTATAAACCTGAGATTGCGTACGAAGCAGGCGAAAATTTTCGAATTAGCGTAAGCAAATCAGATCTTGCTGTGGAAGTGAATGATAAAGGACAAAGCGAAAAATTTCTTAATTTGATTTTTGGTTTTGATGATATAAATTATGATGGTGAAAGTCAGAGTGTGGATTATGTAAAATGGATAGAATACGGGGCTTGGGTATTGCATGGAGATACTAATTACCTATCGCATTATGAGTATCAGATAACAATAGATGGAAATTCTGTTGTTAAAGATAAATGGATAAAACTGGATTCTGAAGACTATATTGGAGACGAAGAAAACTATCCCGTATATGATAAAATGAATAGCGGGTTTTCCGAAAGTTATATACGAACAATAAATTTTAGAATACCAATAAATAAAGTAACGTGGCCAACATCATCTTATAATGGAAATATAAAATATTGCATTAATGTAAGAGCAATTTATTTGGAAAGAGAAGCAGATACTTCTAATCCTAATGACGAACAATTCGGTGGTAGAGCCCAAAATCATAAAATTGATCCTTACTCAACTCCTATAATATTAAATGAGAAAGATATAAGTACAGAAAGCACGGCAAATTCTATAACTATTTATATAAATAAAATTGATGACAATTTTTGGTACGACGCTGGAAGCGATGAAGATAAGTCCAAACGAAAATATTGCACACAAAGAAGCAACGGCGAAAGTTCCTATTCAGAAGTTTTAGAAACAGATTTTGCAGGATCTCAGGAAGTTTATAGTGTAAAATATGAAAATCTAGAATCTGCTAAAGATTATAAATTCAAAATATTTACCAAAAATAGTCATAATAAAGATAACGAAAGTGAAGCAATTATTATTTATGCTAAAACATTTAGAAATACATCTGGGTTTGATGGAGTAAAAAATCTTAGAACCGAGGAAATAGATAGTAATACTGTTGCAGTAAAATGGGATCAGCCAAATAATTGGCAAGAAGATGACGAAGCGATACCAGAAAATAGAAGATATTTTATAAAATATAGTTGGACAGGTTATCAAGATCAACAAAACAAATCTTATTGCGAGTATTCTCGTTCTGTAACTGTCGATGAATCCAAAAATCACGTGTATATTTACGAATTACATGGAAATATTGATTATGAGTTTAGGGTTTATGCTATAAACGGCAACGAAGACATAAGTAACCCGATATCAGAATCTATAAAAACAAATTTTTATTCACCAAATTCTCCATTGGGTTTGAATGTAAGTTTTAACAATTGGTCAAATACTGATATATTGTTAAGATGGAGTCCGCCTAGTGATTGGGGTGATTCTGATTACAAAGAAAATGATATATCAAATAGAAATTACAAAATTTCGTATAGCAAGGAAAACAGCAATAAATCCATCATTTTAGATTTAAGCGATGGATCGTTGGATTCGCATATTATTTATGGACTCGATCCTAGAAAAACTTATGTGTTTAAAATTCAAGCCATAAATAACGGAGATAAAGAAAGTTCTTGGTCTGAGAAATCTGAGATAACCACTCTCTATAATACTCCTACTCTTTTTGAATTAAAAGCATCAAAAATCAATTCAAGAGAAGTAAGACTTAATTGGAAAATTAATAACTGGGGTGATAACTCAGAATCCACAGAAGATATTAATCAAAGAAAATATATTGTAAGTTATAAAAAAAGCGATTCGATTGACATTGTTCATTTTGACGAACAATTTATAATCGAATATTCACAGCAAGAATTTGATCATCTTGTTGATAATTGCATTATAAAAAATTTAACACCTAACACCAACTATGAGTTTGTTGTTATAGCTCAAAACGGCGGATACGATAGCATAATAAAGAAAATAGAAAATGTTTTAACTCTTTTTGAAAAACCTAAGACTCCACTTTTTTCTAAAATTGAAAAAAGTAAAACTGCTGGGCAAAATTTAAGTGAAGTAAAATTATATTGGGAAAAATTAGACGATTTTGATTGGGGAGATTCAGGTTCTGATTATGATAAATCAGAAAGAAAATATATTCTTGATTATAAAAAAAATATTGAAAGTATATGGTCAGATCCAATAGAAATAAATCAAATACCTGAAGAAAATAATTTTTGTATACTTGAGAATCTTGACTACGCCACTCTATATGACTTTAGAATTTATGCAGTAAATTCTTCAGAAGATAATAAAACAAATAAAAGCGATTACAAAGAAGTCTCAAGCGTGACTAATTACAATTCTCCATCTGTTATAAAAGATCTAAAAATTTATTCAAAATCTGAAAATTCATTGACTTTATCATGGGAAGAATTAGGCTACGACGAATGGGGAGATACGGTATCTGATTTAGATGTAAATAAAAGAAAATATAATTTGTTTTATAAAAAAGATAATGATAGTTCTGAATGGTCAGAAGCAAAATCAGTAGATTCAACGAATCAATATTCAGTAAAAAATTATGTTTTTAATAATCTAGAAAACGCTACTCAATATATTTTTAAAGTTGAAGCAATAAATGCTGAACAAAATCCAAGTAGTAGCATTATAAAAGAAAAAACTGATTATGCGCAACCTAGCGAAACTTCACTTCAAGTTATGTCTCGAGATCATCAAAGTGTGGAATTATCATGGGAAAATTCAGACAATAAAGGATGGGGCGATTCGGGTTCTGAAGAAGATAAAAATGGTAGAAAATATACTTTAAAATATGGTTTAAATAATACTAATTTAACAAATGAAACTATTGTTTCTGGCTATGAAAATAATATTATCTTAAATAATTTGGAATTCGAAAATGAATATTATTTTTCAATAGAAAAGAAAAATATAGATGGAAAAATAAGTTTAGCTACAATTATAAAAACAAAAATCGATTATTCTAATCCAGATAAACTGCAAAATTTTAAAGCTATTGTAATAGATAAATCAAATAGGGTAAAAATTTCTTGGGACAGAGCAAAAAAGTGGGGAGATTCAAATTCAGAATTAGATAAACAAAATAGAATTTATATAATAAATATAGAAAAATATGGAGAAATAAATTCAGAAACATCATATCGATATTGTGACCATAGTTATAAAAAAGAAAGAATAGAAGAAATTTTAGAATTGCAAACTTTCTCAAAATACTCAATTAAAATTACTTCTGAAAATGCTGGAGGCAAACAGAGCAAAGTTTCAAATATTGTTATTGTTAATACAGAAGATGATAATTCTAGACTTTTAAAGAAATTTGATGTTAAACAAAAAAGTTGGGATTACGTAGAATTAGAATGGGAAGTTGACTTAGATTATGCAAAGCAAGAAGACATAGAAAGTATCATCTTAGAATATAAACTTTCACATTATGGAGACGATATTTGGAAAGAGATTAAAAATACAAATATTTTAGATATTTATTATAGGATCGAAAATTTACAATCGAACACTAATTATGATTTTAGGATAAAAGCAATTAACTATGATAACGAAATCAGGGATAATAAAAGACTTTTAAATATAAAAACTTTAAGCAAAGATTCAAATTCAAATACGAACAACAACAATAATAATAATAATTCAGGAAACAATTCTAATTCCAATCAATCAGGAGGAGGATCTTCTAACAATAATTCAAAGCCCTCATCATCTCCAAAACCATCTGATTTGTCTACAGAAATTTTACCGGAAGAAAATATAAAACCAGAAATTCCCACACCACTTCCAATTCAAACTTATACACTCAACGACATAAAAACCCCAGAATATTTTAAAACACGAGACTTTATCAATGGTTATGAAAACAAAACTTTTAAACCAGATCAAAATCTAACACGTGCAGAAGCAGCTCAAATGTTTTATAAAATTTCTTACGATGGAACTAAAATTAATTTCGAAACTTTAAATAAATTTGGTGATGTTAACGAAAAAGATTGGTTTTCTAGCTCTGTTGCGTATCTTGCAAA
>JAISCN010000003.1 GCA_031265515.1 Clostridiales bacterium | reverse complement strand
CAGCAAAACCTGCGCCGACAATTGATCCAATTATTGATATTGCCGAAGCTGCTATTTCTAGTTGTGACATTTTATTTCTTCCTCTTATTAATTTTGTTAACTTTTAAATTTTGTCTAAGAACAAACCCTTGTGAAAATATTCATAGCCAACGATTTTATGATTTTATGCTTAAGACATCCGTTACCTAGTCTCGTAGGCAACTTCAGCTGGCAATTAGATTAATAAACAATTCTATTTACAAAACACTGTGTTTTATTTATCTGTTCAACAAAAAATAAATTTATAAAAATAAATTTTATATTATTTTTTTTGTGAGTCTTTGTTTGTGTTCTGTCAATTAGATTTGACGACATGGGCGACTTCCTTACTCGCAAAAAAAGTGAGGCAATTATATAATAAGAAATATTTTAGATGTTTTAAAAGCTATAGAATTGTTCTTAAAAATCATAAAAATAGTTCAATTTAGAGCTTCTGAGCAAAAAATATTTTTTCGTTGCTTGTGTAATAACAATACGAGTGATTTTAAATTTTTCCAAAGAATATATTTAGTTTTGTGTCTATAAATTTATTTTTTTTATTTTATTAACAATCGTTGTTTAAATTCGCAACAGAAAACAAAAATTAAATTAATTTCTTGACACTATTCTTACATAGTAGTATCTTTATGTGAGTACCCGTCGGGGTGTGGCGTAGCTTGGCTAGCGCGCCTGATTTGGGTTCAGGAGGTCGCAGGTTCGAATCCTGTCACCCCGATGCGATTTCGTATCGTTTTTTTAATTTGTTTTTTTAATTAAAAAATGTTTCGTTTCGTATCTGTAGCTCAGTTGGATAGAGCAACGGCCTTCTAAGCCGTGGGTCGGGGGTTCAAATCCCTCCAGATACATTTGGTGGGTATAGCTCAGTTGGTTAGAGCGCCAGATTGTGGCTCTGGAGGTCGTGGGTTCGAATCCCACTATTCACCTGTTGATTTGAGCCACTAGCTCAGGTGGTAGAGCACTTGACTTTTAATCAAGTTGTCCCGGGTTCGAGTCCCGGGTGGCTCATTTATAGTGAAAAAGCAAAACTATAAGAGATTTCATCTAGAATTTAAGATATAATAATAAACTGAATGTCTTATCTAAACTAATTGATTATTGATTATGTTTAAATCAAATCGTTTTAATTAAATAAATCGTCAGTATATAAATTAAATCATTTTTTTACTAAGTAATATCTTTTCAATATCATTTCGTCATCAATGTTGTAATAAATATGTTTTAAATTTAAAATTAACAGACTCATTTGATTAAAATTATTTTCACGAAGGGCAACCATCATATTTTAATTCTACTCAACATTATTTTTTTCTAGTCAATAAAAATAAGTTTATAAAAATAAATTTTATGTTGTTCTGTGAATCTTATTTATGTTATGTTAATTAAATTTGACGACATAGACAACTTTCTCGCTTGAGATTTTAGATATTAATTTAAAAGTTTTATTTATTTAAAAGATCAATTGCTTTTTGAAGTTGCAAATCCTGTTCCAAATTTAATTGTGAAATTTTAGAACTTAAATCATTGTCCATTCTAATCTTGTAATCCGGTACTATTCCCTTTCCATCTATACAAACGCCAGAAGGAGTATAATATTTGGCTATTGTTACTTTTATTGCGCTTCCATCACCCAACGGAAATAAATTTTGAACGAGTCCTTTTCCATAGGTTGTTTCGCCAACTAATATTCCCCGTTTTAAATCTTTTACAGCACCCGATAAAACTTCTGATGCACTAGCACTATTTTTGTTTACTAAAACGACAATCGGCATATTTATATACTTGTCATCAGAATAAAAATATCTTTTATTTTTACTTTTATCTTCTGTATACAAAATCGTTCCTTTTGGAACTATTTCATCAGCTATTTTTATAACTGAGTCTAAAAGACCACCTGGATTATTTCTTAAATCAATAATTAAACTCGTAACGTTATTTTTTGAAATATTGTTATATTCATCCATAAATTGCTGATGTGTATTTCTATCAAAATTTGTTATTCTTAAATATCCTATGTTGCTTTCAAAAATTTTTCCCTTAACCGTCGGAATATTTATTTCTTCGCGTGTAATAAAAATATCTAAGATTTTATTTTCACTTGGCCTATAAATTTTTAAACATACTTGTGTATTTGTTTTTCCTTTTAGATTATTTACTGTTTCATCAAAATTTTCTTGAGTAACTATTTTTTTATCTAACTGTAAAATTTTATCACCTGATAGCAATCCTGATTTTTCAGCTGGAGAATTTTCATATATATTTATAATAGTTATTTTTTTGTCTTCTGGATCTATAGTCAATATTGCACCAATCCCAACATAAGAGCCTTCTGTTTGCTGCATAAAATTAGAAAAAATATTCTCGTTCATATAAGACGTATATGGATCACCAAGAGAATTTAAAAAAGTATTATAAAGATTTTCACCAGCATTTTTTTTATCATAATCGTTGATATAATGTCTATCTATAATACTTATTATTTTTTTTATTTTAGAATCAATATTAACTTCTTTATCAAATGCTAATAAATTACTACTCAAAATAAAATTAAAAACAAAACAGAAAAACAATCCTAAAATAAAACCAATGATAAAATTTTTCTTTTTCAAAACAGTACTCCACTTTTTTTAAAATCTTATTGCTTAATTCTAAATTTTATTAACAAATTTAAAAAATTCATTAAGTTCGATAGTTTTAACAACGCTATAAATTCTAAATAAGAATAAAAAAAACTCACTAGAATAAATTTCTCTCCAGGGGATTTTTTATGTATAATTTTCTTCGTAAAAAAAAATTAATTATATTATTAAGTGTATTTTTGGTTACTTTTTCAACAATCATTATAAGATCACCAGATATAATAACCGTCTTCAATCCTAAAAAACTAGTTCCAATATATTGTGTTGAGCGCGATGATAAAAAAATTTCTATATCGTTTGATGCATCGTGGGGAAATAGCGATACAGAAAATTTATTGAAAATTTTAAAAAAAAATAAAGTTAAAGCGACTTTTTTCGTGTGTGGATACTGGATTGACAAATATTCAAATCTAGTGAAAAAAATTGTTAAAGAAGGTCACGACATTGGAAATCACGGAAACACCCACGCACATGGTTCGGAATTATCAATCTATGAAAATAAACAAGAAATCTTAAAAGCTCATGAAAAAATCAAGAAAGTAACAGGTGATGATTGTTTTTTATTTAGGCCTCCATATGGAGAGTACAATGACGATGTTATAAAAGCAGCGCGAGAACTCAATTATTATCCAATACAATGGTCAATTGACAGTTTAGATTGGAAAAATTTAGGTGTTGATAACATGATAGATAAAGTATTAAACAGCAAAAAATTGGATTCAGGAGCAATAATATTATTTCACAACGATACAAAATATACACCACAAGCTCTAGATGTTATTATAAAATCTTTAAAAGAAAAGCAATACGAGCTTGTTAAAATATCTGAATTAATTTATAATAACTATAATATAGACATGCATGGCATGCAGTTAAAAGAAAATAAAGATATTTCAAATAAAATTAAATAAATAAAAAAACAATTTAAAGAGTGATTTTAATATGTCGGAATCTGCAAATGATGAAAAGAATAAAGAAATTCAAAAACAAAGAAAACAAAAACAGGCTTGTTTTTTATCACTTTTATCTATTTCAGGTGTTTGTTCGTGGGGAGTAGCTGGCAGTACTTGCTATTTTTTATATTCTATTTTTTGGAAAGAAAGTATTAATATATCACTTTCAATAGAATTTATTGGTCCTATTTTAGGCATCTTATTTTTGATATCTGCAGTAGCTACAACCCTTTGTTTTGGACTCAAAACTAAAAAAAAGATTATTGATGTGTGTAACATAGAAAAGAAATAAACAGTCTAAATCGATAATAAATAAAATTATTCTTTTGATATTTTTAATTGAATTAAAAAACTTTGGCATTTGGGAAATTTTTGTTCCTAATTTAAAAAATTTTGAGTTTTATAAATTCGAGATAAAAACTAGGAATAATTATATAATAAGAAAAGCCGATCCGTACTCAAATCACTGTAAATTGAATTAAAAAACTGGTGGATATATTCACAACTTATAATATTTTTATAACGAATAATTAAAGTTAAAGATAACCATAATGATACGAGAATTAATCACGAATTTTAGATTATTTAAGACAGATTCTCAAAATTTATTTTATTAAGGGTGTTTCTCGATGGAAATTATGGAAATGATGGAAATATTAAAACAAATGCCGAGGGATGATTTTTTAAAATTTATTGGAGATGATGCCAATTATTTTGAACTCACTAGTAATATCGATGAAGCGAATGCACGAACATTGGCGGAAATATTGGCGGATATATTAAATGGACCTAATCCACCAACATCTCCTGTATTCTACATTAGATATAACGTTCTAGCTAGCAAAGCAAGATTACCTCAAATACCAATTCCGAGAGTTAAAGTGACACTAGAAGTAGACACTACCGGAGGTCAAGTGAGTTATGATGATGTTTCGGACGAAGGTTTACTACAAACCGCAAAATCTGAAACTTTTACCATAGATCCGAGGAATGTTGCTTCTCTTAGGCGTCGATTAGGAAAAACATTGAAGACACTTGAATCTTTTCTACAACCCGGATTGTCAAGTCCACAAGTTTTAGAATCGTTTATAATAGTAGGCATTTTTGACAGCGAGCTTGTTAATAAGTTAGATAAAATTTATCCCAGAGCAAAAGCTTTGCCTAAACTAAATGATAGTGATATTAATAAGACTATTAGAAATGTAATGAAATTTGTTACAGAAGAACACAACATTGATGTGCTTGGCGCGCACGATTCAATATCGCTTGCTAATTCAATTTCTGGCTGCATACAAGAAATTAACAGACAAGGTGGAAATAGAATAAATTTACTACTTTTGATACCAATCTATAATTTATTAGCTCTTAAATCAGGAACTCCATTTATTGAAATACCAGAAGGAACACCAGACAAACTGAAGGAAAGATTTAATAAAAACTGGCTAAGAAAAAAAGAAACATTAGAAGCACAAGCCATTCGTGAAGATATTTAGAAACAATTTTATCACAAGAAAAATTAAGAAAAATTTTGAATGATACAAAAAGATGTTCACAAAATAATTTCTTTAAATGCTAGAAATTTCTCGATTAATTTAAATTAAAAATCTTGGCTGAAAAATAATTTTGTTAGTATAATTCGAATGTGGCTGACTGTTGTTTAGACAGTTAACTTCAAATATGAATTGTTTTTATAAGCTATAAATAGTCGCTTACTTTAGAATCATAGCGACTGTTTTCTCGTGGTCTTATAAAATATAAGTAATAATAATAACAACAACAACATCATATCAACGTTTATATCCATCAACTACAATCTTAGAAACAACTGCCTATCTAGTCAGTCTTTAATATCATATATATTGTCAAAGACATTTGACAACAGTCACAAAATGTTTTAATTGATAAAATGAAACTATTTAAAAGTACACTATATTCAGAATTTATAACGCTATCAATCTGAAGAATAAGAATAATCTCTAGATTTTTTTATCATATGTATTGATTTTAATTTAAAAATTATAATAGTTGTGACAAATGATAACAAAAGAAAACTCACAACTGATATTGAAGATATAAAATTTATTGAATTAAAATTAATTGCTATTATTTTTAATGATACGAGAATAATCATAGTAATTCCTGAAGTAACTAACGAAATTCCAAGAATTATTGATAGCACTTTTAAATAAGATACTAATTTTATTTGTGATTTATCCATGATTGATAGTTTTTTTAAGAATTCAATTTGTTTGTATTCTAACAACGAGAATGGAATTTCATTATTATAATTAATTGACTTTAACAACTGTACAAAATTAAGATAAGCATCCGAAACACACATTAGTATTTCTTTGTCTGAAGAATTACTAATAATTTTCAATAAATAAAAAGCGCCTGTACTGGTAATATATTCAGGAATTTTAATTTTTGAATCATCTTTTAAATTTTCTAACTTACAAAGATTTTCAAAAATAAAAAGTGCATCAACACATAATTTGATCAACTGAGAACGTTCTTTAATATTTTATTTTAGCAGATCTGTATTTGCTAACGCAAAGAGAATTTTAAAAGTTCTAACAATATTAAATAAAATTTCAGGTAAAATAAAATCTTGTTCTTCTCTAAAACATGATTTAAATGCTTGAGATCTGCTATTTAAATTTTTATCTAATTCTGAACAAAAATTCTGTATCTGAAATTGATAAAATTTTAATCAATTTATCTGTAATATGACTGGGATTTTTCAGAATTTCTTTGATGAGAAAATCAATATTGCTTTGTAAATTATTATTACGCAAAATGAAATTCAAACTTTTGGTTATTTTATGCGTTGTGTTTACGACTATCTCATAATCTGTCTATAAGACATCCCTCGCATAAATTTGTTTAATATTTTTTCACGACATTTAAGATACTTTGTTTTTTTAAGATATAAAAAATAGATTTTTTAATATCAAGAAAATTAGCTTTTAATATTTCTTTTCTAGCTAGAAATATCATATCATATCCGCATAAAATTTTTTTCTCACTCAATCTATAATTTTCTTTAATTAATCTTGTGATTCGGTGTCTAACAACACTGTTTCCAATTTTTTTACTTACGGAAATGCCAATAAAGTTTTTATTTTTAGAATTCTTTTTAGTATATACAACTAAAAACTTATTCGAATAAGAATTACCGCACGAATAAACTAGTTTAAAATCGCGTCTCTTTTTTAAACTTTCGCTAAAAATCAAACGAAACACCTATTAACAAATTTTTTATTTACAAAATTATAAACTTCAAAAATCTAAGTCTTTAAAACATTCTAAAATTTTTTTTTGGGTGTTAGATAAATTGTCTTTTATCAAGCATCCTGATGCTAATTTATGTCCTCCGCCACCGAATTTTTTTGCCGTTTTACAAACGTCAAAATTGTTCGATCTAAAACTAACTTTGCACATATCTTCTTCTATTTCCATAATTACTACAGCAATTTCAATACCGCAAATATTTTTTAAAAAATTAACCAGAAGACTACTAGATTTATTTTTTATATCACGTAAACTATCTCTATTAAGACAACAAATTGCCAAACTATTAATTATTTTAAAATTATTTAATGCGATTTTTAATAAATTAATTTCTTCGATTGACAAAAGAATCAAAAGCTTATTATATATTTCACTGAAATTAAAATCAAATTTTAATAATTTAGAAATAATTTTATGGGTTCTTGCAGTTGTATTGCTAAATCTCATGCCGCCAGTATCGCAAATTATTCCAGCGTACAAACAACTCGCAATGTCATTATCTAAACAACTCTTATCTATTTTATTTATAAATTCAAATATAATTTCACATGTAGAAGAAACATCAATAACAATATTTAAATTACCAAAGTTGCTATTGCTAATATGGTGATCGATATTTATGATAAACTTAGTTTCAACTATTTCTTCTAACGATCCTAATCTTTTTTTGTCACCACAATCTAAAACAATTACAAGTTTAATTTGATTTAAATCTAAATCTTCGCTATCAAACTTTTTTATTATATTATTCCTTTCACTATAGTCATCAAATATTATTTTTATGTTGTTATTAAATTTTTTTTTTATAAACCTGGCTAACGCATAAACAGATCCAACAGCGTCTACATCCGGGTTTTTATGAGTTAACAACAAAATATTTTTGTTTTTTTTTATATTCTCAACTATTTTTTCATACAAGCAAATTATCTTTTCCCTTTTTCAAGATAAACTCTGATACATATCCTAGCAAATAACAGTAAATTTGATGATAGCAAAATATTCAACCATTCGATATAAGATGTTTTTTCTTAAAATCATTTTATTAAATGTTTGAAGATTTACGATTTTATCTTCATGTTTATTCTGTTTTGGACATCAAAAATAGTTTTGCAGAAAAAGATTTTATAAACGCTATGATTTTGAAAATCTTAAAACATCGTTATTTTCTAAGGTTAGCTACTATTTTTTGCTGATAGAATTCAAAAGTCATCTTGACAATTTCAGAAATAATTGTATTAAAAATTATTTCTGAAATATCTAGAATGTACTTTTTTATGTTATCATCTCATTTTCTTTCAAATGTATCTAACTGCGTGAGCAATTTTTATTTAAAATAATTAGCAAAAAAACTTTTTTTAAAATAATCAAATTGATTATCAAAGTTATGATTACAAAAAAAATTCTTAACAGTGATTGGGAATAATGACTAATTTTTAGAACACGATTTAGAAAACAAATAACAACATAACAATATGAAACACGACAAAGAAAAATATATTTAAAACATATAAGAGAGTATCAAACACTAAAAGTTACTCTTGTAAAAATATTTATTTAAATTAACTAAATATAAAAATTAAAGTTAAAAAATTAATATCACATAACTATCATATAATAATTAGATGATCTTATCAGGCAAAGAAATACTAAATAAAATTAAAAAAAAAGATATATTAATAGATCCTTATGATAATAAATCGCTGAATCCAAATAGTTATAACTTAAAATTATCAGACGAATTAATCGTATATGATGAAAAAGTACTTGATATGAGAAAAAAAAATAAATTTAGAAAAATAAAAATAAAAAAAGATGGATTAATTATTTATCCGGGCAAATTATATTTGGGAAGAACTTTAGAATACACCGAAACTAATAATTTAGTCCCTATGTTAGAGGGAAGATCTTCTGTTGGACGTTTGGGACTTTTTATTCATGTTACTGCAGGTTTTGGAGACGTTGGATTTAAAGGATTTTGGACTTTAGAAATACATTGTGTACAACCAATAAAAATTTATTCTGGTATTGAGATTTGTCAAATCTATTATCATACTCTTCGAGGAGAATATGAAAATTACAAATCAGACAAATATCAAAATAATTCTGGGATTCAAATTAGTATGTTATACAAAGATTTTAAGTAGTTATTGATTTTATTTATTACCCATATACAACAATCTAAAAAAATACGTTAATAATCACAATAAAATACATACAAAAAAAGAGAAAGTACAATCTTATAGCTTAAATAAAAAATCCATTTAAAAAATATATAAAAAAATAAAACGTATAGTTGCGAAATTTCTAAAAACAATTATCTTTGAGTAATAAGAGAAAGATTAGTATTGATATTAATCAGTAATAAAACGAGTTAGAAAAATATTTTAATAATAATCAAAAATATATTAATAGGCCAAAATTTGTTTTTAAGTATAAAGTGATGTTTATAAAATATTTATAGAACAATCAAAAGTAAATGATATTAATGACATAAATAGCGGTTCGAAACACATAAACAGATAAACTTTGATTTTAAAGCAAATTGATGTTAGTGGCAATATAGAATACAAATGTATTTTTAATTTTTTTTATAAAAATATTTTTTAAAGATATGCCGCTGGCCAGATTCGGACTGGCACGATATTACTATCGGTGGATTTTGAGTCCACTGCGTCTGCCAATTTCGCCACAGCGGCAGATAATTTTAAAAAGCTATAATTTTTTATTAAAATCTATTCAACAAACTAATTAGGTTTACTATATCATTTTATTTTTCTAAAAAAATATTTTATTCAATCAAATAATCTTATTAATTATATTTTTGGTTTTAATTTTAAGTCTAGAAAAAAATCATAGAATTAAACTAAAGTAAAATATAATAAAAAATGAAAAAACAATTAAATTTATATTAAGTATCGCAATTTAGATTATTAGTTGTGTTATCTTATCAAAAAAATTATTATTCTTTTGGAGAAGATTATGGAATCAAGAGAAAATATAAACTCGAAAGATATAAATAAAAATATCGAACTTAAAGATTCGATTATATTTGGCGGAAAAAATAAAAAAATTCGAACTGAAAGTTTGATAGGTAAGAGTAACAATAGAGTTGCAACGAATGACATGGGTCATAATTTATTTTCCACTATTATGCTATACATAGCACTATTTCTGGGCGCTTATTTCTTTTTTATTAGGCCAAATAAAAAAAGACAAAAAGAAGCAATTGACTTTGTCAATGGATTAAAGCCAGGGGATGATATAATTTTGACATCTGGTTTATACGGAAAAATTATTTCTATCTATGATGACGAATTTTTGATAGAATTTGGAGAAAATAAATCACTTCGCGTTAAAGTATCAAAAAATCATGTTTTTAAAAAACAAAATTCTGATACGCAAGAAGATAAAAATAATTAAAAAGGATTTAATTATGAAAAATAAAGAAAAAGACGGTGGATCTAAATACAAAACTCAAGAATTTAGATTTGTAGATAAAAATAAAAATCATGAGATGATATTAAAGTCCGTAAAAAAAATTTATGATGCTTTAATCGATAAAGATTATGATCCAGTTAATCAGATGGTTGGTTATGTAATGTCTGGAGATCCTGGATATATCACCAGTTATAAGGATGCTAGAGATATAATAAGCAAATTTGAAAATAATGATTTATTAGAAGAATTTATCAGGTTTTATTTTGAATATAATAAATTTTAAATGCGAATATTATGTCTTGATTATGGTGATAAATTTACTGGTATTGCTGTTAGTGATGATAGTGAGTCTATTGCCGTGCCGCTAGTTGTAATAATGTCGCACGAAATTAAAAAATTGATTAAAATTATTGTTGATTATAAAGTAAAAAGGATAGTTATTGGAATGCCAAAAAAACTAAATGGCGCTAATAACAAGCAATGCGAAAAAGTTTGTAAGTTTAAAAAAAAATTAGAAAACAAAATAAAAAAAATATCTATTGATAATAGTAGATTTACAGATATAGTTTTTTGGGATGAGAGATTTAGCACAATTGGAGCAAAAAACAATATTATGAGTTTAAGATTGAATTTACAAAAAGAAAAAAAAGTTATAGATAAGCACGCAGCAACTTTTATACTGCAAGGTTATCTTGATTTCAAAAATTTTAATTAAGTAAAATTTTAGACTCTTTTAATATTTGGAGGTTTTTAATTTGAGTAAAGATAAAAATTTAAATAATGATGAAAATAATTTTAAAAATGCAGAACAAAAAATATCTGAAAATTCTGTAACTGATGACAATATGATAGATGATAATGCGATAGATGATGATGATTATTATGACGAAGATGAAGATATAATTGTTATGAACGATAAAAATGGTATCGAAAAAGAATTTTATGTAGTTGGAGAAGTTGAATATGATAGCTATATTTATAAAATAGTTATAGAACGATCAGAAATAAATGATCTTGATAACATAGATAGTGATTTAGAAGATATGGATGAACAGATTTTAGTTTTAAAACAAATTAGTGTTGATGATGATGTAGAATATGAGTATGTTGAAGAAGATAATTTAATAGAAAAAATAATAAATTTGTTTGAAAGCGATGAGAATTTTGATGATGAAGATCAAGAAGAAAATGATTTTTAAAAATACTAAAGAGGGTTTAAAAATTGGCTAGCAATAACGCCAGACTTAGGGTTATACCGCTAGGTGGATTAGGTGAAATTGGTAAAAATATAACAGTTTTCGAATATCAAAATGATATAATTATAGTCGATTGTGGATTGGCATTTCCAGATGTTGGAATGCCAGGAGTTAATTTAATCATTCCGGATTTTAGTTATTTATTAAGAAATAGCAACAGAATACGTGGATTGATTCTAACACATGGACACGAAGATCATATAGGCGCTGTTGGATATTTATTAAGAGAGTTAAAAACAAAAATTTATGCAACAAAGCTAACTTTGTGTTTATTGGAGAATAAACTTAGAGA
This sequence comes from Clostridiales bacterium, assembly GCA_031265515.1. GTDB lineage: Bacteria > Bacillota > Clostridia > Lachnospirales > CAMVHY01 > JAISCN01. Next base: position 6,612 of record JAISCN010000003.1, on the reverse strand, counting down.
ACATCATGTTTACGATCCTGAATTACTAAATTGTGTAAAAACTGGGGAAATATTTAAACTGGGTTCTTTTGTTATCGAATTTATACATACTAATCATAGTATACCAGATTCAGTAGCAGTGGCTATTAGTACTCCGATTGGCGTAATCGTTCATTCTGGAGATTTCAAAGTAGATTACACACCAATTCAGAGCGAATCTATTGATTTGCAAAGATTTGCAGAACTTGGACGGCGCGGAGTTTTATTATTTATGTGTGAAAGTACCAACATTGAATCAAAAGGTTATTCCATGTCCGAAAGAAATGTTGGTAATATGTTAGATAGAATATTTCAAGATTCACCAAAACAAAGAATAATAATTGCTACTTTTTCTTCTAATTTGGATAGAATACAACAAATAATAGATTGTTCTGAGAAGTATAAAAGAAAAGTTACGATAGTTGGACGTAGTATGTTAAATGCCGCATCTACTGCCATCGAACTGGGTTATATGACAGTGCAAAAAAATACATTGGTTGATCCATCGCAAGTTAAAAAATATCCTGCTGAAAGATTAGTAATAATAACAACTGGCAGCCAAGGCGAAGAGAGTTCTGCGTTGTCTCGTATGGCAGAATCAGAACATAAATTAATAGAAATATTACCAAATGATAAGGTAATTATAAGCGCTACACCAATTCCAGGTAATGAAAAATCAGTTTCTAAAGTCATAGATGGTTTGTTAAATCTCGGCGCGGATGTTGTTTACGAGAAATTAATGGACGTTCATGTATCTGGTCACGCAAAACAAGAAGAACTTAAACTATTACATGCTCTTTTAAAGCCAACTTTTTTCGTACCAATACATGGTGAATATAGGCACCTCAAACAACATTGTGATATGGCGATTAACATGGGAATGAAAAAAAGCAATGTTATAATATTAAACATAGGTGATGTCTTAGAATTGGATAAAGTGTCTGCTAGCAGACGTGGAAAAATTCAAACCGGAGAAATCATGGTTGATGGTTCGTTAAATATTAATGAAGTTATCTTGCGAGAACGAAAATTATTATCTGATCATGGAATAATGATTATTATGTTTGGAATACAAAAAAATGCAGGACAAATTTTATTTGGTCCTGAAATAATTACCAGAGGTTTTACTTGCATACAGCAGGATAGTAAAATTCTTGATAATATAAAAAAAGAAATTTTAAATGCGATTTTAAATGATTTAAAAGAAAATCTTGTTGGACAGAGTAACGCAATTAAAGTAATAATACGCGATACATCACAAATGTATCTCAGAAAAGAATTAAAATGTTCTCCCGTGATCTTGCCAATTATCTTGGAATTAGAATCATAACTTTTATAAAAAATTTTTATTGATTTATAAATATTATCAGCTAAATTAAATATAAAATACTCTGGAGCAGTGTAGCTTTGCAAACAATTAATTCAAAAGATATTTTACATATCGCCAAAAATCTTACTATTGAAGTAAAAAGTAATGATGTATATGTTGACTATACTACAAAAAAAAATAATTTAAGTAAAGAAGAAATTAATAAAATATGTAAGTTTAAGATCGAAATCAAAAATTTTAGTAAAGATAAAATTAATAACTTTGATAAAGAAAAAAAAATATCAGAAATTTATAAAGAGCTCATTCTAGACAATAATATAAAAACTTTTATAGATGCTGAAAAAAAACTTTTAGACATGGTAAAAGCTGTGATAAATGAATTTATATCTGAATTGAAAATAGAATTGTTTGAGGATTTTAGTATAAAATCAAAGTGTTAAAAGATAAATATAATTTTATTATGTATATTGATTAGTTATTATAGTTATTATTTAATTTAACAAATGAAAAATCAAAAAATAATAGCTTTAAATAAAAGCGCTAATTTTAATTATTTTATAGAAGAAATTTTTCAGGCAGGTATAGAACTAGTTGGAACCGAGGTAAAGTCTTTACGTCTTGGCAATTGCAATATTAAAGATAGTTTTATTAATATAAAAAAAAACGAAGCTTTTATAATAAATATGCACATAGCGAATTATAAGCAAGGAAATATATTTAATCTAGACTGTAGAAGATCACGTCGTTTGTTATTAAATAAGTTCGAAATAAATAAATTAAATAAATTAGTTAGTACGAAAGGATTTTCGATAATTCCTATTAGAGTTTATTTTAAAAACAGCTTTATAAAAATAGATATTGCTCTGGCACGTGGAAAAAAAATCTTTGATAAAAGAAGAGAAATTGCCAAAAATGACATATCTCGTGAATTAGAAAGAGACTTCAAAATTAAATATAAAGAATAATTTTTATATAGTTTTATATTTTTTTAATTTCAATTTCCTTCTCAGATTTTGATCTAATAAATCTTAAACAATTTATTAAATCTTCGTCTTCTTTTATTTCTTTTGGAATTCTTTGAAATTCAAATCCGTATTTCTTTTAAAAAACTAATAAATAAAAAGAAATATATAAAAATTATAAAGTGTATATTGTGATCTGGCAGTATAATTATAGTTTAGTCATTTAAATAGGGAAACCGTTAATAAGATAATTATAAAATATATTATGTAATTAAAATTTTTTTAATCAAATTAACATTTAAATTTAACAGGAATGAATATTATTGATACACAAATTCAGCCTATTTGAAAAAAATTTTGTCTTAGATGTGAATAGTGGTGCATTACATGAATTTAGCAATCTATCGTTCGAAATTCTAAAACATTATTTTTGCAGCGATAATAATAATTTTATTAATAGCCTAGAAAAAGAATATAGTAAAAAAGAAATTTTGGAATGTATTAAAAGTATAAAAAAAATAAAAGACGACGGATTGTTATTCTCTGTTGATTTTAGTAATTCTGAAATAGATAATTTTAGAAAAAATAATAAAGTCTTAAAGGCTTTATGTATGAATGTTGCGCATGTTTGTAATTTAAATTGTAAATATTGTTTTGCTAGTGGAGATGATTATATTGGTGAAAAGAAATTAATGTCTTTTGATGTTGGACGAAAATGTATCGATTATCTGATAAAAAATTCGGGAAATAGAATAAATTTAGAGATAGATTTTTTTGGAGGGGAGCCGCTTTTAAATTTTGATGTAATTAAAAAAATTATTAATTATGCACGCGAGAAAGAAAAAAAATTCAATAAAAAATTTAGATTTACAATAACAACAAATGCTTTATTGCTAGATAATGAAAAAATAGGTTATATAAATAAAAATATGTTTAACGTAGTATTGAGTTTAGATGGAAGAAAAGAAATTAATAATAAAATGCGAGTTTGTAATAACGACTCTGAATACTATAGCAAAATAATTAGCAATATTAAAAAGTTTATAGATAAGCGCGAAGATAAAAGTTATTACATTCGTGGAACTTTTACCAGATTTAATCTTGATTTTGTAGAAGATATACTTTGCTATGTCGATCTTGGATTTAAAAATTTATCATTAGAACCAGTAGTATGTTACAAAAATTTGGATTACACATTGAGATATGACGATTTAGAAAAAATTTTTGATGAATACGAAAAATTAGCAAAACTAGTCCTATCAAAAAAATATAATTTTAATTTTTTTCATTTTAATTTAGATTTCGAAAATAACACTTGTATTTCGAAAAAAGTAAGTGGTTGTGGATGTGGAAATGAATATTTAGCAGTATCACCCAATGGAAATCTATATCCTTGTCATCAATTCGTTGGGCAAAAAAGTTTTTTACTTGGAAATATTTATAATGGAATTAAAAAAAAATTTGAAAACTACGATATTTTTGACAAACAAGAGTGTGTATTATGTTGGGCTAAATTTTTTTGTAGTGGCGGTTGTCATGCTAACAATTTTTTGTTTAATAAAAGTTTTCTTAAACCCTACAAATTAGGTTGTGATATTCAAAAAAAAAGGCTCGAATGTGCTTTAGCGATAAAATCTTTTGAAAATAATTTTTAACTGACAATATTATTTATTATTTATTAACTAATTTAAAAATCCTTTGTAGTGACGTATTAGAGAAAGGGATTCTAACTGTTTGATAATTTCTAATGCTACACCAGTAACAATTAACAATGTAGTTCCACCAAAACCGATTTTAAACTTAAAAATCCATTCTAAGATTACTGGCAATAAAGCAATTATCGAATAAAAAAATGCTCCTATCCACGAAAGTTTATCAATTGTATTTTGTATATATTCAGCTGTTGGTTTACCAGGACGAATTCCAGGAATTACGCCGGAACTTTTTTTTAAATTTTCAGCCATTTCAATCGGATTAATTGTAAAAGAAGTATAAAAAAAAGTGAAACAAAATATAAGAAAAATATATATCAACGTTCCCCACGGATTTGTTATAGATAAAAAATTTATAATCAAATCTAATTTTTTATTTATATTTTTATCGTTTACAAAATTTTTTATCATAGTCGGTAACTGCAAGAGTGAAATTGAAAAGATGATAGACATTACTCCGGCTATATTGACCTTAATGGGAATAAAAGAATTTTGAAGTGTTACCGAAGTCTGTAAGTTCTTTTTTTTAGAATACTGAACTGGTATGCGCCGTTCACCATCTTGAATCCAAACTACGAACATAATTATTAATTTAAACAATACTAATAAGACAAAAACTTTTAAAACATTAGTAAAATTTTGTTTTGAAAAAATTTTTGATAAATCATATGTTAATTTGTTATCTAATTTACGATACATGGAGTTTACTGCATCTGGTAATCCTGATAGAATATTTGCAAATATAATAAAACTCGATCCATTTCCAATTCCAAATTCTGTTAAAAATTCACCAAGCCACATTACAAATATTGATCCAGTAACTATTGCAAATGTAGACATTGTATAAACTAAAAGATTTTTATAAACAAAAAAATATCTTATACCGTATATATAACCAGCGCCTTGAATAAATGATAATAATATTGCTGTAACTCTTGTATACTGCTCTATTTTGTGTCTTCCATCTTCGCCGTCTTTTTTTATTTGTTCTAGTTTCGGTATTGCAACGGTCAACAATTGCAAAATTATCGAAGCGGTAATATATGGTCCAACACCCATAACAAAAATAGAAGCTTGAGACCCGCCAGCAATAATAGAAAAAAGTGATCGTTGAGAAATCGAATTAATTTGTGAAACAATTTTTAAATCAATAGCGGGCAAATAAATGTGAGTTCCTAGACGATAGATAAAAAGCGCAATCAAAACATAAAATATTTTTTTTCTTAAATCCTTAATTTTTATAGCCTTTGTAAGAACCTTAAACAGCTTTAATTCACTCCAAAAACTGTGATTTTTTATTTTTATTGTATTCTTAGGATATCATCAAACATCTGTTTAAAAATTACAATTATAAATCACTTGAAACTTTATATATTTTTTTGTTTTGTAATCTTGGCTGATCTATAAAACTATATTAATTTCTCTAGATTTTAGTTTTTATTTTAAGCTGTGATTGCTCGATCAGAATCTTTTTTTGAATACTATAATTAAAAAAACGATGACAAGTATAAAAATAAAATCTCGAATAAATTTTGAAAATATTTTCTCAATAATTTTTTTACTCTTTTATTAACTAAGAAATTATTACAATTATAAGTCGATATAACAAAACTCTAAAAAACAAGATGCTATTAAATTTACTATCAAATTCTAATTAATTTTTTTATATAATAACTAAAAACAAGTTTATTTTAATTTTATCTTTACTCTCAAAGAATTTCAGAAAAAATAAAAAAAATAAGAATCTAATAAATTGGCTAAAATTTATTGGATCAAAGTTTGAGAAGGAAATTGACACCTAAAATAAGTAGAATTAATTTCAAAAATACCTAAATAAATAAAGAACGTATGCTCACCGATAACTCGTTTTTTATTTACATTTAGAGTTGAAAGTGTGCTTAGATACGAGTGTAATAATTTTCTTAGAGTTGATAATTAACCAATTTATAAAGACGTTGCCCAGACGTTATCCGATAATATTATAGTACTATACAAAATTGATACATGTATTTCAACACCGGAAATATTTTTAAGCCGATTAAAATAAAGATTTATATTTATGATAACGATCTAAAAGATAATCCTACGTACAATGGTGTTGTAATATCCGAATTGCGAGAAAATATTTTGTTCTCATGAAATTAGTTTTGATATTATAAGAGACAAAGATGTTCTGAGATTTGAAAATCTAGAAATTGGTTTAAATATAAAAATTACTTGTAACAACAAGATGTATAATTCGATTTTAAAAAGATATTCTATAAGCAGTAGCAACGAATTAATGCATTTAAAGTTTTTTCATATCAGAAGCGCTTTGAGAGGAATTACATAAAAATGCTGTCAAACTAATCCTTGACAGCTAAGACATTCTTTTGTGATTGTTGTCGAATATCTTTAATTAAATGCTACAATGTTCAGCATCAGCTAAAAATTATTTTTAGTCAAGTTTTTTTAATTTATATTTTTGTATTTAAAAATCATTGTCAAATTTATTTTATATGTTTAAGATATTTTTAGTGGCTGTTGCCTAATATTTTTGAACAAGTATGTAGTTTCAAAGATTGACGGATCAGGCGGTTGGCCTCCAGGT
>JAISCN010000031.1 GCA_031265515.1 Clostridiales bacterium | reverse complement strand
TGTGATTGCTGCAGGAACTGTTTTGTTTTTTGCAGCGGTTATATTCAGAGTATTATCGAGAAAGTGTGTAGAGAGAAGAAGGTTAGAGGTGTTTGGGTGAGGGTGAAAATATTTTCTTAGTTTTAATAATGGTATCTTCAGCTGCTATGATTGTGTCGACGATTTTAAGCAAGTATTAATCATATCAACGAATACAACTAAATCTTTCTAGTTTCTATTTAGCATGAATTGATTATCTCTATTGTATGTTATTTGGAAATCTAGCAGCTACAGCAAGAAGATAAATACCGCACGAATCTTATAACTTTTAAATCTCATACTGCTCTCATTTTAATTATAATTTTTTCTTAAGCGATCATGGATAAAAAATATTTAGTTATTACTCGACTATTTATTTATTTAATTAGTTAAAAAGAAAGCGGGCATCTAAAGAAGCGATGAAAATACTTCAAAACTGCATAATTGTTTTAATTGTTTATCAGAAAACATTTATTTGCTTTTGTCGCCTAAAGAATAAGATGTCGTTGATCCTATCAATAAAAAAATAAAAGATGTTACATAATCATAAGCAATAATTTTATGATCAAAATTTATGTTTAAGATAACACCATATATAGAACCTATAACTAGCCCTAAGATACAAAAATATGTAATAGAAGAAAATTTTTTTAGTAGCAAAGAAATTATTTTTGATGCAAAAATTATTCCGATTACTATGCCAATAGCAGAAATAACTAATATTTTTATTTCTAGTTTACATTCAGTAAAATTTTTAAATTTGACTAAGTTCGATATTGATTGTATAATTATGTTATAGGTTCCTAATAAAATCATGATAAAAGATCCACTTACTCCGGGTATAACCATAGCTGTAGCGCTCAAAATTCCACTTACAAAAATTTTTGATAAAAACAGATTATTTATTTTATCGATATGCGAAACTGTGTTGTTTTGTTTTAAACTCATGCGCGAAATAAAAATTACTAGAAATATAGAAAAAAATAGAAACAAAATACTAGTTACCATATTATTTTTACTGCTGTTTTTTCCAGCTTTTTTAAATATAACAGGTATACTTCCAATAATTAATCCTATAAAAAATAAATTAGTCTGGACAGAATAATTAATAATACAAAAATTTACTAATGAACTAAAACTGAGTATACTAAAAATTACGCCGAGTATTATTGGTGTTAAAAACAAAATATTTTTTTTTATTTCTTTTGTAAAATTATTGATTATATTTATCAAATCATCAAAAATATCAAGAATAACAGCTATAGTTCCGCCGCTTACTCCTGGAATAACGTTAGCGATTCCCACTAAAGTTCCTTTAAAAAAATTTATTATGAAATTTATTATTGTTTCCAGCTCGCTAATAATAAAAATTTATTCAAGAATCTATTAAAATGATTATTTAAGACCAATCTGAATTATAATAAGTATTAGTAAAAAAAATCAAATAAATTTGCAATTTTGACAAATATACGCTAAAATATTTATTATATCGATAGTTTTTTGGTTAAGAATTTTTAAATTATAAAAATTGTTTTTCTGCTTTAAGAGGTGTAATGTCGAGAGTGTCAAAAAAAAAAGAGAGAGAAAAAGAGATAGGAATAACAAAATCTATCATTGAAATTATAGATGATACAATCGAAGAATTAAAATATGCAGATAGCAAAAACATAATTGAGATAGTAGAAAATTTTATATCTATTGTTAAAAAACTCTCTAGAGAAATAGACAATCAATTAGTAGAAGATCTTATAAATAAAATTCAGAGTAAATTAGACAAGATACAAAATGAAAAACAGGAAAAAGATGAAGAGGCTAGAAAAATAATATTGAGCACTATCGATCTTTTTAATAGCGAATATGGAACTGATTTAGTTTTCGAAGGAGATGTAGATCATTTTTATTCAAAAACTTTTCCATTAATTTCGTATTACGTAAATAAGAAAAAGTAAAATGATTTTTATAACAAGAGGTGGTCATTTATGAGTAATAACAATAATGCATTGAATTTAAATGTCAATAATTTGAAAAATATACATGATCAAAGACAAGAAACGAATTTTGTTTTAACAGCGTTTGTATTAGGAGAAGCTAGAAGATATAGAATTGAACTAAATAATCATTGTTTAGAACTTGCACAAACAAAAGAAAGTTCGATGATTTCAGGAATTGCAGCTATTTTAAATAGACTTAATCCATTTAATAAAAGTGGAAACAACATCGTTGGAACATCTAAAAATACGAATGTTTCAAGCACAGAAACATTAGAAAGAACAACAAAAAATATATCGTTGATGATAGAAGATGCTACAGATAGATCAAGTAGATTGACTGATGCGACTCCCACGAATAATAATATAGGAAGAAATGAACAAGAAACCAGATAATATATATAAAAAAATAAAGTATTCAATTGTTTTAAATTTACTTTGATGTAATAATTAAATGTTGTGTTGTTTTTTTAATAATTAAATAAAAGAGGATTTAAAATTGATTGCCAAAAAAGATAAACCCAAATATTTTTTGAATGCGACGGTAAGATGCAATTGCGGAAATTTTTTTACTACAGGTTCCACTAAAGAAAATATTAAAGTTGAAGTTTGTTCTAATTGTCATCCGTTTTATACTGGTAGTAAAAATACTCTAATGGAATCTGGCGGGCAGATAGATAAATTCAAAAAAAGACTTAGAAAAGCCAACAAGTAATTTTATCTATTTTAGTTTGATTTAGCTTAATTTAAATATATAAAAACCATCTTTAAATCTATAAAGATGGTTATTTATTTTCTAATAAAATTTTATTTTTTCTTAAGATTTTCTAAATTATAATTTTGAGTAACATCACGATGATAAATTATCGAATCTACAGAAGTTAAACTAAGCTCTTCGCTGGGTAAAGCTATAGCGTCTTGTAAAATTATATCTTGAATCGAATTTTTGATTAAATTTATTTCTGACTCTGTTCCCTCATAATCATATGCATTAGAAATTTTTAATTCAAATGGGTTTCCATCGGAAAGTAAAAATTTTATTTTAAAGTATGAGTTCATAATATTCTCCTTTTATTTTTATTTTTTTGAAGTTTATTAATTTTTTATCTATGATATGGTTTTTCTTCTCGAAACAACTATTTCTTTCGGTTCGCTTGAAAAATATTTTTTTATAGTATTACTAAAATCAAAGATCTTTTGGTTATCTGCTGAGTTGTTTATCGAATTGATTATACAATTTTGTTTTTCGAATTTTATATTTAATGTTGTTTCTTCTTCACGTGTTGACATTTTTATTACTCCTGATTTTTATTATTATTTTTAAGAAAGATTTACGTTTATATCTTCTGGATGTATAAATTCAATTTTTTGGATAGAAGTTGCTGATCCGTAATAATTTTCTAAAATATTATTTTCTAGTATCCAATCAATAGAATCTGAAAAATCACTTTCGTTACTATACTGTTTTGCATTTGAAAGTTTAAGTTTTAAAATTTTATCTTCGTTTGTCTTGAATATAAAATTATAATAATCGTTATTTTTCATGATTTATATTATCTCCTAAGATTTTTTTAATTTATATCGCTCAATTTTGTATCGATAATTTTAAAGATTTTATCTACTTCATATTTTTGCAATAAAGCAAAATCCTTCGCAGTATTTAAAATATCAATATCTCTAATTCCACTTTTTTTTATCTTGTTAAAAGTAAAACTTCCGTTCTTATCAGAATATTTAATTTTAAATTTAGTTGATATTATCTCTGATTGCATTTATATATCTCCTTGCGATCTTTATTTGAATAAAAATAAATACGAATCGCGAATCGTCTAGTAACAATAAAAATCAAATAACGAATTTAGAATATGAAATATTTAAAAAAATTTTTAACGTTTATTTTTTAAAAAACTTCAACATTTCTTCAATAATCTAAAAAGTTTTGTTTATCTAGAAATATTTCATGTTTAAAATTTTTGCAAGAAATAGATTTTCGATATTCAAAATTTTTATAAGCGTCGAATAATTCTTTAAATGACAAATAAAAAAAAGTTTGATTAAAAGTAAAATTGACTAACAAAAAAGATGTTCCGCCGTGTTTTTCAAAATCACTCATAAATTCTATTTGATGTTTGTGTATATTTTTTAATGGCAATGATTTTTGTGAGGTTTCTTTTGCATCAAAACAAAACATTTTTTTTTTAGATATTCCAATATAGTCCACAGTACTCTTTTTTTCAAAAAAAGCACAGGTTATCATTCCGCATTTTCCTAACGAAATTGGTTTAATAGGTGTTGCGATTTTTTGTACCAATGCTTTGGAAGATTCTAAATAAATATTATTACTGTTATTTATTAATTCTTCGAAAGCGCTTCCTCTCAGTCTAGATCTTCTCAAGGTTTAAATTTCCAAATTTTAGACATAAAATATCAAGCAAAGTTAGATATTATTTTTGATAGCAAATTAACTATACAATTATAAAAAAATATAAAAAAATACGGTGACAATTTGACAAATATAGCAATTTTTTCAGGTTCGTTCGATCCTATTCATAACGGCCACCTTTACATTACAGAAGAAATATCTTCTAGATTAGATATAAATAAAATGTTTTTTATACCAGATTTAAACTCAAAAAAAACTGTAGCAGATTATTCGCATAGAATTGAAATGATAAATATCGCAATTAAAAAAATATCGAAAAATATAAATCCAGAATGTTGGATTATAAAAAAAAAATTTGTTAAAAATTATATGTTTAGATCATTCTGCGATATAAAAAGAGAAAATTTTGGTTCAAAAATTTATCTGCTCTTAGGCAGTGATTCTTTTTTTTATTTAGATTCTTGGCAATGTTTTGTAGATTTAATTAAACAATGTGTATTTGTAATAATTCTCAGAGATAGAAGCAATAGAGTTAAAGTAGCTGAAAAAATACGAATAATTCGAGATGCGTATGATTGTAATATTTATACTTTTGACATTGATACTTTAAATATTTCATCTACTATCATAAGAACCAAGATTTTATTAAACCAAAGTATAAATTTTCTTGTTCCTGGTGATGAAAAAAAATATATATGCGATAAAAAACTATATCAAAACGCTAATTTAAATGCTTTTAGAAATAACTTAGATTACTTAAAAAAACAAGTAAAAAATAATTTAAGCGAAAAAAAATTTATTCATTCTTTATGTGTAGCTGATCAATCAGTTAAATTAGCAGAATATTATAAACAAGATATAATGAAATCTTATATCGCGGGCTTGTTACACGATTACGCAAAAGAATTTACAAGCACAGAGAAAATTATTATGAGTCATGAGTTAGGACTGGAATTAGACGGAGTTTTACGTCAACAACCAGATCTAATTCATCCATTTTTAGCGTCAAAAATAGCACAAAAAAAATTAAATGTTAACGATAGAGAAATTCTTGACGCAATCGCATATCACACCACTGGAAGATCCGGCATGTCAATTATAGAAAAAATAGTTTATTTAGCTGATTGTATAGAACCGAATAGAACCTATTCTGATACAATTAAGATACGAGAATTATGTTACAAAAACATAAATCAAGCAATGAGAAATAGATTAAATTCAGTTGTATCGCAAAATTTAATGCGCAACAGAAAAATTCACAAATTCAGCATAGAAGCAATCAATTACTTCAAAATGTTTAATTATTCTAAATCATCATAAATTAATTTAATTATTCTAAGTCGCTATATAGTTATCCAAACGCTAGATAAATCCAATATACAAAAAATATTTGCATGAAAAATAAAATAATAAAAAAAAAAAATAAAAAAAATAAAAAAATCATTAATTATTTTAATTATAAATTTCAGTCTAATTATTGTTAATAGCTGATTTTATAAATTCATAAAATAATTTATGTGGTTTATTAGGTCTAGATTTCAACTCGGGATGGAACTGCACAGCAACAAAAAAAGGATGTTTATTTTTATCTAATTCTATTATCTCAACAAGATTTTTTTCTTTATTTAGACCAGATATTATCAAATTGTTTTTTATAAACTCACTACGATATTTATTATTAAATTCAAATCTATGTCTGTGTCTTTCAGAAATCATCTCACTATCATAAATTTTATGAACAAGAGTATTTCTAATTATATTGCAATTATACTTTCCAAGACGCATGGTCGCGCCTTTACTTTTTAATTTTTTTTGATCAAGCATTAAATCTATCACTGGATTTTCACAATCCGAATCAAATTCGCTGCTGTTTGCGTCTTTTAAATTTAAAACATTTCTCGCATACTCTATTATAGCGCAATGCATTCCTAGACATATTCCTAGAAATAAAATTTTATTTTCGCGCGCATAATTAACGGCTTTAATCATTCCATCTATTCCTCGCGAACCAAATCCGCCTGGAATAATCAAAGCTTTAATACCATTAAAAACATCAGATAGATTTTTTTCTTTTTCTAATTTTTCTGCATCAATCCAAACTATATTTAATTTTATATCTAAGCTAACTCCTGCATGATTCAACGCTTCGATTAAAGATATATAAGCATCTTTTAACTTTACATATTTTCCGACGATCGCAATGTTTATTTTTTTAGTTAATTTTTTTTCTTTATTAACATAGTCTATCCAAGAATCTAAATTAGATTTATTTTTTATTTTTAAATCTAATTTTTCACAAACAATATTAGCAAGATTTTGTTCTTCAAATAGTAAAGGCACTTGATAAATAGAGTCACAATCTCTATTTTCTATAATATATTTTTCTTTTACATTGCAAAATAAAGATAATTTATCTTTCGTATCTGGAGACATTTTTTTTTCACATCGTGCGATTATTACATCTGGTTGAATTCCTAAAGACAATAATTCTTTTACTGAGTGTTGCGCCGGTTTAGTTTTTAATTCATTAGATTTTTTTAGATATGGAACTAATGCAACATGTATGAATAAAACATTTTCACGTCCAATATCAAAAGAAACTTGTCTTATAGCTTCTAAAAATGGCAAACTCTCTATATCGCCAACTGTTCCTCCAATTTCAGTTATTACTATTTCGTTATCTAAATATTTTTGAGTTGCATATATATTTTCTTTAATTTTATTTGTTATATGTGGAACAATTTGAATTGTTTGACCTAAATAATCGCCATTACGCTCTTGCATTAAAACCGACCAATATATTTTCCCGGTTGTTACGTTATTTTTATAAGATAAATTTTCATCAGTAAATCTTTCGTAATGCCCTAAATCTAAATCAGTTTCAGCACCATCATCAGTAACAAAAACTTCGCCATGTTGATAAGGACTTATAGTGCCGGGATCAACATTTATGTATGGATCAAATTTTTGCAAAATCACATTTAATCCACGTGCTTTTAATAACATGCCCAGTGATGCAACAGTTATTCCTTTACCAAGACCTGAAACTACTCCACCAGTTATAAATATATATTTAGACAAAAAAACGCCCCATAATTTTTAAAAAAATTATATCGTTTTTAATTTTTTTTTGTTTTTTATTAATATTTTTCAGAATGCTTTTTTTAAGATTATAAAAATAAAATAAAAATGATAATTAAATGCTTGTTGTGTTTATTTTTTAGAGTTCGGCTTCGTGTTTTCTTAAATAAAATGGCAGAAAACTATCGTAAGTATAAATATTTATATCTTTTTTAAGATAATTAATAGCTAAATTTAAAATATTTACAGATTTTCTGTTATCACGAGCATCAAAAAAAATATTTTTATTTTTATTTTTTAAATTTAGGACTAGAGAAATATTGCTAGCTACACCGTCGCCACATACAAATATTTTTTTTTTATTATTATTATTTTTAGATATTTCACAAGCTATATTTATGATTTGATCTAGTTTCGTGTTTAAAAAATCGCTTATTCTAAATATTTCTTTTTCTTGATATTCATAAATTGCTCCAAAAACTTCACCGCGTCGAGAATCTATAACTGGTGAAATAAAACAATTTTCTTGAACAATATTTTGAGTCATTGAATCTAAAGTATTTACGGCGATTATTTTTATATTTAAAGCGTGAGCTAAAGCTTTAGCAGTTGCGACTCCTATTTTTATTCCTGTGAAAGATCCCGGACCTTGCGAACATGCAATATAATTAATTTTATTTATATTTATTCTTAAAACATTTAATAAATCATTTATAATGATTAGCAAAGTTTCAGAATGTGTATATCCAACATCTAAATTTATTTCACCTAAAACTTTTTTTATTTTTAAATCATATACACAAACACTTGAAATTTTACCAGTAGCTTCTATTGATAATATTTTGCACATCTTATTATTATATGATTTAACATTCTTCAAAAAGATTTTATCTATAAAATATCTATAAAAATAAAAACATTAGACATTTGTTTTTGTTGTCATACTAATTTTTATTATTTGCTAAAGATTTTGTTGAAAATTTTTTTAAGAACTCTTTTTATTATGCTTGTAAATATATCGCATGATTAATATTTATGGCGTTATTTTAAAAGATTTGGATAGCTATAGGTGCTTGATTATATTATTGTGCTGATTTCTA
>JAISCN010000059.1 GCA_031265515.1 Clostridiales bacterium | reverse complement strand
ACTTTGATGAAAACAATAACTTTATAGATAACGGACAACTCTCATTAACAACGGACACTCTAACATATAGCTCCTTATCAAGTACATCATATTCTAGTTCAAACTCATTTGGAGCAGGAGCTTCAAGCATTGGGAGTGCCACAAGAATACTTTGAGCTTGTATATGCTGGAGTGAATATAGGAGCTATGGCAGGGGCTGATGTTATTAAAACAGCAGGAAGAAGGAGGCAGAAAGTAAAGTAATTGTAAATCAAGATAGGTAAATACAGTTAAGAATTTAATTTTTAAAGAGCCATAAAAAAAGATTTTAAAATAGACAAAGTTAACTCATAATCTAACTAATTACGATAAAAATATATTTGGAGTGCTGGATTACAATGTTATAGCAAAAAATAAATATTGCTTAGATTTAAAATTATGTCATAATTAAGCAATTATTAATTTATTAAGTAATATTATCTCACAAGTATAATTTTACAGAAAAATATAAGGATTAGACTCATGAATATATTTGAGCTTACATGTATGGTATATTTAAAAAATGATGTTGGATTTCAAAGTAGTTTTGAGATCATCGCGAAATATATAAGTTACTCCATACATTTAGCAGAACTTGATGAGATACATACGAGCAAGGATTATAAGTTTTATACTTTTGGGAGCTTTCACCCTATAGAAAAGGATAAAATTTATAAAAAAGGTAAAATTTATAAATTTACAATAAGAACATTAAATAAAATTCTCGCCTCAGCCCTTTATAATACTCTGAAAAATAATACAAATAATAGACATTTTACCGTTGTTGAGACCATAAAAAAAGAGGTTTTTCAATTTTTTATAAATGAGTTGTATAGCGTTTCTCCCGTTATAGTTTCCGTAGATAACGGAAGATTTTGGACGATAAAAGAGAGCGGCGACATAGAACAACTTAGAAAATTGTTACATGATAATATAGAAAAAAAATACAAAAGTTTTTTTAGTGAAGATGTAGATGTGAAGCAAAATTTTATACAACTTATTGAGATTAAAAATAGAGTTCCTCAAAATATCGTAATAGTAAAAGATAATAAAAACATCTGTTTTTTTGGTAACAAGTTAAGAATAATTCCAAATGAAGATGAAGTTTCTCAAAAACTTGCCTTTAGTGCTTTCGGATGCGGAATTGGAGAGAAAAACAGCTATGGCGGTGGATTTGTTTTGGCAAAAGGGATAAAGTGATTTACGATATTTTAGAAGTATTTAATAAAATATATGAAACAAAAGGCGAAAGACTCATTTTAGATAATTATAATCTAAAAGATGGATTGTATGTAAAAATAAACAAAGATAATATTTTAGAATTTTATGAATTAAAAACCGTAAAAAAAGATAAGTTTTTTTCAGACTTGGATGGTATGCAAAATAGTGATATGGAAGAGTGGTTTATCAAAAGAGATTATTATAGTTCATACATCAATTCTAATAAATCGTTGTTTGATAAAAAAATTCATAACATAAATTATTTGTCATATTTTTTTAAAGCCGAAAATGATGATTATGCTAAAGATAAAATAGATCAACATTTTAATATTTTACTAAACTTTAAAAAATTTAATGACAAAAAGGATAAAGAAGTTTTAGATAAATATAAATTTGTTATAGAAAATGGAGACAGAGAAGAAGATATCTTAAAAAAATGCGAGATTTTGAAAAATTGTTTTGATGAAATTATAAAAATTATAGAAGAGAAAAAGATAAAAAATTATATAAAAATATTTTTTGATGAAGAGTTAGAAAAATATACAAATGAAAGTGAGATATACTTATCTCTAAAAATTTTCAATGATAGCAGTTACAATAAAAAAATTGGAGATAAAATTTATGGTTTGTCAAACTCAAATATGGGATTGAATGGCAAAAAACCTTTTTTGGAGCATAAAACAAGAAAAAATGCAGCACCGTTTATATTGGAAGGTAAAAATGCCCTAATGCTAAAAAAGTTTTTTGACTGGTTGAAAAATCAACCTTACAATAAAGATAGAACTTTAGATGAAGATCATTTTTTTATACAAAAACAATCAAACAATGATGAAGCGGAGATAACGGATTTTGATTATATCCCAACAAAGACGGATGATGCAAACAAGTCGTTTACTCCAATATATTTTAAAAATTATCTATATATAAAAGATAAAGAAGAAAATCTTATATCAGACTATGAAATAGATGAATTGTGGAAATTAGAAGAGAAGATTGATGACCTTTTTTATAATAAACAGTTGAAATTCAACTATTATAAAGACAGCAAAGAGATAAAGGTATCTGATTTCTTATCTAAAAAACTTCAATCAATACTTTTAATCACTAGATTTGCAATGATAAATTATTTTAAAAAGTATGACGATAGAGAGTTTTTATATGTTATTAAAAAATATGGAACAGAGTTTATAGTAAACCACTATCTGAGCGAAAGATACTTTAAAGCAAAAGAGGCAATGAACCTAAAACTATCATTACAGGGAGAAAACATGGATATACAACAAGAGTTGCAAAATATTAAAACCATTTTGAACAATGAAGATGAGTATAAAAATTTGACGAAGAATGAGTTTTTGTTTTTAGCCGGTCAATGGGCATATTATCTGCTCTCGCTAAGTAAAGCCGACAGTAAAAGTAAAACTTTATCTTTAGCAGAACAGTATTTTAGAGCAAAATATATATCAAAGTTGCAAAATGCACTAAATAATGATTTGGAAAAATATAAACATGAGGTTAGTCTAAACAATAAAAAAATTAAAAAAACCGTTACGCTTTTAAAATCATATCATGATGAAGAAAAGCTAACAAATAACGATAAAGATAGATTTTTAGTTGGCTTTATGACTAAAAATATTTTTTGGGAATCAAATAAAAAAGAAAATGTAGAGGAGATAAAACAGTGAAAAAAGTTTACGGAGTAATTGGCATAAAAGCTAAAATGGCAAATTGGAATGCAGACTTTACCGGTCGCCCAAAATCAATAAGCAATGGTGATATATTCGGAAGCGATAAGGCTTTAAAATATCCTATGAAAAAAATGTGGGAAAACGAGGGCAAAAAAGTTCTTTATATAAAAAGCTGGAAAGAAGAAAAGACTAAAGATAATAGCATTAGTATAGTGCCGAATAAATTAGCCGAAAGATACGAACTGTTATTTGGCGAAATAAATAAAAAAGACACTAAAATTATATTAGAAAACCTTTTTAAAGCTATAGATGTTAAAAATTTCGGAGCAACATTTGCAGAAGAAGGACAAAATATTTCCATAACTGGTGCGGTTCAATTTGGACAAGGCTTCAATAAATTTGATGATACAAATATTGAAGTTCAAGATATATTGTCTCCATTTGCAGACTCTACAAAAGAGGAAGCAAAACAATCAACATTAGGCACAAAGATAACTGTTGATGAGGCACACTATTTTTACGGTTTTTCTATTAATCCAAAAGCTTATGATGAGTATAAGCATATTTTGGGAGAGAATTTTAAAGGATATACAAAAGATGATTATGAAGAGTTTAAAAAGGTAGCTCTTGTAAGTGCTACTGCATACAGTACAAATTCTAAATTTGGTTGCGAAAATGAGTTTGCTCTGTTTATAGAGTGCAAAGAAGATGATACATATTTGCCGGATTTAAGTGATTATGTAGAGTTTGATAGCGAAAAAAGAAGCGTAAATTTATCAAAACTTGAAGCATTCATTGAGAATAAATATGAAAAAGCCGAAGTATATTTTAATCCTTTTAAACTTGAAGTGATAACTACGCTAAACAAGTTCAATATATTTACCAAAGAAAAACTATAAAATGAAAGCAATAAGCTTTAAGTTAAGTGGGAAAACAGCCATTTTTAAAAAGCCGGATGTTAATTCATTTGCGTATTTTACCTACAATAATATACACAAACCCGCACTTCTTGGATTGCTTGGCGCCATAATTGGACTTAATGGTTATACAAAATTGCATGATAATAACAGAGGATTAAAAAATGGCTCGCCTGATTACAATAATGGCTTTCCTGAATTTTATGAAAAATTAAAAGATCTAAAGATATCCATTATACCTATTGCAAAAAATGGTTATTTCAGTAAAAAAATACAAGTATTTAACAATAGCGTCGGATATGCGTCGTATGAAGTTGGCGGTAATTTGATAGTTCGGGAGCAGTGGCTGGAAAATCCATCTTGGCAGATAATGATACTTGAAGATGAGAGCGAATTGTATAAAAAAATAGAGAAATATCTGCTTGAAAGCAGAGCGGTTTTTATACCTTATCTTGGTAAAAATGACCATCCTGCATGTATCTGCGAAGTTAAAACTATCGATTTGACAAATCCTGTTTATAACTATATGGATTCACTGTTTGTGAAGAATTTTGATGTTTTGGATGGTTATGAAAAAGACGATGAAGAGCCATATCTTTTTCAAGAGATAGCACCGGTAAGTTTACAAAAGGAGTATCATTTTTATGAATATGCAGCTTTGGTTTTTACAAATTTAGAACTACAAAATATACCGGATAATACATTTGGATACGACGGTAAAAATTACGCCTTTATCTGATTTTGATATAGATAAAAGGTATCTTGCTCATACGCCGAATGAAACTTTAATAGAGCATTCAAATTTAACGCTTGAGTATTTTTATGAAATTATTAATGCAAAAAATTTAGAAATACCTATAGATAATCTTATAAAAAAGATATCTGTGGAAAATTTTGAATTAATAAAAGAGATGTTCGTTAATGCTGTATATTTGCACGATATAGGTAAAAAAAATCCCTATTTTCAAGCAAATAAAATGAAAAATAGTTATTTTAGCGAATATTTTAATACTACAAACAGCACGCAACACTCTACGCATTCGTCCAAATTGTATATTGAATACTACAAAACCTATATTGAGAAAATCGATAGCAAAAGTGAAAAAATAAAAATGTTGTTTGTTTTGTACGCTTTTTCATACCAGATAGCCAAACATCACGGTAAGTTAGATGAGTTTGCAAAGTATAGAAGCGATGAACTCATACCTAAAAAATATTGGATGCATTTAGATAAATTTAAAATTCCACATTTTGAGTTTTACATTTTAAATAAATTGCTATTCTCTTTACTCGTGTCAAGTGACTATTATGCTACAACTGCATATAAATGCAATATAACATTCAATGACTTTGGCTTGTTAAATGCAAAAACAAAAGCTGTTTTAAGAGAAAAATTTGATATTTACAAAAATAACATGGAGTGTACAGATGGCATTAATGAGATAAGAAATGCTATCTATGCAGAAGCACAAAATAGTCTTATAAGCAATATAGATAAAAATGTATTTTATCTCGAAGCTCCAACAGGAAGTGGAAAAACTATTACATCGATCAATTTAGCGTTAAATATTTTAGAGAATAAAACGGAAATAAATAAAGTGTTTTACATATTTCCGTTTAATACATTGGTAGAACAGACAAAGATGGTGTTTGATAAAATATTTACCGATTCTTTGGAAATAGAGGTGGTAAACTCCATAACTCCTATTGAGGAAGACAAAGATGAGAATATCCAAGAAGATGAAGAGACAAAATATAATAAGGCTTATATAAGTAGACTATTTTTCCATAAACCTTTTATTATAACAACACATGTGAATTTTTTTAATATCTTATTCGGTATTTCCAAAGAAGATAATTTTTCTCTGTGGCAATTTGCAAATAGTGTCATTATATTGGATGAGATACAAAGCTATGATAACAATCTGTGGATGTATATGGCTAATTTTTTCGATAAGTATGCCGAACTATTAAATATTAAAATAATTATTATGTCTGCAACATTACCCAAATTGGATTATTTTTTAGAGAAAACAACAAATTTTATGGATTTGATTTATGTTGATAAAAAAGAGGAGTTTTTTCAAAACAAATACTTTAAAAACAGAGTAAAAATAGAATACTTTAAGTCTTTGAAAAGGATCGAAATAGATGAACTATTTGCAAAATTTTTAGAGGAGTACCCAAATTATAAAAAATTTTTATTTGAATTTATAAAAAAACAAACAGCGAGAAATTTTTTTAATTTGTTGATAAAAAATGGTTTTGAACATGTTTATGAACTTAGCGGTGACGATAATAAAGCCTACAGACATTTTGTGATTGAGGAGAGCAAGAAAGATAAGCCAATTATTATAGTGGCAACTCAAGTGATAGAAGCGGGCATTGATATTGATATGGATATTGGTTTCAAAGATACCTCTGTGCTAGATAGCGAAGAGCAGTTTATGGGTCGCATAAACAGAAGCTGTCTTAAGAGCCATCTAAATCCTAAAGCGTGTTTTTTTAATCTTGATAATGCAAATGAAATATATAAGAACGATAATAGATTAGAGTTTGACTTAACATGTGATGAATTTAAAGAAGTATTGGAAAATAAAGATTTTTATAGTTATTATAAGGTCGTTTTGGACAAAATCAAAAAAACTCAAGAAAGTTACAAAAATGGTTTAAATACACTATATGAATCTTTTGAAAAAAGTGCAAAGCTACTAAACTATAAAGATATGAAATATCGCATGACATTGATAAATACCCAAACTTTTACACTCTATTTTCCATTTACTATAGATATTTCAAAATATGAAGATATAAAAGAGTTTAAAAATCTTGATGCGGAGTTTATTACCAACGGATTGTTCGATGGCAAAAAAGTTTGGAATAAGTTTTTGCAGTTAAATAAAATAGATAGTTTTGTCAAAAAAGAAGTTGAGAAGTCAAAAATCAATTCTCTTATGCAGTTTTTTACATTCAATGTATTTAAATATGGTAGTAAAAGACCATTTTTGGGCGAAGATATTCATGGATTTTTCTATATAGAGAATTATAGCGATTTTATTACGCAAGATGGAAAATTCGATAGAGCTAATTTTAATAGAGTCAAAGATTATGGGTTTTATTAAATTATGATTAAAATAACAGGTACTTTGATAAATTACTATCTTCACTGTAAAACTCAGTGTTGGCTTAGCGCCAATCGTCTAAATCTTGAAGACAATAGTGAAGACGTTCGTATAGGTAGAGTTCTTCATGAGATAAATGAAGAAAAAAACAAATATAGCGAAATATCATTAGGAAATGTAAAAATAGATAAAATAACAGATGATTATGTGATTGAATTTAAAAAGTCGGATTCTGACCCTGAAGCTGCAAAATGGCAGTTGTTGCTTGAGCTTTTCACGTTGAAACAAAAGGGTATTGAGAAGAAAGGCAAGCTTGAGTATGCCGAGAAAAACAAGCAAACAAAAACAGAGATTGTGATCTTGGATGATGCATGTGAAACCAAGCTTTTAAAGATTTTTGAGGAAATAAATACTTTAGTCGAAGAAAAAACTCCTCCAAAGCCTGTTTTGGTATCAAAATGTAAAAAATGCGCTTATTATGAATATTGTTTTATATAGGAGATTTAATGTCTAAAAGTCATACTCGTTATATATTTTCTATGGGAAAACTTGAACGCAAAGATAACTCTATCGCTTTTAAAAATGACAATATGAATTTTTATTTACCAATTGAAGAGACGAGAGAGCTTTATTGTTTCAACGAGGTAAGTTTTAACACTAAATTTTTAGATTTTATCTCAAAAGCTGGTATCACAATGCATATTTTTAATTATGGCGGCGGATATAGCGGTACTTTTTATCCAAAAGAGTATCTTATAAATGGTAATTTGACCGTAAAGCAGTCGTTATGTTTTGTAGAACATCGTCTTGAAATAGCAAAAAGTATTGTAAATGCGATAGCGAAAAATATACATGAAGTTTTGTATCATTATTATAGACATGAAAAAAAAGAGCTAAAAGAGTATCTTGATTGGCTAAAATATAAAGTATCGATTTTGCTTGAAAAAGCATTTAACATTGAACAAATTTTATTTGTTGAAGGGCAGATTTGGAGTAGATTTTATGATAGTTTTAAGTATTTTTTGCCAGAAGATTTTTTAATAAATAAAAGGGTAAAACGTCCTCCCGACAACCCCATGAATGCACTTATAAGTTTTGGAAATACATTACTCTACACAAAAACGATTTCAGCAATTTACCATACGCACCTAAATCAATCTATAAGTTTTTTACATAGTCCAAGGGAGGGGAGATTTAGCTTATGTTTGGATTTATGCGAGGCGTTTAAGCCCATACTTGTTTTTAAAAGTATTTTTGAATTAGTTGGCAGAAAAAAACTTCAAGTCTTAAAACACTTTGATAAAAAATTAAATTATGCGTTATTAAATGACGAAGGCAAAAAAATTTTTATAGACGAGTTTAGAAGTAGATTGGACGAAACTTTTTTGCATCTAAAACTTAAAAGAAGAGTTTCGTATGAGCACTGTCTAAGACTAGATGGATATAAATTAATAAAATTTATTTTAGAAAAAAAAGAATTTATACCATTTCTTTTAAAAGAAAAAATGTGAAAAAATTCTCCAAAAACTACAACTATATCTTTTTATTTTATGATATTGCCGATGAATTTAGTGAAGTTGGCAAATATCGCGTTACAAAAGTTTTTAAAGTTTGTAAAAAATATCTCAAGCACCACCAAAAATCCATTTTTCGGGGAAATATTACAATATCAAATCAGATGAAATTAATTAACGAATTAAAAAAGATTATCGATGTAAAAATTGATTTTATAACTATCATTAAAGTATTGAGTTCTGGAAGTTTTGAGGAAGAAAGTCTCGGAACTCCAAAGCAAGATAGCGAACAAATTTTTATTTAATCTTTCCAATCACCCCTTTACTCTATTTTTATAAAAATATCGATAATATGATACTTATCATTACTTCTTTGTTCTTTTACTTATCATTGTTAATATTGATTGGAAAAAGTT
>JAISCN010000058.1 GCA_031265515.1 Clostridiales bacterium | reverse complement strand
ATTGTGAGTTGTGTAATCGTTTAGTTTTTAATTAAAAAACATCTCGAATGTTTGAGATGTTTTAATTTTTTATTTTTGTTTTTATGATTTTTATAGTCAAGCGAGAGTTTTTAGATGAGATTACTGGATATGTAAATTTGTTGTGAGTTGTATTTTTACCCCGTTTTTGAAACTAAGGTAATTAAGCTAATTTACAAAAAAACCAGCAAATTTTTTAAAGTTATCTATAGATAAATCTTCTCCACGTATATTTTTATCTAAATTAATACTTTCTAAAATATTTTCGATGCTCTTTTTATCATTATTTTTAAAACCATTTAAGCAATTCAAAATAGTTTTTCTTCTTTTAGAAAATGATAATTTAATTATTTCAAAAAAAATTTTTTCGTGACATTTGTCAATAAAGTTATTGTTATACGTGAATTTTATAACTTTAGAATCCACTTTTGGTTTAGGATTAAAACAATCAGCAGAGACATCTGTTATTTGATACATTTTTGAATAATAATTAGCGAAAAGAGTTATAGAACCATAAGTTTTTTTAGATGGTTTTGATAATAATCTTTCGGCGAACTCACTTTGCATCATAAAAATAATTCTGTTTAATTTATTCAAATTAACTAAACATTTTGTTATTATAGATGTCGAAATATGATAGGGCAAGTTCGATATTACTTTTATATTATCAGCATTAAAATTCTTTATAATATCTAAAAAATTTAATTTTAAAAAGTCTTTATTAATTAACTCAAAATTACTTTTTTGCATGAATTTGTTGTTTAAAATTTTGCAAAAATTATTGTCTATTTCTATGGATATAACTTTTTTCGCATTGAATAAAAATTCTGTTAAAGCACCCAATCCTGATCCTATTTCTATAATTATATCTTTTTCTTTTATTTCTAAACTTTTAACTATAGTTTTAATTATATTTTTATTTATTAAAAGATTTTGACTAAGATTTTTTTTTAATTTCATGTAAAAATTCTATCGTATAGAAAATTTTATTAAATTTATATATTATGCAAAACAGGTTTTTTTGGGGTTTGATTTTACATATATGATTATAAGCGATAACGATACCATAACCGCTATATCAACTCCGATCGGAGTCGGCGGGATCTCTATAATAAAGGTTAGCGGAAACAATTGTTTAGATTTGCTTAAAAAAATATTCAGTCTAAAAAAAAATTTTGAATCACATAAAATTTATTATGGATTTATCTTAGATGATAAAAAAATTTTGGATGAAGTTTTGGTTAGTGTAATGATCGCTCCAAAAAGTTATACACGTGAAGATGTTATCGAGATTAATTGTCATGGTGGATTTATCTGTGCGCAAAAAATTTTAAATTTAATATTAAAAAATAATATACGTTTGGCTGAACCAGGTGAATTTACTAAAAGGGCGTATTTGAACGGAAGAATCGATTTATCTCAAGCAGAATCAGTTGTTGATTTAATAAATTCAAAAAACAATATAGTTAGTGATATTGCTGCATCTGGTATTAATGGAAAATTATCAAACAAAATAAATTTATATAGCAATATAATTTTAGATATCTTAACTAATATAGAAGCATGTATTGATTTTCCGGATGATGTTTTTGTATTTGATTTTCACAAAAAAATTAATAGATTATTAAAAAATATTGAAAAATTAATAAAAAGCTATAGCATTGGAAAAATAATTAACAATGGCATAAATTTAACGATAATTGGCAAATCAAATGTTGGAAAATCTAGTTTAATGAATAAATTATGTTGCGAAGATGTTTCTATAGTCACGAATATTTCTGGAACTACACGCGATGTTATAAAAGATAATATTGTTATT
This sequence comes from Clostridiales bacterium, assembly GCA_031265515.1. GTDB lineage: Bacteria > Bacillota > Clostridia > Lachnospirales > CAMVHY01 > JAISCN01. The sequence goes on along the minus strand of JAISCN010000058.1, from coordinate 13,044 downwards.
AATGGTATAAATATAAATATTTTTGATACAGCTGGAATTAGAAAATCTGACGATCTAGTAGAAAAAATTGGTATAAAAAAAACTCAGGATTGTATTCGTAAATCTGATTTAGTTTTGTGCGTTTTTGACAATTCGCGTGAATTTGATAACGATGATAATAAAATAATTGAGTTTTGCAAAAATAAAGAAAAAATACATGTATTGAACAAAAAGGATTTAGAAAATAAATTTGATCACAGTAAAATCGATTTTGATTGCTTAAAAATTAGTTCTTATGATGACAAAGATATTGATAAAATTAAAAAAAAAATAATTGATTTAATTTTTGGTGACAAAAAAAATTTTTTTAAGCATGATTCTATAATATTAATCAATGCGAGGCATCTGGTTTGCCTGGAAAAATCATATGAAAATTTAAAAAAAAGTCTTGATAAAAATAAAGAATATGAATTAGTATCGATAGATTTAAAAGAAGCCTATAATAATTTATGTGAAATAACTGGAAAAAATATAGATGATAAACTATTAAAAAATATATTTGAAAAATTTTGCATAGGAAAATAAATAGCAATAGAAATTAATTATGATAAAAAAATTCTTGTAGATGATATTTTTTTATTGATAAAATGGCAACAAAGACTAAACAACCGCTATTATACTTTTTGATTAATTTTACTGAGACAAATATAGTTCTTTTCTTTATTTTTTAATCTAATTTATTTTTAAATTAATCAGTTATCAGATCTTCTATAAAGTGGCGTATATTCTTCAGTTTTTCATTAACATCTTTTTCAATAAAAGAATTAGCGCCAATATAAAATTTTAGTTTAGGTTCGGTTCCTGAGGGTCTTATACAGATCCAAGAATTGTCTTCTAAAATAAAATATAAAATATCAGATCTGTCATAATTTTTATATCCAGTTTTATAATCCCTAATTTCGTTTATTTTTATTCCGCAAATTTTTTCTAACTTGTTTTCTCTTAAATTAATCATAATTTTTTCTATTTTTTTTGTAATATCAAAACCTTCGAATATCTTAGAAAAATTTATTTCTTTATAAAATCCCTCTCGTTTATATATTTTTTCTAAAACGTCAAATAAATTTAATCCCTGAGATTTATAGTGATCAGTCATTTCACAAACTAACATAGAGGTCACGATTGCATCTTTGTCTCTCGCATGTAATCCTGATAAATATCCATAACTTTCTTCGAAAGCAAATATGAAATCACTTTCTCTAGTATTTATAATACGAGCTATATTTTTAAAACCAGTTAAAACTTCTACGCAATCAATATTATAATTCATAGTAATTGCTCGAGTCAATTTAGTAGACACTATACTAGTGATAACTAGATTGCTTTTTTTTAAATTATTATTTTTTTTTCTTTGAGACAAAATATATTCACACAACAGTACACCAATAGCATTTCCAGATAAAAGTTTATACTCATCTCTATTATTTTTTATCATTACGCCAATTCTGTCCGCATCCGGATCAGTTGCAATAATTATATCTGCTTTTTTTATTTCTGCTAATTTTAATGCTAATTCAAAAGATTCTATAATCTCTGGATTAGGAATCCCAACGCTACTAAAGTTATTATCAGGATTTTCTTGTTCTGGTACTGTTGATAAATTATTAAATCCAGTATCTTTTAAAATTTTTCTAACTAATTTATTTCCAGTACCATTTAATGGTGTATAAACAATTTTTAAATTGCTCTTGTTATTAAAATTTAATTTTTGAATCTTTATAGCTTCTAGATATTTTTTATTAACATCGTCATCTAAAACGTTAAAAAGTTTTTTCTCTTGCGCAATATTTTTATCAATTAGTTTAATTTTATCAAAAGAATCAATATTATTTACACAATCTATAATTTTTCTATCAATCGGGGAGCTAACTTGTCCTCCATCTTTTCCATAAATTTTATAGCCATTATATTCTTTTGGATTATGACTCGCTGTTATTACTATTCCTGAATCGCAATTTAAATATCTAACTGCAAAAGATAAAACTGGCGTTGGTGTTAATTCTTTAAATAAAAAAGTTTTAATATTATTCGCATTTAGAACAATAGCTGATTCTACCGCGAATTCTTTAGAATACAATCTTGAATCATATGCAATAACTACTTTTATAATTTTATTATTAATATTTTTATTTAAAAAATCAGCAAGACCTTGTGTAACTTTTCTTATAGTATAAATATTTATTCTATTAGTCCCGGCTCCTATTATTCCACGAAGACCCGCGGTGCCAAAATCTAAATTTTTGTAAAATCTATCTTCTATTTCTTTTGCATTATCTTTTATTTTTAAAAGTTCTTCGCGAGTTTTTAAATCAAAATAATTATTCTCAATCCATTCTTTGTATTTTATTTCGTGCATTATAGACAATATCCTTTATTATTTTTCAAAAATAACTTTAATATTTTTTTAATAAAAAACATGATAACTATTAATCATAAAATATTTTTGCCATTTTTGCTTTTAAAAAATAAAAAGATATTTTATTTATTTCTGTTTTTACAAAAAAATAATTAAAAAATATTTAAGAAAGAGGTTTTAATCTATGAAGTTTGTTTGTAAAATATGCGGTTATACATACGAAGGAGATAAAGCTCCGGAGAAATGCCCGCTTTGTAACGCTTCTTCAGAAAACTTTTTAGAAAGTAGTGAAGAATTATTTTGGGCTGATGAGCACAAAATAGGAAATTCAAAAGAAATTGATTCAGAAATTTTAAGCGGTCTTCGTGCAAATTTTAATGGTGAATGTACTGAAGTTGGAATGTATTTAGCAATGAGTCGTCAAGCAGATCGCGATGGATTTCCAGAAATTGCTGAGGCTTATAAAAGAATTGCATATGAAGAAGCTGAACATGCTGCTAAATTTGCTGAATTGATTGGTGAAGTTGTTTGCAAAGATACGAAAAAAAATCTTGAAATGCGTATTGAAGCCGAACGTGGTGCAACATTAGGTAAAAAAGATATTGCAACACGAGCAAAAGAACTAGGTTTAGATGCAATTCACGACACTGTACACGAAATGTGTAAAGACGAAGCTAGACATGGATGTGTATTTAAAGGATTACTTAAAAGATATTTTTAATAAAAAAATAATTAATAATTAAGATTAAAATAATATAAAAAAATTTTTTTTGATGATTATTAAAAAAAACTGTAAAAAGTAATTTTTAAAAGATGTTTTTAATATAAAGATAAAAATATGTGAATGATATAATTCAACGGAAGCTTGAAAATTTTGGAGGTTTTTGTTGATGAAGATAGCGTTATTAACCGGAGGTGGCGACGCACCGGGACTTAATGCTGTTATATATGCGATTACTAGAATAAGCTTAAGAAAATTTCCCATGTGTGAACTAATCGGTTATAAATTCGGTTATCGAGGAATGTATAAGAATAATTTTTTGCGTTTGACTCTTGAGAACACTTCAGGAATTTTAAATAAAGGCGGAACTATATTAAGCAGTTCTAATAAAGATAATCTTTTTGATTATCTCGTAGAAGATGAATCAGGAAATAAAATAAGATGTGATGTTTCTGATATTGCAATAGAAAATTTAAAACGTGAAAACGTTGATGTATTAATAGTGATGGGAGGCGATGGCACTTTAACAAGCGCTCGTGATTTTTCTCGCAAAGGAGTGAATGTGATAGGTGTGCCTAAAACAATAGATAATGATCTAGATTCAACGGATACAACTTTTGGTTTTGATACAGCAGTAAATATAGTAACGGAGAATTTAGAAAGACTACACACAACTGCCGAATCGCATCACAGAATAATAATAGTCGAAGTTATGGGAAGAAATGCCGGATGGATTGCGCTCTATGCAGGAATAGCAGGTTCAGCGGACGTTATTTTAATACCAGAGATAGAATATGATATAAATAATATTATTGAAAAAATAAGTGAACGTGATTCTCAAGATAAAAATTTTTCTATAATTATAATTACAGAAGGAGCTCACGAGAAAAATGGAAAAATAGTAGTAAGTAAAATAATAGATGATAGTCCTGATCCAATTAGATTAGGCGGAATAGGAGAAAAACTCGCTAATCAACTAGAAAAATTGACAGATCACGAAGTTAGAAGCGTTTCATTAGGTCATATACAACGCGGAGGGGACACATCGCCTCATGACAGAATATTATCTGCGAGATATGCGAATGCAACTGTTGATTTAATATCACAGAGAAAATTTGGCAATATGGTCTGTCTCAAAAACAATAAAATGAGTTATGTATCGCTAGAAAAAGCTGTTGAAAATCAAAAATTTATAAAAATGGATGATGAACTTTTAAATATAGCACGCGCAATGGGAATTTCACTTGGAGACGCGTAATAAAAAACTTTAATGTTTGTTTTATAACTTTTCTATTAATTTTTCTATCTTGCTAAATGTTTTTTGGCTCGTTTAAGTTAAACTAAGGATTCAAACCCAGACTTATGTAAAGTGCTCTGTTTATTTTATCCATAAATTCATCATCCAGACTGCAAATTTTTTCTTTTAATCTTTTTTTATCTATTGTTCTAAGTTGTTCTAATAAAATTACTGAATCTTTAGCAATACTTCTAGACTCTATCTCAACATGAGTCGGCAATTTATTTTTGTTCAGTCTTGAAGTTACTGCTGCGCAAATTACTGTTGGACTGTGTCTATTACCGGTATCATTCTGAACTATCACCACAGGTCTTGTACCTCCTTGTTCTGATCCAGTAACAGGACTTAAATCTGCGTAGTAAATCTCGCCTCTTTTAATTTTTAAATTCACTTAAAACACCAACTAAATTTAAAATTGTTTCTAAACGATTTTTGACGTTAAAAAAAAATTTATACACTAAAATATGAGTAGATATAAGAAGAATATTGGCGATTATGGAGAAATTATTGCACAAAAATATTTATGCAATAAAAATTTTTTTATAATCGCAAAAAACTTTAGAAATAGATTTGGTGAAATAGACATAATCGCTTATGATAATTTATTAAAAGAAATTGTATTTATAGAAGTTAAGACACGAAAAAGCATATTTTTTGGATATCCATGCGAATCTATTAACATTAAAAAACAAAATAAAATAAAAAATACTGCTTTAGATTTTATTTCGCGAAACTATTTTGAAAATATTAATTTTAGATTTGATGTAATAGAAATAATTTTAAATAATAATTTAGAAATAAATCACATAAAAGATGCTTTTATCTTTGATTGATCTATATTTTTTATGTCAATTTTCGTGAAATTTATAAATTTATTCGCTAATATTTTTGTATCTAACATCTGAAATTTCATGATCGAATAATTTTTTAGAAAACCTAGAAAAATAACTATAAAACTTTAAAATATGTTTAAGTCTAACGTTAAGATTAAGATTAATAAAAAATAAAATAAAAATAAATCGAGTGAATAATTTTGACGGTGCAAAACAAGATAGCTAGTTTTTATAGGGTTATTATAAATGAGTCTCGTGCAAAAAGAAAAGCTGCTTTTTTTGACATAAGAGAAAAATTTAATGATAGTGTTGATGATTTTTTAAAAAGCGAAATTAATAAATGTGAAGACGGTGTAAAAAAAGAGAAAAAAAAAATAGAAACTAGAGAAATCAAAAATATCATTAAAAAAAATAATTTAGATAAAAAAAATTTAATAATAAAACGAGAAAATTTAAAAAATGATTTATTCTTAAAGATAGAAAGTAGATTAAAAAATTTTACGAATAGCAAACTTTATTTTAACTTTGTATCCAACGAGATAAATAAGACAGATAAAAATAATATATTAAAAATAGAATTTAACAAAAAAGATAGCGAATTAGTTATAAAATTAAAAGAACTTTTTAATTTTGATTTTAATTTTATTTTTAGCGAAGATGAATTTATAGGTGGATTTAAAGTTTATTTAAAATCACCAAAAGCAGTAATCGATAAAACATTTAAAGCAAAATTAAATTTTGAAAAAAATAATTTTAATAAAATTAATTTGGCTAATTAAATAAGTTATATTAAACAAATATTGATAAATAGATTCACATTACGAACACATATGATCATAGCGACAACAAGCAAATAACATAAGTTTGTAATTGAATTTAAAATTTTTGAGTATACGTCAGACTTAAAGTTTTTAGTTTTCTAATAACATTTTAAATTAGAGTTCGTAATTTTAAACATCTAAAAAATTTACGTTTTAGTTTAATTGTTTTACTTATCTCGTTTGTAACGATAATTCGCGTCTTCTTTGACCATATTTTTGTGTTAAATCTTCATTTTCTGTTAGATTCGCGTGATATTTAGTTAAGAACGCTGATAATAAATCGAGCTCCATTTGAACTGGCATTTGTATTAGTGGCCTAGGAAAAAAGAAAATTAATGTCTTGTCAATAGGTACATCTTCTTTGGTTATGTGAAGCCTGATTGATTCTAAAAAAAAGAATCTTGCCAAAATATCTTTTGATATTAATCTTTCTATCGTCTCTATACTAGTTCTTGATTCTAGTTGTACTAAACTTAATAGTGTAGATAAAAAGTCATCTCTGTCGTAGGTACACTCTAAGAAAGAATGTACTATATTTTCTTGGTATTTTTCTGGAATAATTTTGAATAATTTTAAGGACAGAATTCCTGGAAAATCATAAAAATCTTCTCTTTCAGCGATGTTCGAAAGTAATTTACCTGCAAGAAAAGGCGAAAATTTTCTTTTACTTTCTAAAATATTTATAAAACCACGTATGTTTTCAATTTTTCCACCAGAATGTTCTATGTCGTAAAACTTAGAGAAAGTTGATAACATTCTGATAAGTGTGCTATTTTTAACTTCAGATAGTAAATATCCAAACCTTTCGCTTAAAATAATATCGCAAACAATGCTATTGCCTTCTTGTCTTGCCATGAGACTTAGCACTAATTTGTTTACATATCTAACGCCTAACATATCACTAGTAAGAAGTAAAAGAGATCTTATATTTTTTAATTCTATATTACTTGCGCAATCTATTAATGATTCTTCTATAATCTGATTAGGTGTTTGTTTTTTTATTTTTCCGAGTATCTGCATGTCGTCTTGAAGTTCTCTGTAGCCAAAAATTGCAGAGGGATAACTGAAAGGAAAATCGAGTTCATTGATATTAAAAATTTTTTCAGTTAATTCAATTAAGTAATAAAATAATCGGTCTTTAGAAAACTGATACTCCATCATAAACTTTCTCCTATTTAATTAATTAAAATCCTACAAAACAAACAATGATACAAAAACTATAACAAGTCAAATAAATTTAAATTTTTTTAAATTAACGCAATTTTTGATTTGTTTTTTAAATTTATAGTCGTGAGTTTCTAAAAAAATATTTTTCAGCACTAAAAAACATTTTTAAAAAAATATTTAAAAGTCTTTAATAATTTCTCTAACGACTTATTTATAGAACTTTTTTATAAGCTAAAAGTTTTTGTATCTTTTGCTATTGTCTATTAAACTATTTGCTACTTTTTGTTTTAGAATTACTCATCTTGTATAATATTAATAATTATTAGCGATATTTTATATTGCTCTTTGAATTTAGTTAATTAACTGAGAGGACTTTATCATGGAAATAAATAAAATAGGTATTTTAACTAGTGGTGGTGATGCTCCAGGAATGAATGCTGCAATTCGTGCAGTGGTTCGTTCCGCAGTTGATAAAAATATAAAAGTAATCGGAATAAGAAGAGGTTACGAAGGTTTATTATCGGGAGATATCTTAGAATTAAGTGCTAGATCTGTTTCAGATATTATCCATAGGGGCGGAACTTTTTTGTTAACTGCAAGATGTAAAGATATGATGCAACAAGATGGAATAGAACGCGCTCATAAAGTATGTAAAGTTTTAGCAATAGATGCATTGATTGTCGTAGGAGGAGACGGATCTTTTAAGGGAGCTCAAAAATTATCAAAATTAGGAACAAATGTAATAGGAATTCCTGCAACAATAGACTTAGATTTGGATTGCACAGATTATACTATAGGATTTGATACGGCTGTTAATACCGGAATGTCTTCTATAAATAAAATAAGAGATACTTCAACTTCTCATGAAAGATGTAGCCTGGTAGAAGTTATGGGACGTCATGCAGGTCATATTGCGTTATGGTGTAGTTTAACAGCTGGTGCAGAAGAAGTTTTAATTCCTGAAATGAATAGAATAAGTACTGAAGAAATCGTACAAGAAATATTTTCTAATAGAGCCTTGGGTAAATCTCATAATTTAATAATAGTTGCTGAAGGAGTAGGAAATACTATTAAAATGGCACAAGATATAGAAAATATGACGGGAATTGAGACACGTGCAACTATACTCGGACATCTTCAACGAGGAGGATCTCCTACAGCGCTAGATAGAATGCATGCGTCTATAATGGGATATGACGCCGTAGAAAGTTTACTCAACGGTAAAAAAAATAGAGTGATAGTTTATCGTGATGGGAAATATCTAGATATAGATATAAACGAAGCATTAAGTTATAAAAAAACATTAGACAAAAGAATGTACAAAATAATAAAAGTATTGGGCACGTAATAACTTATAGAAAACAAGCTCATACTAAAAAATTAATTATGTTATCAAAATTTTTTTGTAACATGAATATTAAAAATAAAAAGCTATAAAGGTTAAGATAAAATATTATGTTAATGACAAAAATTATAGCAACTATAGGACCTGCTAGCGATAGTATCGAAACAATAAAAGAAATAATTTTGTCTGGCGCTAATGCATTAAGATTAAATTTCTCTCATGGAGATCATGAATGGCATAAGAAAACTGCTAAGTTAATTAGAGATGCAAGCGAGAGTCTAAATAGGCCGATTAGTTTAATAGCAGACACTAAAGGACCAGAAATTAGAATCGGAAAATTTATTGATAATAAAGTTTTTATAAAAGAAAATGATTATTTTGTTTTAACAAACGAGGAAATACTTGGAGACAAAAATAAAGTAAGTATTAGCTATAAAGATTTGGCTAAAGATATTAATATCGATTCTAGAATTTTTATTGATGATGGACTATTAGAATTAAAAGTATCAAAAATAATCGAAAAAGATATAGTATGCATAGCTATGAACAGTGCCGAACTTGGTAATAATAAAGGCGTAAATGTTCCTGATGTATATATTAATATGCCTGTTATGACTGATAAAGATAAAGATGATATAAAATTCGCGATTGAAAATAATTTTGATTTTATTGCTATTTCTTTCGTTAGATCTGAAAAAGATGTCTCAGAGACGAGAAACTATTTAAAAGAAAATGATGCTGAAGATATTAAATTGATATCTAAAATAGAAAATCAATATGCTGTCAATAATATTATCGAAATAGTAGAAAATAGCGATGCTATTATGATAGCTCGTGGTGATTTAGGAATAGAGACATCGCCAGAAGAAGTTCCGTTAGTACAAAAATCTATTATAGAAATAGCAAACAAATCGGGAAAACCTACTATAGTAGCTACGCAAATGCTAGAATCTATGAGTTTAAAACCGAGACCTACTCGTGCCGAAACAAGTGATGTAGCTAACGCAATATTTGATGGAGCAGATGCAGTTATGCTTTCTGGTGAGACAGCATCAGGTCTATATCCCGTCAAAAGTGTCTCAATGATGGCTCGCATAATTCAAAAGATAGAAAGCTCAGTAAACTATAGAAGTAAAATTCATGAGTTCTATAAAAATTTTAATAATAATATAACAAATTCTATAAGTTACGCAGCATGTTTTATAGCTAGCGATATAAACATTTCTTCCATAGTAGCAGTTACTAAATCAGGAGCAACTTCCCAATTGATTTCTAAATTTAGACCGAAATGCCCTATATTAGCAATTACACCTAATAAAATTATTTACAGGCAACTCAGCTTAGTATGGGGATGTTTTCCTATTTATTGTGAAAGAATAAATATCGACGATTTGAATTTTAATATTGCTATTTATAAAGCTCTTGAAACCAACATAGTAAAACATGGAGATATTATAATAATAATAGCAGGATTGCCGTTAGGCGTTGCTGGAACTTCTAATACTTTGAAAGTTCATGTGGTTAGTTAGATAAAATTTATTTTTAAAATAAAAACATGCGCTCTACAGGAATCGAACCTGTGACCTCTCGGTCCGGAGCCGAGCGCTCTATCCACTGAGCTAAGAGTGCAATTAAATTAAATCTATCATTTAATATTAATTTTATTAAATATTTAATTTTTTTATTGATTGAATTATTTTATTTTGATTTTCGATATTTAAATCTGTTAGTGGCATACGACATTCTCCAACATCAAATCCAAGATAATTCATTGCAAATTTAATTGGCATTGGATTTATATCACAAAATAAATTATTTATTAAGTTTAGAAAATTTAATTGCAAATTTTTAGACGCTTCACAATCTTTATTAAAATAATTTTCGCAAATATCATGAGTCTCGTTTGGAAAAATATTTGCTAAGACCGAAATAACACCAATACCGCCAAGAGACATTACCGGTAAAATTATGTCATCATTGCCAGAATAAATACTAAATTCTTTATTACATAATCTAGAAATTTCAGCAACTTGAGATATATTTCCACTCGCTTCTTTTATTGCAATAATGTTTTTTATTTTTGATAGTTCTAAACAAGTAGTCGGTAATATATTAATACCAGTCCTCGATGGAACATTATATAAAATAATTGGCAAATTTTCTTTTGATATATATTTATAGTGTTCTATTATCCCGTTTTGATTGGTTTTATTATAATACGGAGCTACAATAAGGCAGGCGTCAACACCAATTTCACGCGCTTTACTCGTTAGTTTTCTAGCTTTATAAGTATTATTACTACCTGTTCCGGCTATTATTTTTATTTTATTTTTTAAAACTTTTACCCCTATTTTAAATAACTCAAGCTTTTCTTCTTCATCAAGAGTAGAAGATTCGCCGGTTGTTCCAGCAATTATAACAGCATCGGTTTTATTTTTTAAATGAAAATTTAATAATTCTTCGAATTTTTTATAGTTAACTTTTTTATTTTTATCAAATGGTGTTACAATTGCAACGCCAGATCCTTTAAATAACACAAAATCACCCTAAAACATTGTTTCTAATAGATCTATTCAAAAAAATTTTTTGTGCTATTTTTTTATTTTCTATTATTTTTATATCATTTTGTTAACTAAAATATCAATTATAACTAATTTTAAATCAAAGTTAAATTATAATAAAGATCTTGAAAATTATAATAATTAGACAGTAATTTCTCTTACTTTATGTTCAAAATCCTCAGAAATATTTTTTCTTATTATTTTTTTATTTTCCAAAACTATTATAAGTGAAACGATAAACACTACTAAAAAGATAGCTGAAATCGCAAATGGTACAGAAAAACTTATCAGATTTTTAATGTCTATAATATTTATTTTAAATAAAATAATCCCTGATACTCCAGATAATAAGACTGAGATTCCAGAAAATATACAGACTATAGCTTTTATATAACTGGGTTTTTTAAATAATTCTTTTCCTAAATTTGGATTTCTTTCTAGATATAAATTAAATATATTATCTGCTCTTCGAGCTAGTGCATTTAGGCGCTCTTTTTCTATGCCTAAATTTTGTAATTCTTGCTCTATTTTTTTAATTTATTCTTCGTATTTTAATAATTCATCAGAAATATGCTTTTTTGATTCATCATAAAATGTTTTATTATCATAAAATAATCTCTCTGTAATATTTGGATCTAAAGTGTACTCGGAAACATAAAATTCCTCGGCCATTTTTTCACAAATATAACGAAGATATTTTTTATCTAATAATTTTTTTAAATAAAGTCGCTTTAATTTATCTATCTTTTTTTGTACCGATGATTTTTTTAGCGTTGATTTTTGAGTCATAGACCACAAGACCTTATTTTTTCTACTATTATTAATTCTTTAATAAACTCATTAATTCTTTAATACATTTAAATTTTGTTTCTATTATCGAAACCCTTTCATTGCATCATATCCTATTTGTCTATTTTTTTTATATTCAATATATTTTTTAGCAATTAAAATTAAAGTTACAATAATTCCTATCAATCCTAAAATACTTGATGAAAACAAAATCAAATTTGACGTGTTTTTAAAAAAAATTAAAGTAAATGATTCTTTGATTCCATTATAAAGAAAAGGTGTTGTTGATGATAAAAAATAACCAGCAAAAAAACCTAATGAGATCCTGTATCTAAATAACGAATTGTTGTCGTAATGTATAAACCATTCTCTAAATTTTATAGCAATCATCCATTCTTCATTTTTTTATATCTTTGCATACATGCTTAATAACTTCACTGTTGATATTAATTAAAATATTAAAATATTAAAATATACAATATACAATATAATAAAAAACAACCGCTAATTGATCAAAACAATATGATCATTTAATCAATTTGTGTAACTTTTGTTTGGGGGGCCAACTGTCTAAACAACAGCTACTTATACTATAATTATACCAACTAAAATTATTTAAGTCGAGATTTTTAGTTTATATTTAAAAATCATTGTCAAATTTATTTTATTAGTTAAAATATTTTTCGTGACTGTTGTCGAATGTCTTTAACTAAACATGATGACGTTAAAGATTGACAAACAGGCGGTTGGCCTCCGAGATTGGAGGCAATAGATATGAATGCTGATATGGTATTGTTATTATTGTTATTGTTAACGTTTTATAAAATCACAAAAAAATAACCGCACACGTGCCAAGTTAAACGGTTATTAACGTTTTAAATAAACAATTTTGCTTGGAGACGACCGTCTAAACAACAGCCACTCATGTCTTAATCATATTCTTAAAATTATTTTTTAGTCAAGTTTTTTAATTTATTTTTAGTTTAAAAAACATAGTTGCTAAATTTATTTTTGTTGCTAAAATATTTTTCGTGGCTTTTGTCGAAGGTTTTTAATCATCTATTGTGTGATATTAAAAATTGACGAGTAGGCGGTTAGCCTCCAAGTGTTGGAGG
>JAISCN010000009.1 GCA_031265515.1 Clostridiales bacterium | reverse complement strand
AATGTGAAAAATAAAATCTACTATTATATCTTCATCAAATTCAAGCAATTGATTACTTGAAAGGATAGCCAACGCACATTCAATTCCTAAATAACGTTCAACATTTTCAACATTTCCATCAACTAAAGAAGCGAGATGTCTCAAAAATTCTAAAGGTAAAATGTCTCTGGATATCATAAATTTAACTACATCAATTTTTAACTCTATTTTTTTATCTGAAGAAATCTTTACTATCATTGCTAAAAGAAATCTAGAAAAATTCGCTAAATCTTCAAGAGTAAACCTCGAAAATTCTTGTAATTCTATAGTTTTTACTGTATATCTATCATTAGTAATTGCGCTAACAAAACTCTCATTAGTCATCAATTTATTTATTGCTGTATTAACTACTCTATTTTTTAATTCTTTGACTGAGAAAAATATATCACGCATTTGTTTTCTACTGAGTTCAGGAATTTTTTTTTCTAAGGTCAATTTTCTTAAAAGCGTTGACAATGGAAACGGATTTAAATTAACAAGGTTGAAATTACTGTATTCAATACCATATTTTTTCACTAGACTGAAGAAAAAAGTAAAAGATTCTTGAGTAGTTAATGCATTAAGTTTAAGACAAACTTGCTCAATTTGCCCTTTGGTCATAAATTGTATGCCAGGAACTTCTTTTCCATCAGATTCATATTTAGTTTGTATTAATCCTGAGATTAATTCGTCTTCTAGATCTTGCAAAACTATCTTTGAAATATCTAACGCACTTATCATAGACAATTTTACTGAAGACAATAGAGACCTAATTATAGATGGTGTAAATTGTTTTATGCTTCTGATTTGTCCTTGACTTAACAAACTACAAATTGTTCTGTTTTTTAACATGAATTCTATGACATCTATATTTTGATCACCAATTATGAAAGACTCTATGTAAGCAGGATTTGCAAATTCGTTTATAAACTTTTTACATAATTCAAGAGTCAATATTTTTAATTGTTTAAGATAGATATAAAAATCAACTAACTTATTATCTCTTTCGCAATTTTCATATAATCCGAGCATATACTTAAAGATAAGAATTTCAGATATTTTATTTGGATCTATTGATAAAAAAAAATCACGAGTGGCGTCAGAAATATGAGGAATATCAGAATAGCAGAATATTGGTTGTGAACTTATCAAACAATTTATAAGTCCAGGCTCTATGTCTGAAACGTTTACTGTGCTTTGAATATCTTCTATACTAGGCGAAATACCGGAAAATCTACTAATTAATCTTATTAGAACGTTTTCGTAATGTGCGGGAAATTTCAAAATTTCTTTAACTACTATTTTAAAAAATGGAACGAAATGTGTAATTAGTTTTTTTCTTTCTCCTGGACCGAAATTTGTCGCGATTACCCGTGTTTTTCGTACCTGTCTTACTTTCTCACCTTGAACTGGAGTTGAATCAAATTTTCCCAAATTATCCATTCTCAATAATAGCAAATTCACAAAACGTACGCTGAACAAAGGACCTAAACATATGTATATGGTTCCCATTTTATTTGCTAAAATGCTTATCATTATTTTATCTCTGAAAAGATAATTATAGAAATCTAGAAAATAACTTCGAGATTTTTCTATATCTTCAAAGTCTTTCAATTCAAGTACATACTCAAAAAACTGTGTTAGTTTTTCTACATTTGTGTGTAGAATTTCGACGTTAGTGCTAGACCTAGTTGGTGGTACAGAAGGCTCATAATCATCGAAAATATGTCTTGAAATGTTATGACAAGTTTCTCTAGTCTTTAGCCTTCTTTTCTTTTCTGATCTACAAAAGGACAAACAAAAAACACTCTTTGTTAATAAAGCAAAATAATCTTTAAAGTTTTTTCGTGTTTCATAATATGAGTTTAAAAAATCGCACACTTCTGGCCAATAATCAAAAACAACTTCGACTCTTTCTGCGTAACATTGCAAAGTGAATTGATCAACAGTATTTATGTCGGAATCTAAAAAAACCTCCATAAAATCGAATACTGTAAAAATGACAACTTCTTTATTATGTTTTATTAATCTCGCTAACGGAAATTTACTCAAACTCGATTCGTCGTCAAATAAGCCCTCTCTAAGCATTTCTTCAAATCTATTATAAAAAATAGTTGAAATAACTTCTATATTTAACTTAGAAAAAAGTTCAATATTTTTTTTTAATTCGCTGATATATAGCCTTAAAAGTATCCCGGGAATCTCAAAAAATTTAATTTTAAGTTCTGAATTTAACTTACTAACTCGTATACTTTGTACTAATTGCGGACTTTGAGATATTATTTCAAGAAAATCACTTCTTTCTCTTAAACATTTTTCGAAAACAAAATTTTGATGAGCATCATCGAAATATCTAAGAGTACTCATTGCAGATAATATAAAATTAGAATCAAATACATCAGTAAAACGATCGTATATTTCATTTATTTCTTTCTTGGATTCTAATTGACTAATTACTTTACGGACTAAAACAAGAAAATGTTCGGTCCTTAATAATTTATAGAATTTTAATAAAAAATCAGATACTAATGAGTCATCAGCCGCATTATTCAGAATATCCGAAAGCCACACCATAGAACTCAGTATTAGGTCATTTTTAAAATGAAGAGGTAATTTAAATATCAAAAAATCTTCTGAATGTGTTTCTGATACTATTTTAATATCTTCTATATCTGTACAAGATCTCATGAAATCTAGATAATATCCCATGTGGTTTTCTCTGTCAGGATCTTTTAATTTATCCTCTAAACGCTCTATTGGTTTTCTTGTATCGGTCGCTGTACTGAAACTATTTATTAGCGCAACTCTCGCATCTGCCAATTCTAAACGACTGATTTCTACTCCAAGATTTCTGTTAAGTTTGGTACTGCCAAAATCCTTTTCGAAATCAATAATTTGCGCTATATGTTCATCAAAATCTTCTTTTCTAAATTCAAAGCTTTGTAAATTGAACAAAGCTGTTAGCCAAGTCGAGAGTGGTAAACAAAATGAAGCGTTATACGAATGACCTTGGCCATTATCAGGATAAAATCCATACCTTGCATATGAATTGGAAAAAGCGTAGACAGTCGATTGTGTCACGTGTTCCTTAGCAGGACTGTTTAATTCTCCCATTATTATTATTGCAGTTGGTATTATATGATCAATAATTGTTTCGTCTATCTTTGTTTTTTCCAATAGTCTTCTTATCCAATATCTCATTACTATTTTTAAGGCATTTTCATCCTTAGTACTTGATTCTTTTAAATCATTTAATTCTTCTAGCAGTTCTGTAAAATTCTCTTTGTCCGGATCACAACTATTGATGTAATTCTTTACACCGATTAAAAAAAGCTCTCTTTTACTTTCGTCTTCATTAAGAATATGAAGTCCTATAGCACTTACGCATGCGTGACATGCGTGCAAGTATATATATTTATCTTTTTCTGAAGCAATAGCGGTACGACGAGCAAGGCTTTCAGCTGCGGAAGCATTACGTCTAACATCTGGCACACTATCGACAACTGTCTTGAGTGTTAAATTACCAAAAGATGATTTAAATATTTCTATAATTTTAATTTCTGATGATGACAATTGTCTGCTCTGTTCTGTACGTTCAGATACGCCAGGGAAAAGTCTTATTGGAAACTCCACTCTTTGACAGAGGCGTTTATAAAGAGGAATATGGTGAATATCGACACCCATCATATCATAATCGCGATAACCTGAAAAATTAATTGTCACTAAATCCGTTCCGGGCGACACTTTATCAAGAATATCTTGTCTAGTAAAAGAACTATGCGTTGAATTTATTCTTTGCATAAAATTATGAAAAAAAACGATAGAATCCCTTTTTTCTTGTGTTAATTTCAGATCAGCTTGATTTGAACAAAAAAAATCAAGACAACTTGATATATTAGTAATGGAATCTTTGATTTGCACATTTGTTTGGCAAGTATTATCTCCAGCAATCAAAAAACGATCGGCTCGAGATCCAACTATAAATTCGAATGCTAGCACAATTCCGCTATGAGTTTGAAAAATAAATCTTTTGTTGATTTCTTTTAATTGCATATATACCTCTTCATTGTATGCTAAATCTCAAATGTTTTTATATTTCGTGAATCATAGACTATAATCTGTTATAAATACAATTATACAATAAAATAAAAAGTTTTTTCTTTCTGTTTGCTGTATTTTTCCAAAATAAATATATTTTTAATAAAAACATTATTATGAATGTTATCGTTCTTTTGAATGATGAAGAAAGATAAAAAAAGTTCAAAAGAATTTGATGATTATGTTAAAGATATTCTGTCGCTGTTAGACAAAAATTATTTGGACTTAAAATGCTCATTAAATTATAAAGAACCGTATGAACTTTTATTTTCTGCAATATTAAGTGCTCAATGTACAGATATTAGAGTAAATTTAATAACTAAAAATTTATTTGAGAAATATAAAAATATAAATGATTTTGCTAACGTTGAATCAAACGATCTTGAAAAAGATATAAAATCAGCTGGTTTTTATAGAAATAAAGCAAAAAATATTATTTTATGTGCAAAAAAACTTATAGAACTAAATAACAAAATTCCAGATAATATATTAGAATTAAAAAAATTTCCAGGAGTTGGAAGAAAAACAGCAAATGTCATAAGATCTCACGTTTTTAAAATTCCGTGTATTGTTGTGGATACTCACGTAAAACGAATTTCTAATAGATTAAAACTGACTCAAAAAAAAGATCCTGAAAAAATAGAATTCGAACTTATGAATATACTTCCAGAAAATAATTGGTTGAGATTCAATATGCAAATAATAAATCACGGAAGAAAAATATGTTCTGCTAGAAAACCTGATTGCAAAAATTGTTTTTTAAATAAAATCTGCAAAACTTTTATCGAATCGATTATATGAAAAAATAAATCTATCTATATAATTATGATATATTTTCGTTTTTTTATCCTAGATGTTTATTGACTGTTAGTATAAAAAAATTAATTTTCAATGTGTTTTTTTAAAATCTAAGTTATGCGATAGATTCAATTTTTTATTTTTTTACACTCACAGCAATCAACACAGCTAACATGAAGAAGCCACATCTTTATTTATTATTGAAATAAATAATGATCATGAAAAAAATAGTAAGTTTAAAACTAGTAGCGCTGAATAATACCAGAATCTTTTTTTATTTATTGATAGATATAATTCTTTTTTTTCATATGATTTATGATTTTATTTCTTGAATAAATTGACGAATTTTGATAAAAATAATATAATAGTTGTTATTGTTAATTAGGATTTCTATTTTTTAGTTATCTTAATAATTTTAGAATCTAATTTCTTGTCTTAAATTTAAAAAAATAAATCCAAGTGAGGTAAATAATATGTTTATACCGGCAGAAAAGGTACCAGGATATCAAGCACGCAAAACATTAGATTCTTGGAAAGTTTATAAACTTTTATCTACGGAAGTTTGCTACCCTGTCATAGAATCATATACAAAAAATCCAGAGTTAGCATTTAAAGAAGAAGTAGTCTCTGCTGTTGGTGATTTGCTAGAAAAAATTGAATCATACGATAGGATATTAGAAATTCATTTGAAATATTCAGGAAGCAACGAAAGTAGTTTAGCAGCAATGATTGCAGCTAAAATCATCAATAGTAACATATGGGATGTTGCAGCTGATTTTAGACAAGTATTGGAATTGACGCGTTTGGATTTAGAAAATTTGGATATTCCCGTGAGTACAGAAATTGTACGGTTATATGCAACATTAAGTGAAACAATGAGAGGATTGGCAAGTAGTAAAATGGAATTGGCAGATTCATTTGAATCAATTTCACTGACAGTTGCAAAAAAGGCAATTATAAAACAAATAGCTAATTGCTTATCTTCTGGAAATGCGAAAAGTAGGGAAGACAGACCCACTTCTCCTACAGGCGATGATCGTTAAGAATACACAAATTTTGCGAAGATACTAAAAACAAATGTAATCTGAAATTTTATTTATATATTAATTAAAGATAATATGATTAAATATGCAAGAGATCGATTATGAAACTTATAAATATTTTATGGATTATGCTTTAAGTTTGGCGCTAAAGGCTTTTGAGATTGATGAAGTACCAGTTGGTTGTATTATAGTTAAAAATAACAGTATAATTATTGGTGAAGGTTTTAATTCCAGAAACAAAAATCAAAACGTTTTATCGCATGCTGAAATTATAGCTATAGATCAGGCGTGCAAAAATTTAAAATCATGGCGTCTAGAAAATTGTGATATTTATACTACGATAGAACCGTGTGCAATGTGCGCGGGAGCCATTTTGCAAGCAAGAGTAAATAAATTAATATTTGGCGCTAAAAATAAAAAATTTGGTTGTGCTGGTTCTGTAATTAATTTTCTTGAAAATAATAATTTTAATCATGAAATTAAAATTTTATCTGGAGTAAAAGAAAGAGAATGTGAGGATATAATTAAAAAATTTTTTTTAGATTTAAGAACAAAAAATAAAAGTAAAAAGACAGGAGTTATGAATGAGATTAATAATTAACGGTTGCAATGGAAAAATGGGAAATATTTTATGTAAGATGGCTATTGAGAAAAAATATGATATTTGCGGAGTGACTCCAAAAGATTTTTTTAGTAATGATTTTAAAGTTTATAAAAATATAGAAAAAATAGATGATAATTATGATGTCGTAATAGATTTTTCACATAACGATGCAGTTGAAAGTGTTATCAACTATTGTTTAGATAAAAGAATTAATGCTGTAATTTGCACGACGGGATTGAGTGAAAAAATCAACGATATAATAAATAAAGCCAGTGAAAAAATTGCTATTTTAAAATCTTCTAATGCTTCTATGGGAATTAATTTAATAAATCTAATAATAAAGAAAATCTCACCATTAATGAAAGAATTTAATTTTGACATTGATATTTTAGAAAAACATCACAACAGAAAACCTGATGCGCCAAGCGGAACAGCATTATTTTTTGCAAATACTATAAACAAATCTTTAGATAATAAATTAAATATAAAATTTGACGATAAAAATTACGTTCGTAAAAAAAATGATTTATTTATAACATCGATTAGATCTGGAAATTCAAAAGGAGAACACAGCGTGTCATTTGAAAATGATTCAGAAAGTATAACTATAAAGCACAAAGCTTATTCAAGAGAAATATTTGCGCAAGGAGCGTTAAAATCAGCTGAATTTATAAAAGATAAAAAAACAGGCTTATTCTCTACTTATGATATTTATAAAAATCTTTTATAAAAATTTTTTTTATTTATATTGTCTTAATCGTTTATTTAGTTTAGACTCTTATACTTGCATTTTTATTTTTTTTAACACGTAATAATATCTTGTTTATTGCATCGTCTACTTCGTCATCTCTAAGAGTTCTTGAATTATCTCCAAATATAAATCTATATGTCATAGATTTTAGGTTATTTTTGTCTTTGCTTTTATAAACATCTATAATTTTTATATCTTTTAAAATATTTATATTACAATTTTTAAATTCACTTAGCATTTCTTCGTGATTTATATTATTTTCTACGATCAAAGAAAGATCTCGATTTATTTCTTGAAATTTAGAAATACTTTTAATTTTTTTATTAAAATTAATAAAGTCATAAATTTTTTCGATATCTAAATCTGCTATAAATGTCTTTTTCTTTATGTCAAAA
This sequence comes from Clostridiales bacterium, assembly GCA_031265515.1. Lineage (GTDB taxonomy): Bacteria > Bacillota > Clostridia > Lachnospirales > CAMVHY01 > JAISCN01. Next base: position 12,367 of record JAISCN010000009.1, on the reverse strand, counting down.
TTTTTTAAAACCTCGGCGTGCACTTCAAAAATAAAACCAATACTCTTTATATCGTTGTTTTTGTTTATCAATATCTCTGCGCTAGCGTACGGGTGCATATATATCTTTAGATTAGTCTTTTTATATAAAACATCACTAATACCCAATGTTTTAAAAATATTTTCTAAAATTCCTTTGAGTTCAAAAAAACAAGTTTTTCCATAAGATCCTATACATAATTTTTTTTTCTCAATATAAAAATCTTTATCGCTATCTATATTTTTCTCATGAATACACGATAATTCAAAAAAAATTAAGTCTTTATTTTGTTGATTAAAATTAAAGCTTAGTTTTTCTAGCATATTACCAATTAAATCACTGCGCATAAATCTAAAATTTTCGCCAATGGGATTTTTGATTTCAAGATCAAAATCATTATCATCATAAAAATACTTTTTCTTTAGTTTATTTCCAACAAAAGAAAAGCATTTTATTTCATAACAATTTTGAGAAATTAAGCAATTTTTTATTTTGTCATCTATCTTTCTTTTAAAACTGATTTTGCCGAATTGATTAACATTAGGAATTTTACATTCAAGATTATCATAACCATAAATTCTTAAGATTTCTTCGGCTATATCATAATTATTTTTAACATCGTTTCTAAAACTCGGAACTTTAACAAAACAATCATCCAAAATACAAAAATTTAATTTTTCTAAAATTCTTTTAGCTTTCTCTAAACTAATTTCTAATCCAGTTATTTTATTAATCTTATTTATATCTAACTTTATGATGTCGTGTTTTTCCGAGTCAAAATAATTTATAGCAACTAACTCTTTTATTTCGCCAATATTTAATAATTCAACTAACTCTATAACACGAGGTATAGCTATATAAACTAATTCAGGATTAACGTATCTAGCATAACGTAGAGAAGCATCCGTTTTTAATTTTAATTTTTGAGACGTCTTTAAAATATTAAGAGCATCAAAATTAGCGGACTCTATTAAAACATTTTTAGTTATATTTAATATTTTTGATGATTCTCCACCCATTACTCCAGCTAGCGCTAATATCTTATCTTCATCGCAAATAACCAACATATCATCATCAAGTTTTCTATTAATATTATCTAGTGTTGTTAATTCTTCTCCAAAGTTAGATTTTCTTATTATTATATCTTTGTTTTTTATCAAATCTAAATCAAATGCATGAAGTGGCTGTCCTGTTTCAAGCATCACATAATTAGTTATATCAACAATATTATTTATCGGCGTTACACCGCTTGCAAATAATCTTTGTTGCATCCATAATGGAGATTCCTTTATTTTAATATTACAAATTTCTTGAGCAAAATATTTTTTACACAAATCTTTTGCTAAAATTTTGACTTTTATTTTATTATTCTCACAATAATTTAAGTTTTTAGCTTCCGGATATTTTATTTTTTTATCTAGAACAGCTGCCGCTTCTCTTGCGATTCCGATAATACTCATACAATCAGGTCGATTCGTTGTTATTTCAAATTCTATAGTTTCTTTTTTTAGTTCTATCATTTTACAAACATTTTCACCTAGTTTATACTCTTGATTAAATATATAAATACCGTCGTTATTTTTGAATTTATTTAATTCATCTATACCTAATTCTTCGCTGGAGCATAGCATGCCGTCTGATAATTCACCGCGAATTTTTGTTTTTTTAATTCTGTTACCGTTTGCAATTTTAGAATTATCTAATGCTACAGCAACAACAGCGTTAACAAAAACATTTTTGGCACCCGTAATAATTTGTAAAACTTTATCACCTATATCAATTTTCATAACAACTAATTTATCCGCATTTGAATGCTTCGAAATGCTTAAAATTTTACCAATAACGATGTTTTCTAACTCTATATTTTTTTTTTCAATAGTTTCTACTTTCGTTCCAATCATTGTCATCTTTTCGCAAAATTCTTCTATAGAACAATCGATATCAACAAACTCTTTTAGCCAAGAAAATAAAACTTTCACAAACGTTAGCCTCAAAAAATAAATTTAATTTTTATTAAATAAAAACTCATTAAAATAAATATATATTTAAGTTCTATAACTAACAAATAGCACAAAATAAATTTAAAAAATATATCTGATTTATTAAAAAAATTATACATAGTTATAAACTTTTTAGACATTATATAAAAGCAATCTAAAAATTATTTATCTTTATCTATCTTCGCTTCGAATTTGAGAACTTGAATCTCTTTTAGAAAATAAATTTAAAAAATATATCTGATTTATTAAAAAAATTATACATAGTTATAAACTTTTTAGACATTATATAAAAGCAATTCAAAAATTATTTATATTTATCTATCATCGTCTCGACTTTGAGAACCTGGCTTTCTTTCAGGTGCTTGTATAGAAAGAGTAGAATCTTTAATTTGTTGTTCTATTTCTTCTAACCTTTTTATAAGTGGCGGTATATCTGAAGTTAACGCAGCATACGTCATATTTCTTCCAAAATGAGATTTTTGTGGATGACTTTTCAAAAATAAATCTGCTTCAAACTTAATTTCTTCTATTTGTTCTTGTATTTGTTTCTTTTCTATTAATAAATCTGCTAATAAATCCAATCGTGGAGATTCCGGACCAAGATTTTGATCTTTTATTTGAAGATTAACTTTTATAATTTCTCTTTCAAGAATAGATATAACTCTTTCGATATTTTCTCTTTGTTCAAACGTTATATCTCCTTTGTCTAGCATATCTTTATGAATTTGTAAACTTTGAATTAATCTTTTATCGTCCTCTATCAAAGTACGCTGTCTTTCTAGAAAAGTTTTTGGTATGAGACTTGATTCGTATACTGTAGAATTTATTTGAGCTGATATCGGATCCAGTACATCACGTAATCTTCTTTTGAGATCAGGATTCAAGGCTTGATCTGCATAACTAAGTTTGTTTTCCTCTAAATAACTATGCAAATTCATAATTTCGGTTAATTGACTATCTGATAAATCAGCAAGAAATCTAATCCTAGCATTAGGATCATTGGTGATTGTGCTGCTACCAAAAAGTCCTAATTTTTCAGAGACACTTTCTTCTGATATAAACAATATGGTGGCTACTCTATTTACATTATGTCCTTTTGGCGGTACATTTTCCAAAGTTTTATATGATTTAATATTTAATTTATCAATTGTATCAAGAATTATCCTCAAGGTAGATTCTTGTTTTTCAGGTACTAATTTTTCACGTAGTTCGGATACTAGCATTTGTCTTAAATTTAGTGACGATAGACTTCCTAAAATGCGATTTTTTAAATTTTCAATTTGCGATGGAGTCGCCGCTTGTTCTGTGGAAAACATAGTAGACGCTCGCATACTAATATTACTCAACGATCCTAATAAATTTTTTTTAATATCACCCAATTTTTCTAAAACTTCAGGCGGCGCATTTGAATTTGATCTCAAACTTTCTACGTTGCTTGCAAAATCATCTACTGCTTCTACAAAATCAACGAAATGCCCTTCAAAATCAACACCGAGTTGAATTGGTTTGTTATTATAAGTCATACCTACACGAGGAATCATGTCTCCAAAGAAAAATCGAAAATGCTGATTACAATTACTAAAAGATTGTTCTATTTTAAGTACTATATCTGTAATTTGTGGATCAGTTGAACTGGCAAGTGGATTTAAGACGACTGAAATTTCCGGAAGATCAACTACATTTCTAGTTACTTCTCTATCAGTTTGAGCTGCCATATCAAATCCAATTGTATGAGCAACAGCTTCACAGATAGAAAAAGCCAACTCGTTTGGATTGAAACTAAAATCATAAGGAAGTTCACCTTCTGCAATAGCTGTCTCAATAGATACATTTAATCTTTCTTCATCAATTTGTTCAGTTTTCTTCAACAAAAGATTAAAAAAATCCATTGCAATTTCTTCTTCGGACTTTCCCTCTCTAAGCCGATAGACAACCCAGTTTAAAATACTTTCTTCGCCGGTGCCAAATTCGGTAAAAGTTTGCACCATAGACATAGCGACTTTAGACATACCCGGATCAATTATTCTTAATGTAGCAAGTAAATCCATTACCGCTGCATGAAATACAATTGCATATTTTATATTGTAGTTCTGAAAATTACCTGATGATCGTCTTTGTGACACAAGATTCCATCCCGTTTTTTAAATTACGAGGTCATTATGTGTTCAAACTTAAAAATTATTAATCTATTGACCAGATTAATTTTAAGTAAAAAAAATTAATTAAAAAAATTTAAATAATACGTGTAACTATTCGGTGTATAAAATTATTTTTGAATCTAAATTTATCTTTTCCCCCGGAACGGGAAATTGTTTTTTTATAATTTTTCCATTGCCTATTATTTCAAAATTTATTTCTGCTTTATTTAATTCATGTTTAATAATATTTGTTTCGAAACCACGATATTCTTGAACTATAAATACTTGTGCTTCTGGAAGATTCAATTCTTTGTCATTAAATTTTTGTTTTATATTTAAGTGTGGCAAGGCCACTTCTAAAAATTCCTTCATAATGGGTCCCGCAACAGTACCTCCGTAATATATTCCCTCGGGTTCATCAATTAAAACTAAAGTCATTACTTCTGGGTTTTCAGCAGGAGCAAAAGATAAAAAAGACGCTATATACTTTCCAGATCGACGTGGTAATTTTTCACTTGTTGCAGTTTTTCCACCGATTCTATATCCCGGAATATAAGTTTTATTTCCAGTTCCGTGAGAAACAACACTCTCTAAAATATATCTCATAGCAACACAAGTTTTCTGCGAGATTATATTTTTTATTTTGTTATATTTCAAAATTTTTTCGTCTTTAAAAACTTCTTTCGATGATAAATTATTTTGTTTATTATTTTTTTCGCAAGTAAGTTTTATTGCAAAATGTGGTGTTATAAGATTTCCGCCGTTTATAACACAAGATGCGGCACGCATCAACTGTAAAGAAGTAATTTGAAACGATTGACCAAAACTCATCGTGGCTAATTCAACTGGACCAACATTTTTTAACTTATGCATTATTCCAACTGCTTCTCCAGGTAAATCAACTCCTGTTTTTTTATCAAGGCCAAATTTAAACATATACTTATAAAAGGTTTGCGCGCCTAATCTTTCTGCAATTTCCATAAAAACAGGATTGCAAGAATTTTGTACACCTTCTACAAAACTTTGACTGCCGTGACATCTTGGAGATCTCCAACATTTTATGTGTCTTCCGCCTACTAATTTTGACCCAGAACAAGTAAATCTTGATTCAAGAGAGACCTTATTTTCTTCTAAGCCAGCTGCAGAAGTTATTATTTTAAAACTCGAACCAGGTTCATAAGTATCATTAATATTAAAATTACGCCAAATTTTGTTTAACTTATCATTTTTTTCTTTAGAATTTAAGTTATTATCATTTATTTCAAAAGGATCATTTAAGTTAAAATCTGGTTTGTTAGCCATAGCATATATCTCACCATTACACGGATTCATCATTATGATAGCTCCGCGTTTTGCATTTTTTGCTTTAACTGCTTTTTCTAAAACTTGTTCAGCATACTTTTGAAGTGACAAATCTAAACTTAAAACTAAATTTTTTCCAGATATTGGTTCTTTTCTATATTCGTCTCCGTTTTTCAATTCTTTACCGCTTGCATCAGTCTCTGTCATTATTTTTCCCGGGATACCTTTTAGATATTTATCATATTTTGCTTCGAGTCCTATTATTCCTTGATTATCTTTGCCAACAAAACCTAAAACGTGAGATGCTAAATTATCATACGGATAAATTCTTTTTATATCTTCGTCTATTACAACACCGTTTAAATTTAATTTTCTGATTTCATCAGCAATATTTTTATCAACTTTAATTTTTATTCTTTCAAGCGCAACTTTTTTATTTATTTTTTTTAATACAAGTTCATAATCTAAATCTAATTTTTTAGATAATATGATGGCTGTTTTTTCAGGATCTTTAATTTGTGTATGTATTACACTTATTGATGCTGCCGTTTGATTTATTGCCAATGAATTCAAATTTCTATCTAGTATCAATCCACGTCCTGGAGGAATTAATCTGTCGCGTGTTTGCTGTTCATATGCTTTGCTTTGCCAAAATTTTGCTTCTAAAATTTGTATCAACAAAATTCTCAAGCATAAAAAAATAATCGTTATCTCAAATAGCAAAAATAAAAAAAATATTTTTTTTTTAAATGATCTTTTTACAAAAATATTTTTAACTCCTGAAAAAACGCTTGACACGACAATTTGTATTTGTTAAATGTTTATGCATTCGTTTTTAAATAATTCAGGGGATGTTTTTTTGAGTTCAATAAATCGTGATACTCTTGCGAATTTGATTGCAGAAAAGTTAGAAATTAAAAAAATAACTGCTAAAAAGTTTGTGTTAGCTTACGAAGAAGTTGTCGCAGATACTTTAGGTGGTGGGGATGATATAGATCTAGTTGGATTTGGAAAATTTAAAGTAGTAAACAGAAGTGCTCGCCAAGGAAAAAATCCGAAAACCGGAGAATTAATGAATATTCCTGAAACAAAATCTGCTCGCTTTAAAGTTGGAAAATCTATAAAAGATGCTGTTAATAGTAAATCTAAATCTAAAATAAAATCATCTTCTAAATCAAAAAAATAAAGAAACAGTCAATATTATTTTTATATTTTTGTTGTTAGCTAAAGTTATGCTGTTGACTAAAGTTCGTTTCTTAAATATTTAACTTAGTTATTTTTTTGTGTCCAAATTGACGTTAGCTGTTTGTCTTGACTACTTTCGTCTTAAGACAAAAGGTTTCGTTGCGTCTAAAGATGCCAAAAGAAAAAGCTAAAACTTATAAAGACTTAAATCATCTAATAGTAATCAGTATCTTCTTCAATCTTAGATATGTGTTCTTATTCTGTTTATCTAAAAACTGCTGTTCTATTTAATTCTGTATGATTTGTTTTGTAACGCTTCCAACAGTTGCACAAAAATGTCCTTTTGCCCGCAAATGTCGGCCCTCCCCAGTGTTCTTTCTTCAGCTCGTCAAGTTCCTGCTGCAATATTTGTGACGAACTTCCTTTTGGATACTGCACCACTTTGCTTGGAGCTAAGTTAGTTGGACAAGAAAGCGACATATGTACGTGATCCTTTCCGATACTTCCTTGTATAATTGTTATTCCTCTATCAGAGTATATTTGTGTTAGTAATATTCGTGTTCTTTTTGCTAAGTTTTCTTTTAAGATTTTATATCTATACTTTGTTATCCATATTACATGGTACTTTATATCATACATTGCATGACTGCCGTGAACATATTCTGCCACTTTTTTCACCCTTACCAAGTGTATAATAAAACCTGTGCTAAAGCTATTCATCTAAAATTGAAGGAATTAAACCTGGCCATATGGAAATTGAATTTGAACGAATTAGATGTATTCTCGTGAATGTGTTTTTTATAAAAAAATAATTATCTTGAGATATTTTATGGCAATAAGTGGTTATAATTTTGTCAAAAATTATTTTATAATTATTTCATAATTTGAGGTGAAATAATTTCAGGAGTTAATAAATGACAAATGAAACAATAGAAATTTATCCTAGCGATGATTTAGTTTTTAAAAGAATTTTTGGTGATAAAAGAAATACAAATGTTCTAAAAAGTTTATTAAAAAGTATTTTAAATTTTGACGATGATGAATTATCTAAACTCGAAATTATCGAGTCGTCTTCAAAAATCGATAAATCAGAAAATGAAGAAGAAGTAGATAAAATAACAATCTTAGATGTTAAATGTACAACAAAAAGTGGAAAAATTATTGGCATAGAACTTCAAGTTGCAAGAGATACAACTATGAGAAGCAGAGTCCTATATTCGAATGCTAAAACCTTAGTTCAGCAGTTAAAAAAAGGAAGTAAATATTCTGATCTCAAAGAAGTAATAACGATTGTGATATCAACAGAACACGTAATAATTAAAGAATGTAATGACTATAAATATTGTTTTAATTTTTATGATGCAGAGCATAAGATAAAGTTAAATAACTTAGTAAGAATATATTTTTTGGAATTTCAAAGAATTCCTGAAGAAATAAATGAAGATGAAGATTTAATAAATTGGTTAAAATTTATTGGTTCTAAATCTGAGGAGGAAATTAAAAAAATGAGTACAAAAAGTCCGGAACTAAAAGAAGCTGTTTCTTTATATGAAGAATTGATAGGAAATGATGGATTTAGAGAAGAAGTTTGGAAACGTGAAGAAGCTAAAATAAGAGTTAAATCTATGGTGTATGACGCTAAGATAGAAGGTAAAATAGAAGGTAAGATAGAAGAGAAGATTGAGATAGCTAGAGAAATGCTCGAAGATGGACTACCTGTAGAAAAAATTGCTAAATTTACTAAATTATCAATCGAAGAAATAAAAAACTTAAGCAAGGAGCTATAAAGGATGGGAAGATATTTCTCGGGAATTATTCCTATAACCACAAGTAAAAAAATGATAGACGAAAGATATGTGAAAATTAATATCTTAGATTTTTACGATGAGGTTGATGAATCCAAGTATGTGATAAAACCCGACATCTTGCTTAATAACTTTAAGGATTTTTATATCAAATTTAATGAAATCATTGATGAAGAGGACCTAAAAGGATTTGATCCTTTTAATCAAAAATATGATGAAATTGTTAAGAATAAAGATCTTGATAAATTTAAAGAATATTTTGGGGATCCGTACGATAAAAAAACAAAAAATTATCATGATTTTGATAATTATCTGATGCCTAAATATCGTGATAGTGGATGGTGTTTTGATACTTTAGGAATCAACCCGATTGATTTTTTACACGTTTATCATGGTAGTTATAAGGCTGATTTTGAAGTTTATTCTACATTCTATCATATGAATCAAATCCTAAGAAAGGCAATAGACAACCCACTGGCACAAGTGTTTGAATTTGGATTGTTTGGTTAAAAACTAAAACAAATTTGCATCTTTTCTTTATAAGACATCAAAATCAATTTTATTTTCAATCTTACAAATTTAAAAGAGATTCACAATCGAGTAAGACTATCGTTATACTTTCATAGCTAAATATTTAGTAATAGGGAGTTATATCGATTATAATCAAAAATTTTGATGTAGTTTTTTTGAATTCATGTCTAGTCAAATCCAAAAAATTCTGTGCGAAGTTTTCTTCCTTCTTCTTTTTCTTCTTTTTTTCTTATTCGTTTCGATTTTTCCAATATTTTTCTTTGATAAAACTTTATAATAAATGCGAGTAAAAATCCAACACCGACCGAAGCTATACCAGGGCCTGTGATGATTGTCATAAGATGATAAATGTTAGAAAAGCTAAGGACAATTGGTTTTAGAGATAGGAGATTTGAACTTATTCCAAATCCGAGAGACATAGCGGTTCCGATAGATAAAATTACAGTACCGTATGATAAAAATATTTTTTCAGTCTCTTTATTTATATTGTTTTGATTTGTCAAAAACATGATAGCAATGCATCCTAAGAAAATTTAATTTATTATCGTTGAAATAGTTTTAAAAAAATAATTAAAAGAACGAGAAAAGTAACTATGATAAAGACAATACTGCAAACAATCAGAATAATTTTTTTTGACTTCGTTTTTTGTTATTATTTTAGTCTATAATGATGTTATTTTTTTTATTATAACTTTGTTAATTTTATAGATATTTATAGCTAAGTGACTAATTTTTCGTACTTCTAAAATTATTACAAAATAAATAAAAATATAATAAAAAGCATTTTGTTATTTTTAAAAAAAGATAAAATATAAAAAACTAATTATCGCGTTTCTTCTCTCGCTAAAGATTTTGTCTCTAAGCAAGATTTATCTTGACCTAAGCTTTTACTTAAAGTTGTCGATACTCTATAAAATCTTGTTTGCAAAGCATCTATTTCCTTTGTTATTTCCCCTTTTTGACGAATAGCTTTTATAAAATTTGGAAAAAATTTAATGTCTTTTCGTATATCAAATAATTCTTCAATTCTTCTCAACAGTAAATTTATTTCTTCGCATGCTAAATTTCTATTCTCTTGTTCTGGCAGATCTTCTTGTTTAGTAATTTTTTGTTCGATTTTAGAGATTCTTGATAAAAGTATACTTATATGTCCATTTGTCTCTATTGTTTCGTTAATTGAATATGGAAAGTTGGATATACAACTATCAAAGATATCTGCTTGTTGTTCAACCATTATTAGCAATTGTCTTCTCTCTGATACTAATGCATCTAACTTTTCTAACTGAGATTTATCTATGAGACCTTGCGGGATACTAGATTTTCCAGATCCTAATTCAGTTGCTATAGGTCTATATAAATGTTGTACATGTTGCATAACTTGTTTAAGTCTATTCTTTTCTGGTAATTCGTCTGTAATTTGAATTTCTACTTTAATTTTTATCTGTTGTTCTAAATTTTCTACACGATTATTTAACAATGCCAAATATCCACTTTCTATCCTTTGTTTCTCTTCGGGCGACACATTCTTAATATAATCATTATAATATATTATTTGTTCTTTAACGTTCTCTAGTTCAATTCTGAGTCCTTTTAATTCCGAAGATTCAGCAAAAGTTGTTTTGTTTAGATTAATACGATCTCCTAATTTTATATTATTTTTTTCTAATAAAACAAAACATTTTACAGCTGTCTTAATTTTTTCATCGTCCAACAACATATGACTTCCTGCACTCAAGTTAGGATTTTCAGTACAAAATGATTTGCCACCAAGAGAGTTGCGAGAATGTTTGTTTGCTAATAATAAGATAGAACAAACTCTTTCTTCTTGCCCAAGAGACAATAATCTGTCAAGTTCTTTCAATGTTGGACCATCCAACAATCTGGTTGTTTCTAATATCAAACGTCGATAATCGCGCATAAAAGTTTCAGAATCTGAATTGTCTAAAATTTCTCTAATCTTTTCTTCAAAAGTTATGACTTCTTGTATTTTTGCTGCTTCATTACAGGATACCATCACAGAAGCTCTCGTAGCTATGTTTTCTTCAGCTCTTAACATGATATTATAAAAACGATCTATTTCATTTAAACTACTTTCTGGAATACTTGGATTTTGTCTTAACTGATTTGTTTCATATTCTAATTGGCGTCTCGCTTCCACAAGTTCAATGTAACGATTCTCAAAATTTAAACCCATATCGATTGGCTGTTGTCTATAAGATCGTGTTTGACCCTCGTTATAAAAAATATTTAAAGCCCCTACACAATTATCTATAGCAATTCCTAGATTGTTAATTTGTGCCAAGACTCTTGTATCGTTATTTCTTGCCTGTGTTAAAAGACTTCTTAGAGGTTCGAGCATTCCATTTTTTGTTGGAAGTATTGATTCCCCGTTTCTGGATTCTTTAGTGTCAGTTTCATCCGTAAATCCTAAATCATCATTTGCAGCTGCTAAATTTTGCATGAAGTTCCAAACAAATTCAATAGGATCTACTTTATATTCTTTTGGAAGTCCTAATTCAGATCTGTTTTGATCTACAAAATTAGAATTTGATTTTAATTCTTCTAGAACCCATACGCAACGACTTACCATAAACCAAAAAGAAAGTTTTTCTATTTCAGTTAAAGATTTTCCTTCTGAAATCCATTCATTAATTTGACAGCCCACAAAATAACGTTTGGAAACATCTTCCGCAACACTACCCATAACTGTACGCCTAAAAAGAATTTCTATTTCACTTAAACTACCATCTGTATTTGGAAAATTTGCGCCCACGTAAAAATAACTTCTCAATGCTATGCCGTATCTTATTCGCGGATCTTCAACGTATCCTGAAAATTTTCGACTCGTCGCTTGTTGTTCTTCTGACACAATACTCAACCTCTATTTTTTTGAAATGCGAGTATAGTTTTGACAAAAAAACAAGAATTAACTTTTTTTATTTATTGCTTATTAATAGACCAGAATATACGATGTTTTTATACGAGTTTGTCTTTTGTAAATTCGTTTTTTTCTCTATATCTTTGTTTTTTATATTTCAAAATCACTTGGATAAACTTGTATTTCGATGTTAGCTCTTTCATTGTCGTTGAATATGCAACGAATATCAAATATTATTGCTTTATCTTGAATGTTTTCTGTCGGTGGTTCATTTGGCATTAACTTTACATATATAACTTCTTTTTCTAAGAAAGCTGATAGGAAATCTATTAAAGCTTCTTTTGATTCTGGTTGTTCTGTTGTAAAGATGTGTTTGAAGCTTGTGTCTGTGTAGGGGCTTACTATGTCTTCTTGTTTTGAGATTTTTATAGTTTGTGGCATTTTTTCTCCAGAATTTTTGTGGATTAATATTTGGATTATAGAATTAATTCGATAAAAATAAAAAATTAA
>JAISCN010000039.1 GCA_031265515.1 Clostridiales bacterium | reverse complement strand
CGAGCAACCGTTATATTTTTATTTTATTCCAAATTACTTTTTTTAGTCAATAAAAAATAAATTTATAAAAATAAATTTTATGTTATTTTTTCTGTGAGTCTTATTTAAGACTCCGGTTGCTCTGTCAATTAAATTTGACGACATAGGCGACTTCCTCACTCGCAAGAAAGTGAGGTGATTATATGATAAAGAATATTTTAGATGTTTTGAAAGTAATAGAATTACTTTTTAAAATTATCAAAACTGTTCAAAATTATATAAAACAAAAGAATAGTCGCTAATCCAGCAAGATGATCGACTATTTTAATAGTATCTCTATCTGGGAAGTCGTCTGTGACGAGCAACCGTTATATTTTTATTTTACTCAAAATTACTTTTTTTAGTCAATAAAAAATAAATTTATAAAAATAAATTTTATGTTATTTTTTTTATGAGTCTTATTTAAGACTCCGGTTGCTCTGTCAATTAAATTTGACGACATGGGCGACTTCCTCACTCGCAATAAAGTGAGGTGATGACATGAAAAAGTATCTTCTAGATATTTTAGAAACAATAATACTAAAAGTTATTTCTGAAATTATTAAGAAAACTTTTGAGTTCATCAATAAAAAATAGTCGCTATCCCTAGAAAGTAACGACTATGTTCTTAATTTTCTCGAGGAAGTCGTCTGTGACGAGCAACCGTTATATTTTTATTTTACTCAAAATTACTTTTTTTAGTCAATAAAAAATAAATTTATAAAAATAAATTTTATGTTATTTTTTCCGTGAGTCTTATATCATGTTTTGTCAATTAAATTTGACGACATAGACGATTTTCTCACTCGTAAGAAAAGTGAGGTGATCATATGATAAAGAACATTTCAGATGTTTTGAAAACATCTTGTGCGATCATTCTGAGATAAATACTAATTCTTTTACTATCTTTTTGGAAATTATAGAACAATATTTCCAAACATTAAGTAATTATTACTTACAAAATTAAAATTATTGTATTTTTTTATTTTTATTTTTAAAATCGTAATCTAATTTATTTATCTGGACTGCTCTTGCAATAGCGAGAGTATTTTCTGGAATGTTTTTATCAATGGTTGAACCGGCGGCGATATAAGAATTTCTTTTAATTTCAATAGGTGCAATCAAATTCGCATTACATCCTACAAAAACATCATTTTCAATTATTGTTTTATTTTTGTTTTTTCCATCGTAATTAGCTGTTACACAACCACATCCAAAATTAACGTTCTCTCCAACATCGCTATCACCGATGTAAGTTAAATGTGATATCTTAGTTTTTTTTTCTATATTAGAGTTTTTGATTTCTACGAAATCACCAATTTTTACATTTTCTTTTATTATACAATTTGGTCTAATATAACTAAAAGGACCTATAACAACATTATTGTGTATTACTGATTCTTTTACAACACTTTTATAAATTTCTACGTTGTCAAAAATTCTAGAAGAAAAAATATTAGTATCAGGACCAATTAAACATTTTTTTCCTATTTTTGTATTTCCTGAAATAAAACTATTTGGCATAATTACCGTATCTGAATTAATTTCAACACCAAAATCTATATAACTTGTATCTGGATTTACTATCGTTACTCCATTTAGCATATGATTTTTATTAATTTTTTCACGCATCATTCGTTCAATACGAGAAAGCTCATATCTGTCGTTTACACCAAAAAACTCTTTATTATTTTCGTGATAAAAAATCTTAACTCTATATTTTTGAGATTTTAGAATTTCAAAAACATCTGTCAAATAATATTCACTTTGAGAATTATAATTATTTAAAAAATCTAAAGTTTGATTTAAAATTTTCGTTTTAAATAAATAAACTCCAACATTTATTTCGTTTATTTCTTTTTCGTTATTGTTGGCGTCTTTTTCTTCTATTATTTTTTCAAAATTATTTTTATTTTTTAATATTCTTCCATAACCAGTCGGGTTGTCTATACGCGTCGAAATTAAACTAGCGTCTTCTTGTTTAGCTTCATGTATAAAATTTTTTAGAGTATCAGAATTTATTAGTGGCATATCGCCATTTAATATTAAAATATTTTTATCAGTATCGCCGAAAAAATCTCTCGCGCATTTCACAGCGTGACCAGTTCCTAATTGTTTATCTTGAATACAAAAATTTACGTCACTAATATTTTTCTTGACCAATTCAGACCCGTTTCCAATTACAACCAGTATATCATTTATTCCGCTTTCACGACATGAATCTATAACCCAATCCAACATATATTTTCCGCAAATCTTGTGTAAAATTTTTGGAACATCAGATAACATACGACGACTATTTCCCGCTGCTAATATGACGGCTTTAATCCTAATCACCTTTTAGAAAAATAAAAATATATTAAAAAATAAAAATTTAACTTAGCCTTCTGAATTCTATTTTAAAAAAGTTTAAAAAAATATCTTAAAATAAAACTGATCTATAGAAATCAAAAACGAAATAATAAATAAATAATACGAAAATAATTTTAATTTGTGACTGTGAATTAGATTTATCATGAATTTTATTGATAAATACCCTGACAACATCGCACATAAAAATCCTAAAATTATCGGAGTATTAAAAATTAAACTATATTTTTCTAGTAAACATATTTTTTTTGCTTGTAATATAAACGCTCCTACGATAGCTGGAATAGAAATTAAGAAAACAAACTCAATTGCTTCTTTTTTTTTCATTTTGCATAATAGCGCAGAACTAAGAGTTGAACCCGAACGTGAAATTCCTGGTATAATAGCAATCGCCTGAATTAAACCAATCATTAACGATTTTTTAAAATTTATTTTTTCGTTAAAATTTTTTTTGGATATATTATCAGCAAATAAAATTAAGATAGAAGTTAAAAAAAAAGCCAGCCATAAAAGTTTCGGATCGGTAAATAAACTCTCAATAAAACTACCAAAAAAAAATGCGACTGCAGCAGCTGGTATAGTAGATAAAATTATGTAAAAATTATATTTCTGAAAAGGTTTAAAGATCAAATTTAAAATTTTTTTTCTAAAAATTATTAAAACCGGTACAAGAGTTGCAACGTGAAGCAACACATCAAAAATTAATGTATTTTCCTTGATATTAAAAATCTTTTGAAGTAAGACTAGATGACCTGATGAACTTACTGGCAAAAATTCCGTTAATCCCTGAGCAATACCCAATATAATAGCATTAAATATATTAATAAAAAATAACCTCAAATTTTATTTTTATAAGTATAATTAATTTTTAAGTTATAAAAAATTACAAAAATTAACTAAAAAGATAAAGATTATTTTAATTGATTATAAACTAGGTTTAATATAATCAAAAAAAATTAATAATATTTCATTTTTTTAATAATAATTAACTTGTTTTTTCAGAAAGATTAGAAAGATTGATTTTGATCTTAAAATGTTTTGTATTTAAAAAGAATTACGAGATAGAAAATAGCATTAAAAAAATCGCTTAGTTTTCTTAAACTAACGCATAACTTGCATATTTAATTACGATTAAAAAAATAAAAATACTTCTAAACTTTTTATCAAAAAACCAATAAATTAAATTTAATTTAAAAATTCATAAATATACTTTAACTCTAACATCGCAAGCACAAGACGGGATTCGAACCCGCGACCCTCGCCTTGGCAAGGCGATGCTCTACCACTGAGCTACTTATGCAAAAAATATTTTAAAAATAACTTATTTTTTAAAAAAAATAGCAGATGATGGGAATCGAACCCACATAGTCAGCTTGGAAGGCTGAAGTTTTACCACTAAACTACATCTGCACAATCTAAAAGACTGCCCAGAGACGGAATCGAACCGCCGACACAAGGATTTTCAGTCCTTTGCTCTACCGACTGAGCTATCTGGGCTCTAACTAGAATCATATTATTATAATTGTTATAATAAAATTGTGTCAAGATTTTTAAATTCAACTTTAATACATTGTGTTTTATCTAAAATTAGATATTTCTATCATTCCAGGTAAAATAGAATTTTAATTTTTTTTTAATATTGTTTATTAAATGTTAAGTATTAAAAAAGCTGGACAAAAAACATTTTAGAAAGATTTCTTGAATTCATCAACAAAAAATAGTCGCTGACCTGACAAATTAACGACTATTGTATTTAGTTAATTTTAGAAAGTCGTCTATGACGAACAACCGTTATGTTTTTATTCTACTCAAAATTATTTTCTTTAGTCAATAAAAAATAAATTTATAAAAATAAATTTTATGTTATTTTTTCTGTGAGTCTTATCTAAGACTCCGGTTGTTCTGTCAATTAGATTTGACGACATGGGCGACTTCCTCACTTGCAAAAAAGTGAGGTGATTAGATGCTGAGATATATGTTTAAAATTTTGAAAGAAGTGTCAATAAGATTACTTCCAGAAATTATTAAAACAATTATCGAAGTTATAATCATAAAAAAATA
>JAISCN010000022.1 GCA_031265515.1 Clostridiales bacterium | reverse complement strand
TAAAAATTAGCTAATTTTTTATAAGATTCATATCTTTTTTTTGCATCTAGTTCTGCTTGTTTAAATAACTCATCAACTTTTTCTGGAAATAATAATTTTAACGAAGAGTATCTTACTTCTTGATTTATAAAATCTTGATAGCTTAGAGTTGGTTCTTTAGAGTCTAAAATAAATGGATTTTTATTAGATAATTCTAACTCTGGATTATATCTATATAAATGCCAATATCCTGATGCAACAGCTCGCTTAGTTTCTTCTTGTGAAAAAGACATTCCTGATTTTATCCCGTGATTCACACACGGTGCATAGGCAATTATCAACGAAGGTCCATCATATCTTTCGGCTTCTATAAACGCTTTTATTAATTGTGATTGACTTGCACCCATAGCGACTTGTGCAACATAAACGTATCCATATGACATTGCTATCATACCCAAATCTTTCTTCTTAATTTTCTTTCCAGAAGAAGCAAACTTTGCAACAGCACCAGTTGGTGTAGCTTTGCTAGATTGTCCTCCGGTATTAGAATAAACTTCAGTATCAAAAACCAAAACATTTATATTTTCTCCAGAAGCTAAGACGTGATCTAATCCACCAAATCCAATATCATAGGCCCAGCCGTCTCCACCTAAAATCCACTGAGATTTCTTTATAAAATATTTTTTTAATTCTAAAATTTCGTTAATATTATCTAGATTTATATTTTTTTCTAGTTTTAATAATAATTCTTTGCTAGTAACTTTGCTTTTTTCACCGTCATTAAAACTTTCTGACCAATTATTTATTAACGATTTTAAATTATCATCGTTTGTTGTATTTTTTAACTTTATTAAACTATCGCGTAAATTTTCGCGGATTTGTTTTGTTGCTAAATACATACCTAAACCAAATTCTGCATTATCTTCAAAAAGAGAATTTGACCAGGCTGGTCCTTTGTTTTCATGATTTTTAGTATAAACCGAAGAAGGATAACTTCCTCCCCAAATTGATGAACAACCGGTCGCATTTGCAATATACATTCGATCGCCAAATAATTGCGTTAATAATTTCGCATAAGGAGTTTCACCACAACCAGCGCATGCTCCAGAAAATTCTAGTAAAGGCTTAACAAACTGACTATTTTTTATATTATTTATATTTTCAATATTTTTATGAGATAATTTTTTTGTTGCATAATTCCAGTTTTTTATCTGATTCTCTTGAGTTTCTAAAGATTTCATGACTAATGCTTTGTTTTTTGCTGGACAAACTTGTACACAATTACAACATCCTGTGCAATCCAAAGGCGAAACCTGAATTCTAAAATTATAATTTTCAAACTCTTTTCCATTTGCTTTTATAAATTCAAAACTTTCAGGAGTAACTTCGTCACGAGAGATTAAATATGATCTTACAGCTGCATGTGGACAAACTAACGAACATTGATTACATTGAATACAATTTTCTTTTATCCATTCTGGGATATCAATCGCAATTCCACGTTTTTCATATTGCGAAGTTCCGTGAGGCAGAGTTCCATCTACATAGTCAACAAAATCACTTACTTTTAATTTATGACCTTCTAATTTATTTATTTTGTTAGCAATTTTTTTAACAAATTTTTTTAAATCATCATCATCATCATTATTATTATTATCATTATCAAAATCATAGAAATTATTATTATTATCTCTTATATTTTTCCATAAATCCGGCGCTTTCACTTCGTGATAATTCTCTAAACCAGCGTCGACAGCAGCATAATTCATGTTAACGATTTTTTCGCCCTTTTTACCATAAGTTTTTAAAATTGCATCTTTCATATATTCTTTTGCTTTTTCAACTGGAATTATGTTTGTCAATTTAAAAAAAGCTGCCTGCAAAATTGTATTTATACGACCACCAAGACCTATTTCTTTTGCTATTTTTGTTGCATCGATTATATAAAATTTTATATTATGATTAGCAATGTGTCTTTTTAAATTAACTGGCAAATTTTCTTCAAGTTCGCTTAAATTCCACGAGCAGTTTAATAAAAATACACCACCATCTTTTAAATCACTCGTCATGTCATATTGATAAATATAACTTTGTTTATGACACGCAATAAAATCAGCGGCATTTACTAAATAAGTTGCACGTATAGATTTATCCCCAAATCTTAAATGCGATTGTGTTACGCCACCAGATTTTTTTGAATCATATGAAAAATAAGCTTGAACAAAAAGGTCAGTATGATCGCCAATGATTTTAATAGAATTTTTATTTGCTCCAACAGTTCCATCAGAACCAATTCCCCAAAATTTACATGATATAGTTCCTTCTGGTGTAACATTGATTTCATTAGGAACATCGAGAGAAAAATTAGTGATATCATCAATTATTCCAACTGTAAAATGTTTTTTAGGATTAGTATTTTTTAAATTGTTAAATATCGCAATAATCTGTGCTGGCGTGAATTCTTTTGATGCAATTCCGTATCGACCAGCCGTTATTATGGGTTTTTTTTCTTTCTCGAAAAAAGCTGTTACTATGTCTTGATATAATGGTTCTCCAAGTGATCCAGGTTCTTTTGTTCTATCGAGTACTGCAATTTTTTTAACGCTATTCGGCAAAACTTTAAATAAATGATCGATAGAAAATGGTCTATATAAATGAACTTTTATCATTCCAACTTTTTCACCGTGTAAATTTAAATAATCAATTGTTTCTTCTATCGCATCACATCCAGAACCCATCGCAATAATTATATTTTCTGCATTGATATCTCCATAATAATTAAATAATTTATAATCACGTCCGGTTATTTTATTTATCTCGTTCATATAATTCTCAACTATATTGGGAACGTTTTGATAATAAATATTACTTGCTTCGCGCACTTGAAAAAAAACATCGGAATTCTGTGCAGTACCTCGGGTAAATGGATTTTCTGGATTTAAAGATCTTAATTTAAATTTTTTTATAGCTTCCCAATCGACTATTTTTTTTAAATCTTCATAATCAAGCACATCAATCTTTTGAATTTCATGAGAAGTTCTAAATCCATCAAAAAAATGCATAAATGGTACTCGTGATTTTATCGCGCTTAGATGCGAAACGGCGGTAAGATCCATAACTTCTTGAACGTTTGAAGAGCATAACATAGCAAATCCAGTTTGTCTGCATGACATGACATCGCCATGATCACCAAAAATAGATAGAGCGTGTGTTGCGATTGTCCTTGCAGTTACGTGTATAACAGCTGGTAAAAGTTCTCCCGCAATTTTGTACATATTTGGTATCATTAATAAAAGACCTTGTGATGCTGTGTAAGTTGTTGTAAGCGCGCCAGCAGAAAGCGACCCATGAACAGTTCCTGCAGCTCCAGCTTCTGATTGCATTTCTATAATTTTAACTTTTTTATTAAATATATTTTTTTTGTTATGAGCAGACCATTCATCAGTTATTTCAGCCATTGGCGAAGATGGTGTTATTGGATATATTGCTGAAACTTCTGTAAATGCGTACGAAGAATGTGCAGCAGCTGCATTTCCATCCATTGTTTTTTTTTGTAACATTAAAATCTCCTAGAAAATAAAATAAAAATTGAGAAGCAAATAAAACCAATCATTTACTGTTAAATATGTCCAACATATTATCTTGAATAAACAAAGATAATTTTATCCTATTTTTTAAAAGTTATAAAAATATATATATATATCAAAAGAATATTATAAAAAACCTGATATATAAAAATTTTTGTAAACGAGCATACCCAACATATTATCTTGAATAAACAAAGATAAATCTTATTCTGTTTTTTAAAAATTATAAAAATATATATAATAAAAAGACATCATTGATTCTTGTACATAAGTACTCATAAATACCAAAAAAATTACGACAAAATTATGATCGTTTGCTGATTTTTTATGTTATAATTAATCTATATTTAGTTCGATCAAGTTTATTTTATTTTAAGAAAAATAAATAGGTGAGCGATTTACTTGGACAAAAATGCGAAAATCAGTCTTAATCGATGTTATTATACTATCTTAGATAAAATTAGAAATATGTTTAGCAACATAAGTTATAGAGAAGTTGAAGACGAAAACGAACAACTAAAAGTTGAATTGAAAGCGCTGTTTTTATGCATGCAAAATCTTACTATAAGAAATAATCAAACTGTTTACTCTTTTGTACATTCTACACCTGATGTAACTGAAAATCAATCTTCGGTTTCTGTAAGTGTACTTTTAATTTATTATTTTTTATCTAAATTAGATATAGACGATTTAGATTTAGAACACTCAGAACATCTTAAAACGGCATTTTCTTGTGTAGAACATCAAATTAAAGAAGTCACAAATCGTGAAAGTGATTTGGCTCGTAAATCAGGTACACATTGTTTAGTAAAAAAAATTTGGGGTTCAACAAGGCAAATAAGATTTGATGGCAATTCTCTATTGAATGATTCTGAAATAAGTGATCGTTGGGTTCACAATGATCTGCTTAAAAAATTTGTAAAAAATTTAATTGAATTTCATAGAGAATGGCTAAAAATTTTTTTAACAGAAGAACAATTAGATTATTTCGAAAAATTTGCTTCTGGAGAATTAAAACCAGTTGAAGTTGTTAATTTACAACAAAATTTTTTTGCGTCAGAGTCGTTTACACAAAAAACAAATTCAACAAAAACATATATTTTTGTTGGCACAATGCCGATTGGAATTGGTTCTTTAATTAGTATTGGATGGATAGGAATTTCAACTGATTTTTTTAAGACAAAAATGAGCACTATATGTTTTACACATTTTTCACCCATTATTGCTGGTTTTACGATAGGAATTATTCTCTTTGCTACATTTATTTTTATAAAAAATAAAAAACCGAAAAAAATAGCAGAAAAATTTTTTTTAGATTAGTTTTTATAATTTGGAATGATACGATTAATTTAGCATTATATATTTTAAAAATAGCTTGAGAAAATATTGATGAAATATAAGAAAGATAAGTCGAAAATAATTCTAGAGTGCGAAGATTTTGATGTATATCAAACTTTAAATTGCGGACAATGTTTTAGATTTTTTAATTTAAATAAAAATAAATTTATCATTATCGCAAAAGAAAAAATTTTAGAAATAGAACAAGTTGATAAAAATAAAATTTTTTTTAATAATTGTGATACTTGTGACTTCGAAAATATTTGGATAGATTATTTTGACTTAAATCGAAATTATTGTGAGATAAAAAAAATATTATGTATCGATAGTTTTTTAAAACAAGTTATAGATTTTTCTCCGGGAATAAGAATTTTAAAACAAGATTTTTTCGAAACTTTAATTAGTTTTATAATTTCTCAAAATAATAGAATCGCGCGTATAAAAAAAATCATAGAAAATATTTCGAGAGTTTACGGAAAAAAAATAAAAGAAAATTTTTTTAGTTTTCCAAAATTTAGTGATCTCGTTAATTTATCAGAAGATGAATTTAGAATTTTAAAAACTGGTTTTCGTGCGAAGTATATAATTGATGCTATAAAAAAAAATTATAAATTCAAAAATCTTAAATTTTTAGAAACTCAAGATATTAAGAAAAAATTAATTGAAATAAATGGAGTTGGTAACAAAATTGCTAACTGTGTTTTATTGTTTAGTTTTTCTAGATATGAAAATTTTCCTGTTGACGTGTGGATAAAAAGAATCATAGAAAAAAAATATTTTGATGGTAATAAAAAAAGCGTTTTAGAAATAGAAAAATTTGGAATAGAAAAGTTTGGAAATCTAGCAGGATTTGCACAACAATATTTATATAATTTTGCCATTAATAACGATATATGATTTATGCGTAATAACGTTAGATCAAAATATTTTCTGTAATTTTTTAACAGGTCTTTTTGCACGAAAAAAGCAATTGATATTAAACTGATATGAAATAAGCCGACAATTAAAAACACTTAAGATAAAGAGATATAATTTAATATTAATTATAAGTTTAGCAATAACAAAAAAATAAATGCGAAACACATTTGAAAATTCAAAAAAATATTAGTACAAAAAAAGATATTATTTTCAGATTGAAATTTTGTTCTTTTTAGTTAATATTCGCTATAATACTAAAATGATGATCGATCTTGACAATGGAGACAAAAATAACTGGAAAATAGAAATTGTTTTAATTTCAATGTGCATAAAGCAAATGCTATTTAGTAATAGTCTTCTTGTACTCGAATTTAAGAAAAAAGCAATAAACGAATTTGATTTAGAAATGGATGTAGAAAATAAAATCTTACAAACTTGTCTTATGTTACTCATAATAAATATTACTTTAGAAGTTTTACTTAGCGTTTACAAAAGATCAGTACCAAATTTGTTAGATAGTAAATTTAATTTTAGTACTAGAAATATGGAATTTTGTATAAATAAATATATCGAAACCAACGAAGGCATAAAAACCGGATTAGCAACAGCAGCAAAGATGTTTTACGATAAAAAGTTTATTGTGGATGATAAAAAAATACTTCAGCTTGCTGCAATAGTAATGAAAAAAAATTTATCAAGAAAAATTATTATTCCTTATGAGAGTTGTTTTTTTACTCAAGGAACTAATCATTTTGTTTGCGAAAAATATAACAGAAAAGTAAAGATACACAATGCTGATTTTGATAGATCAATTCCCTATGTTTTTTTTGGATACAAAAATTCAACAATCGAGATTAAAGAGAAGAAACGTTTTATCATGCACTTTTACATTGCTTTTTTTTATAATCCGCACCTTTTAAATGATGTTACAACTATTCTAAGAAATTTTAAATCTAAAGAGAAACTTGATCAAATGTGTATTTTTTTTTATATTTTAGATTCAAAATTGAAAACAATAGGATTAGATGATATAGAACCTGAACACCCTCTCAGCGACGTAGAAATCAGGGGATTAAATTTTAAAAATAAAGAAACTATGAGAAATATTCTGTATCTATCAAAAGTTGATCCATGTGCTCTTAAACCTGTAGAAAAAGCAATTAGTCTTTTAATAACAAATTTTGAATTTCAACAATTAGTTATAGATAATCCTGATATTTTAGATAATTTTTCAGAAATTTTAAAACAACAAATCGAACCTTTCTGCGAAGAATCATTTTATTATGTCCTAAAAATTATCTCGATCGCTTTAATAATTGTGATTATTTGCATACCCGTTGGTATTGCGCTTAAATCCTTCTGTGATGAATGTATTCTAAATTCAAAAGCACATAATTTTCTAAAAAGTCATCCAGAAGCTAAAAGTTTAGACGATTTAA
Organism: Clostridiales bacterium; assembly: GCA_031265515.1. Classification (GTDB taxonomy): domain Bacteria; phylum Bacillota; class Clostridia; order Lachnospirales; family CAMVHY01; genus JAISCN01. Next base: position 1,410 of record JAISCN010000022.1, on the reverse strand, counting down.
TTTGTTCAATCTGATAATTGATATTGCGACTAAAAATATTGATATCATTCAATTTTTTTGTTTATAATTATATAAGTTATAAACGTGTATTTTTATGCTGAATATATCTTTTATTTTAAGTTTAATAAATTAATAAGCACTGCGTAGGAGACTGAAATGCAACCAAGAGATTTGCAAGATTTTGAAGATTCAACGGGATACGATTTGATGCAGAGTTTTTTTGAGGATTCGAATAATAAAACTGCCGTGCTTAATTTTATTTACCAAAGAGCAAGAGCAGGAAGAAATGAAAGCTGGAATATGTTAAAATTTTGCGGAATAAGAGATTTTAGACTTCAAAGAACTAAACCCACAGATCTTAAACTTTTTGATTTAGAAAGTTTAAAAGATAATTTTTGCGCACAATATGGTTTAGCAAAAGACAGCCCAGAAAATGAATTTATCGCCAAAATGGCGAAAGCTATACATAATTCGCTTTTAATACTTTATTGTTCGTCTACTGATGAAAGTTTTGCAATTGAAGATAATTTATTACTAGCATGTTTGAATACACTCATTAATTATTATAAATTCTTCGGTTCTGAGACCGCTAAAACTATGATAAGTAATTTGCCACCCAGTGCTCAATATACATTTGAAATGAAATTTGTTTCAAGACATGAAGCATTTACTACGAATTCAGATGCAATTCCGGATTTTAATGATTTGATTCCATCATACGTGGGATTACTTAATAAATTTCCGGCTGATAGAATTTTCAACTTAGTCACTCCAGAAAAAAGAACTATTTTAGAACAGTTAGAAATTACCGGATCTCAACAAGTTGTTTTACCTTCACAAGATACATTACCAACAATTACTTCGATAACCGAACATCCACCAACACCGCCGATACCACCAATACAATCAACACCATCAACACCAATGCCATCAACGCAACCATCAGAAATGGAGAAGGATGAAAAAAAAGAAACTACGCCACTACAAGGCGTATCAGATATCAGCCATCAATTGTTTTCTTCTCCACGAGAAACAGCAAGAACAGAAATTTCAGAGACAACAGCAGATCAATCTAATCGCAGCGAATCAGTCAAAATAGCAGCACTAGTATTACTGGGCATATCACTTACAGCAGCGTTTGCGAGTTTTACTGTAGCTATTTCAAAATTATCAGAAATCGGTTTAGAAGCTAGTTTAAAATCTACGGCTTTTTTATCTCTAGCAGCAACATCTGCAATTTTTTTGATAGCTTCAGCTATTTTAGCTTTTATTGCAGCTCTTATTCAACGTATTCATAATCGAAATCCTAGAACTCAACAAAATATCTAAAACATCTTTAATATTAAAAACTTTTTGTTATATCTCTCATTTAGTCATTGATTACATTTTATTTTAGCTTTTATTGCAGCT